>JAQWIP010000064.1 GCA_029248825.1 Alphaproteobacteria bacterium | reverse complement strand
GCCGAGCGTCTGGCCGATATATCGCGCCAGAACAAAGCCAAAGCGGAAGCCGAAGAAGAGACGGGAGAAGAGGCGAGCCTGCCAGAGACCCTCGAAGGGGAAGTGGCCAGCGATTTGGCGCCAACCGAGGCGCCCGCATCGTCTTCTCCCCCAGAAGCCGCCGCGCCAGACCCGCAAACCAGCTTCACCAATGCCAGCTTTCGCCGCCCGACCGTCACCTCGGTTGCCGATACGGTTATTGTGACGGGCTTTAAACATGATGTCGACTTGGCCGCCTCATTGATTGAGAGCTTGGACAAAGCCGACAAGCAGGTTTTGGTCGAAGTGTTTATGGTCAATGTGGTGAAAGACTGGAAGCGCCAATTGCAGGGGCGTTTGGAAAATGCTTTGCGCACGCCTGCCAAAACCGACAGTAGTTTCTCCGACCTGCCGACCGATGTGCGCTCGGCCTATGGCGATTTGGTGGAAGTGCGTGACAATGGTCTGTTTGGCGTGCGCGGCGCGCTGAATTTTGCCAATCGCGCGGCGGCGGCGAATAGTTTCACCTTGAATAATTTCCGTCTCGGCCTCGGTTGGACGATTGATTTTATGGAGAGCAATAGTTTGGGGCGCAAAGTTTCCAGTCCAACCATTCTGGCCTTGAACGGCTGTGAAGCGCAGATTGAAAAATCCGAAACCCGCTATTTGCCCATCATCAGCACTTCGGCACCTGTGGTGACCCCGGGCGGGCAAACCGTGCCGGGCGAAGCGACCACGACCTATCAGGAGCGGCAAGCCAAATTAAGCCTCGTGGTGACGCCTACGATTAATTCTTTGAACGACCATGTGCGTTTGAAAGTCGATTTCAACGATGACTTCTTTGTCACCGATGATGCCAATTCGGATAAAGTCCAAAGCAAAATCAACACCGAATTTATCGCCGCGCCGGGCGATGTGATTGTTCTGGCGGGTCTGTTTACCGAAGATAATTCGAAAACCCGCAATGGGCTTCCCGGCACCACCAGCGTGCCTTTGGTGTCATCGTTGCTCGGCACCAGTTCGGATGCGCAAAAGACACAAGAAATGGTCATCTTCTTGGCACCTGAAGTCATCACCCCCAAGGCGGGGGAGATGCCGATCAACTCCGCCGCTTATTATGAAACCCGCTAAGCCAAACCCGCAAAGCGGCTTTTCCTTGGTAGAAGTCATGGTCGCGCTGACCATTATTTCGGTGGGTATTATTGGCACTTTGTCCATGGTCGGTGCCAATCGCGCGATTATGGAAAGCACTTGGGCTGTGTCGCGTTCGACGATGATTGCCGATGGCGTGATGACCGAAATTGCGGTGCGGGCGCAACGCAATGAGACCCTGCCGAGTGTCGGCACCTATGATTGGTCGAGTGACACTTTGGGGCTGGGCGTCTTATTCCGCGACAATGGCTATAGCGCCGCGCAATCGACGCTCACGCTGGCGGCCAGCAGCCTGCCGGGCGCGGAGCTTGTGGCCACACTGATTGTCAAAAGCCCGAATGGCCGCACGCTGACGCGCAGTCGAGTGTTTTATAACGACCTAAAAACGCCGTAAGGATTTAATAGCGTCGCGCGCGCACGAGGGTTAATTGCGTGCCGTCATCGAGATATTCGCCATAGGCCACACGCACGCTGTCGCCATCAAAGCCGCAGCCATAGAGGCGATAGCGCGTGCCATCGCGTTTGACGAAAAACCGCCGATAGCTATCGCCCGATAGGGGCGCGCGGTCGAATTTTTTATAGCCCGTCAAAACCCCCTCATGGGCGCCCACGCAAGCCACATGGTCGGCCTCTACATCGACGGAAAACTCTTCACTATGCCCGACCAAATATAGCGGGCTGGCGGAACGGTCGAAATTGGTTCGCAGCTCATACCAAGCCTCGGCCAAAGCCATTTCCGCCCTATCAAGCGTGGCGCGTCTTTCGATGGCGCGCGCTTCTTGCAAAGCCTGAAGGTTTAAATTAGTGCCGACAGAGCCTGCCAAAACACTAATCAGCACGATAAAGCCAATGGCCAAATAAAGCGCAAATCCGGCCTCGTCGTTACGCGGCGGCAGCGCTGGGGGGCGAGGAAGTTTCAAATCATCCGCCTCCTAATAGCGCGTCATGGAAAACAAATGCAGGCGTTTGCGCATGGTCATAGCGGCAATCTCATTTGTGCCAGGCACAAGGCGCTCCAGCTCGACGACAACATCCAACGAATAAGAGCTGCCGCTCGCGCGGGTGAAAGTCAGGCTTCCGATAAATTGCTCGGTCAGGTTTTCCCATCCCGTATCCAAACTATCGGGTGTGCACGTGGCGTCCACGCGGGTGCGCGTTTGCAGGCGTTTGTCGGTCACGCGAAATTGGCGCAGCTCGCGTTGGCTGGCCGAGCTATCAAAGCAAATGGTCATTTGGTCGGCGGCAGGAATGGACAGGGCATCGGCTTCCAGCAGCGCGGTGGCGCTTTGCAAATCGCCGGCCAAAGCGGCCCAAGGCTCGACCATTTTAAACACTTGAGCGCCGCTGGCGAGCAGGCTGGTTTGCGTGTTCATGCGTTCGCTTTGGGCGTTGAGATTATTCATCACGGCCATCAGCGCGGCGGTGATAATGCCGATGACAGCGACCGTGCTGGTTAGCTCGGTGAGGGAAAATCCGGCTCGCGCATCGCTTGGGGCTAGCGAGGGACTGGCGGGTTGCTTAACCAACTTGGGCAGCAAATTCTCGCGCCTTGAGAACATAAACTTCGGGCGCAATCAGGCCGGCTTCATAGAGTTCGCGCAAGGCCATGAGTTTTCGTTCAATCTCGGCCAAGCGGGCGCATTCGGAAGCGGCGGCGCGCATTTGGCTGTCTTCGGGGGCGGGTGCATCGCCCATTTGCGAGGCATCGGCCAAACCGGAAGCGGGCGCGGTTTTGGTTTCTTTGTGCAGCCAAGCGGCGCTGAAAAAACGCGATTTCTGTGGCGGCGGCGCTTGCCCTACTTTGGGAATGGTGATGTCGTCCAAATCATCGACGCCGTCCATATCCTCGCCAATATGCATATCGGGCGCTTGCGGCGCAGACGTGTCTAGCTCAAAAGCCACAAGGTCTTCTGCCGTCGGGGTCTCTTCTAGTTCCATGGTCATTTCTATGTCGTCGTCAATAATGGCTTCGCTGGCCATTACTTTCGAGGCAGAGGCGCTTTGGGCTTGGCCGGCCAGTTTGGCGCGTTTGGATTTGCGAAGCCGCAAGGCAATCACCAAAACAAGCAGAGCCAAAACGGCGATACCGCCGGCGGAATATAGCGCGCCATTTTCATCCATCATGCGGGCGAAAATTCTGCTTAGTCGATCGAAATCCATAAGTCTGGCTCCTGTGTCTTCAAAATAGGCGAATTCGATATGATTCTCACGCCTAAAGTTAAACCTCGAGTTGCATAAAGTCGCGGGTCACAAAGCTATGGGGCAAAATCGTTTGAGCGCGGGTTTCAATTTCGGTGAGGGCGGTGTCGCTGCGATCGGGGTCGTGATGAAAAATGCCGAATTTTTTCACCTGCGCCGCCTCGGCCAAGCGCAGACCCTCTTGCCAAGTCGAATGCCCCCAGCCACGGCGCTGTTCAAATTCGCTATCGTCGAAGGTGCAATCATAGACCGCCATATCGGCCTGGTGCAAAAACGCGATGAGCGCCTGATTGGGCTGGTCGATAATATGTTCCGTGTCGGTGGCATAGACGAAAGATTTGCCATCGGCTTGCGCTTTCAGCGCGTGGGCGCCACCCGGATGGGGAATTTCGAGCGCCTGCACGCCAATGTCGCCAATCTCCAGCGCCTCACCATCGGGGTGATGAATAAAGTCTACCTTGGCCTGAAAATCATCCAGGCTGATGGGAAATATCGGCCGACTTAAATAGCTGGTCAAAGCGTCATAAAGCGTCGCCTCGGCAATGCCAAAACTATGCAAGCGAACCTTGGCCTTGGGGTTGAAAAACGGTTTAAAAAACGGAAAGCCGCAAATATGGTCAGAGTGGAAATGCGAAAAGCAAATATCTATCTCGCGCGCATCTTGCGCCATCAATTGCGAGCCAAGGTGGATGAGGCCAGAGCCAGCATCAAAAATCACCTGATTGTTGCCCGCCTGCACGCTGACACAAGAGGTATTGCCGCCAAAAATGCGATGCTCTGGCGTGTTCATCGGCAAAGAGCCGCGCGTTCCCCAAAAAGTCAATTTCATCTTCGTTCTCTCTCTTCCCAAGCCTCGGCGCTATTTACTTAACGCAATATAATGGCCATCCCAATCTTCGCCCGGTGGCGTGTCTTGATAGGTTTGAATGCGCTGGGTTAACATTTGGTAAAAATTCGCCATCTCGTCATAAGTTTCGCCAAGCCTATCGGCTAGCGCGCGGGCGCCTTGCCAATCTTGGCTCCGATAGAGGTGCAATAGCTCGCCATGTGCTGTTTGCAAATCGTGAAAGCGGGGCGAGCTGGCATAGTCTGTGTCGCCCAAGACGGCATAAATCCGCTCGGGCAAGATTTTGCCTTTCAAGGCGATGAGGTCTAATTCCAAACAGGCGATATCTGGCTTGCCCGCCGCCATGCTGGCCGCCGCCTGTTGGTAGGTGCTTTCCCCGATTAAAGTCAGCACGCCATAATCTTTGGTTTGGCCTTCGAGGCGCGAGGCAATATTTACCACATCGCCCATCACCGAATAATTAAACCGCTGGTCGGAACCAATATTGCCGACCAATGTGGCGCCCGAATTAAGCCCAATGCCAATCCGAATTTCGCCCTGCCAGCCGTCTAAAAACGGGTCGCCTTGTAAATCGGCATTGACTTGGGCGAGCGCAGTTTTCATCTCTAATGTGGTGTGAACGGCGGCATAGGCATGGTCTTCCACCTCGGCGGGGGCGTTCCAAAAGGCCATAATATTATCGCCGATATATTTATCAATCGTGCCAGAGTTGGTTTGAATGACCTGCGACATGCCCGTCAAAAACGCATTGATGACATGGGTTAGCTTTTCTGGCGCCTCGGAAAACGTCTCGGAGATGCTGGTGAAGCCACGGATGTCGGCAAACAGAATGGTCAAATTGCGGGTCTCGCCGCCCAGTTTTAGCTTTTCCGGATTGCTGGCGATTTGCTCCACCATATCGGGCGCCAAATAATATTGAAACGCATTGCGAACTTCGCGGCGTTCGCGCGCGGTTTCTAAAAAGTGCAGAAACGCGGCGGTTAAAAACGTAATAAAAGCCGTCAAGCTCGGCGTGGCGGGGTCGACCAGCAATAGCTGGCTGGAGAATTGATACCAAGAAAACCCCATAGCTGCCGACATGGTGACCAGTAAAAATAAAATACTCGGCACGAGCGAGAACCGCTGCACCATAAAAATCAGCACAACGCCTATAACTAAAGTGGCCAAGCCTTCCAAGGATTGCACCCAAATGGGACGCAGTAAAAACGTGCCAGAGATCAATTGCTGCACGGTTTGAATATGCACTTCCACCCCGGGGGTGGCGGGGTTGAGGGGGGTGGCGCGAATGTCTTTCAGGCCAGCGGCGCTGGTGCCGATGAAGGCAATTTTTCCGGCCAATTTTTGCGGCTCGAAATCGGCGCGTAAAATATCCTGCGCCGAGATGGTGGCAATGGAGCTGCTGGGCGCATAATAAATCCGTAAGCTGGCATCGGGTTCAATGGGGGCAATAATTTGCCCTACTTTGAGGCGCGATAAGCCAAAGCCAGATGTGTAAGCGCCTTCGCCGCGCACATCCGAGGCGCGCAAGGCAATCGAGCCAGCCCCTTGGGCAACCCGCAAGGTCTCCAGAGATAGGCTGGGGTAAACATGCTCGCCCGCGCGGTATAAAAGGCCGGCGCGGCGAATAATCCCATCTTTATCAATGCGCGCATTAATGGCGCCCAAACCCACCGCGCTCTTGTGCAAGACCTCACGATTGGCGATGGCGAATTGCGATTTTGGCACGCCGCGCATCGGGTCGAGCGAGTCATCGAGAGAACTGGCGCTATGGGCGCGCACGGCGATTCCCGCTTTGGGGTCGGGCAGACTGCGCACATCGTCATTCATCATGGTCGCCAATACCACGGGCGCCTCGGCAATGGCGCGCGCCAAAGCATCGTCGGGGCTGGAGATTTGCGCCTCAATATCGGCCTGTAGCGCCGCCCAAGTTTCGCTATTGGCGTGGCGGCGAAGCGTTTGCCAAACAGGCAAAATTTCGCTCGGTGCCGTGCGGTCGGGCTCGGTGAATAAAACGTCAAAGGCAATCGCCGCACTGCCATGCGCGTGCATATTGTCCACCAGCTCGGCAAACACACTGCGCGGCCACGGAAACTGGCCGATGGATTTCAAACTAGCTTCATCAATATCGACGAACACAACCAAGTCATTGGTCTCGACGCGCGGTTGCCAGCGATTATATTGGTCAAATACGATATTTCGAACAAATTCAATGGGATAGGGTTGCAGTAATTGCAAGGCCACGCCCACGAAAAGGACGGCCAAAGGCAATAGATAATTTTGTAAACGCAACAAAACCCGCACGATATTTCCTCAAAACCAGAGGCTTAATATATCACTAGATGGGCGGGGTTTCAGCCTAATTCGACAGCTTTGGGCGCGCGGGTTATTTTTGCCACGGGTGCTCTTGCGGGCGATTTTTTCGCAGGGGTTCACCGACCTGAGGAATATGGCTCGCCACCCCCTGCACTTGAAAGGCGCGGCTGACAGGCTTGGCAAATAACTTCACATGCGGTTTTTTGAAAAACGGAATCAGCGCCATGCCAGCCAGAAAGCCGCCAATATGCGCCCAATAGGCCACGCCGCCGCCATCGCCGACTTGCCCAAGGCTCATGAATTGCAGCCCAAGCCAGCCGCCAAGCACCAGAAAGGCCGGCACGTTAATCATCCGAAAAAAGATGAAAAAGCCGATTAAACAACGAATATTGGCGCGCGGATGCAGCAGCAAATAAGCGCCCAAAACACCCGCAATGGCGCCGCTGGCACCAATCATCGGAATGTCGGAGCGCACGTTGACAAAAGCCTGCGAGAGCGCCGCCGCAATGCCGCAGAGAAGATAGAAAATAACGAAATTTCGCCGCCCAATACTGTCTTCCACATTGTCGGAGAAAATCCACAGATACAGCATATTGCCCGCCAGATGCATAAAGCCGCCGTGTAAAAACATCGAGCTAATCAACGTCATCCAAGCCGGTATCGCATTGGGCAAACCATAAGCGACCTCGGGGGCAAACAGGCGCACAGGCACCATACCGAAAGCTAAAATAGCCTCGCGTTGCGCCTCTCCCAAAGAGATTTGCCAGAAGAAAACACTCATGCAAAGCGTCAGCACAAGATAGGAAATCAGCGGCCGCGCGCGCGTTGGGTTGTCATCTCGGATGGGAAAAAAGAACATGGGCGAAGGCTAAGACCTTTAGCGCGGCTTCGCAAGCGAGACGCGCGTCTGGCCAACAGATACCAGCAGCAATTCATCGGCCAAAAGCCGTTGCGCGGCGGCTTGGATGTCCTCCACCCGCACCGCTTCAATGCGCGAATTGCGGGTTTGGAAATAGCTCATCGGCCAGCCAGAAAGCTGCACGCCGATGAGCTGTTGAGCTATTTTAGCACCGCTATCGAAACGCAAAGCATAGGCGCCCGTCATATAGGTTTTGGCGGCTTTGAGGCGGGCTTCATCCACCCCGTCTCGGGCGATGCGGCGCATTTCTGCGCGAATGACATCGAGCGCTTGCTGCGTGGTTTTATTGTCGCTGGCCACCGAGCCGAGCCATAATTCGCTATGCTCGAGGGAGAGAAAATAACTGTAAACCGAATAGGCCAGCCCCCGCGCTTCGCGCACTTCTTCGGTCAGGCGCGACGAAAATCCCGAGCCGCCCAGAATGGAATTCATCACAAAGGCGGGGAAAAACAACGCGTCCGCATAGGCAATGCCGCGATGGCCAAAGGTGACGCTGGTTTGCGGCCCGCGCCTCTCGATATGGCGGGTTTTAGGGCCTTGCGTCGCTACCGTATCGACCACGCGCGGCAATTTGCTGTGGGCGGGCAGGGCGGGGAAAACATCACGCATCAGACGCCGCATTTGGGCGCGCGTCATATCTCCGACCAGGGCGAGCTTAAGATTATCGCGGGCAAAAGTGTTTTGATACTGCGTGCGAATATCCTCCCGCGTTAGCCCCTCTAGCGAGCTTTGCGTGCCATCTTTAGCGCGACCATAGGGATGCGCCCCAAAGGCCATTTCCATGAACGCCGAACTGGCCAGCGCACCCGGGCTTTGTTGCGCGCGCAAAATCGCGCTGCTTTGTTCTTGCTTCATGCGGGCCACCGCTTCGGCGTCAAAGCGCGGCGCGGTCAGGGCTGATTTCAACAACCCAAGGCAGGCGTCTTGATAGCGTTTTAGGCAGCGCAATTTTGCCGTCACCGCATCGCGCCCCGCATTAAAGCTGAGCGAAATGGCTTTATCGGCAAGCGCTTGTTGAAAGGCTTTGGCGGGGCTATCGCCGGCGCCTTCGTTCATCAGCCGGGCCATCAGCATCGAGAGGCCAGATTTGCCATCCGGGTCTGTGGCCGAGCCACCCTGCCAAGCCATCTCTAAAGTGAAAATCGGCAGGCTCGTGTCGCTAACCAACCAAGCCGAGAGATCGCGCAAGCTCACCTCTTGCACACGGGGTGTGGCTTGCGCGGGCAAGCAGGCCAAACTGGCAAATCTGGCCTCTCGATGCTGATGGCCCGGCTGATGAACGAAGGCGCCGGCGAT
>JAQWIP010000019.1 GCA_029248825.1 Alphaproteobacteria bacterium | reverse complement strand
CCCTTTGGCGTCGCCATGTTGGGGCCGGTGATTTACACGTTCGGCAACCAAGCGCAAAAAGATTGGGTACTGCCCGGCATTAAATCTGGCGAGACTTGGTGGTGCCAAGGCTATTCCGAGCCAGGCGCTGGCTCTGACCTTGCTGGTTTGAAAACCCGTGCCGTGCGCGATGGCGATGATTACATCGTCAACGGTCATAAAATCTGGACAACTCTGGCGCAACACGCCGACTGGATGTTCTGCCTCGTGCGCACAGGCACCGAAGGCAAACCGCAAGCGGGCATCTCCTTCTTGCTCATCGACATGAACACACCCGGCATTACGGTGCGCCCAATCATCACCATTGATGGCGGCCATGAAGTCAATGAAGTCTTCCTCGAAGACGTGCGGGTGCCAGCCGAACATTTGGTTGGCGAAGAAGACAAAGGTTGGACGATTGCCAAATTCTTGCTGGGCAATGAGCGTTCGGGCATTGCGGGCGTGGCTCGCTCGAAAAAAGCCATCGACCGTCTGCGTGAAATCGCGCGTGGCGAACTCGAAGATGGCGCGCCGCTTTTGGAATCCTCTGCTTTTGCGCGCAAAATCTCCGAGCTGGAAATCGATTTGACGGCTTTGGAATATACGGAGCTGCGCACTTTGGCGTCGGAAAGTAAGGGTCAAGGCCCGGGTCCGGAAAGCTCGATTCTTAAAATTAAAGGCACAGAAATCCAGCAACGGATTACCGAGTTGACGATGGAAGCGGTTGGCAATTACGCCTCGCCGTGGGTTCCACAGCTTGACCGTGGCGATAATTATCTGTCGATTGGCCCCGATCATGCCGAAGGCGTGTCGCAAACCTACTTTAACACAAGAAAAACCTCTATTTATGGCGGTTCGAACGAAATTCGGCGCAATATTATTGCCAAAATGGTGCTGGGGCTTTAGTCTCGCCACACATTTAGAGAAGGAATTACAAAGTGGATTTTAGCTTTACAGAAGAACAAACCCTGCTCCGCAACATGGTGCAGAGCTTCGTTCAAGATAATTATGATTTCGATAGCCGGATGAAAATCGTCCGTAGCGAAGAAGGCATGAGCCGCGATATTTGGGGTCAATTTGCTGAATTGGGTCTTTTGGCCGCGCCGTTTTCGGAAGAACTCGGCGGCCTCGACGGCGGCCCCATCGACATTATGGTAATCATGGAAGAGCTGGGCCGCGGTCTGGTGGTCGAACCCTATTTGCCAACCGTTGTTTTGTGCGGGGGCATCTTGAGCCGTCACGCATCGCCAGCCCAACAAGAAGCCAATCTGCCAGGTATTTTGGGTGGCGAAAACATTTGGGCCTTGGCCTATAGCGAGCCGCAAAGCCGCTTCAATGCCGCCGATGTTTTGACCTCGGCCAAAGCTGACGGTGTAGGCTATGTTTTGAACGGCACGAAAGCCGTTGTCGCTGCCGCGCCTTGGGCGGATAAGCTCATCGTCTCGGCTCGTATTTCGGGCGAGCAGCGCGACACGAACGGCATTGGCCTGTTCATCGTCGACAAATCGGCAGCTGGCGTCTCGACGCAAGACTACCCAACCGTCGATGGCAACCGTGCCAGCGAAGTGACTTTTGAAAATGTAGCCGTCTCTGGCGATGCCCTCATCGGCTCGGCGGACACAGGCCTTAGCATTCTCGAAGAAGCCTTGGATCACGGCATTGGCGCCATTTGCGCCGAGAGCTTGGGTCACATGAAATCGCTGAATGATGCCACGGTTGAATATTGCAAAACCCGCAAACAGTTCGGCGTGCCCATCGGCAGCTTCCAAGTGTTGCAGCACCGTATGGTCGATATGTTCATGGAATATGAGCAGTCGGTTTCCATGACCTATATGGTCAACATGAAACTGAGCGAAGGCGAAGACGAGCGCAAGAAAGCCTCGTCGGGCGCCAAAGTTCAAATCGGTAAATCCGGTCGTTTTGTCGGTCAAGAAGCGGTGCAATTGCACGGCGGTATGGGCATGACAGAAGAGCTGAGCGTCGGCCATTACTTCAAGCGTTTGACGGTTATTGACACCCAATTTGGCAATGTCGATCACCATCTGAAGCGTTTTGCTTCGGCCTAATCTATGACCATGCTGGAGGTTTCCCAGCAGGGACACATTGTTACCCTGACCATCAACCGGCCCGATATGCGCAACGCATTGGGCGAGCCGGGGGATGGTCAGGTTTTTTTTGACACGATCGCCAAAATCAACGCCGATAGAAATATCCGCTGTGTCATTTTGACGGGCGCGGGGTCGGCCTTTTCGGCTGGCGGCAATATCAAAGCCATGCAAAAGCGCGAAGGCCCTTTCGAAGGCGGAGCCATGCATGTCGCCGATGGCTATCGTCGCGGCATTCATCAAATTGTCAAAAGCCTTTGGGGGCTAGAAGTGCCGGCCATTGCTGCGGTCAATGGCGCAGCCATTGGCTTGGGCAATGATGTGGCTTGCCTGTGCGATATGCGGATTGCGTCGGAAAAAGCGATTTTTGGCGCGACCTTTTTAAAAATCGGTCTGATTCCGGGCGATGGCGGGGCTTGGTTATTGCCGCGCATCATCGGCCATGCACGCGCCTCTGAGCTATTGTTCACGGGCAATATTGTTTCGGCCGAGATGGCGCTGGACTGGGGTCTTGTGTCGCAAGTGGTTTCAGATGACAAATTGCTAGAAACTGCCCATGATATGGCCACAGACATTGTCCGCCAAAGTGGCGAATCTCTGCGCGCGGCCAAACGCCTTATGCGCCATGGTCAGACCAGTGGATTTGAAACCGTGATGGAAATGTCAGCCAACGCACAAGCGCTCATGCATGTGAGCGAAGATCATTTAGAGGCAGTGTCGGCCATGCTGGAGAAGCGGTCGGCGGAGTATCAAGATAAATAATCGTAAAACCAATAGGAGAGACCGATGAAAGTAGGATATGTAGCCACGCTGAAAGTGGTAGACGGAAAGCAAGCTGAATTTGAAGCTGCGTTTGCCAATATGCAAGCCGCCGTGAAAGCCGATGAGCCAGGCACATTGCAATATGACTTGTGCCAAGACGAAGCGGACGCCACCACCTATCGGGTGATGGAGCAGTATGAAAATCTCGATGCGCGTAAGGTGCATGGTAAATCGGCCGCCTTTGGCGCGGCAGCCGCGCCTTTGGGCGGCGGTGTAATGGCAGGCGCGCCAGAGGTTGTGCCTGTGAAAATGATTGGTTAGGAGGCCGTTATGGACCTGAGTTATAGTGCAGAAGACAATGCGTTTCGCGAAGAAGTGCGCGCATTTATTAAAGAAGCTTTCACCCCCGATATCGTGCGCGAATGTGAGCGTTCCAAGAATGGTTACATTTCGAAGGAAGCGCATATAACGTGGCAAAAGCGTTTGCATGCCAAAGGCTGGGCTGCGCCAAATTGGCCAGTCGAACATGGCGGGGCCGGTTTTACGCCAACGCAAAAATTCATCTACACGCATGAAATGGAAGCAGCCGGCGCGCCGCATACCATTCCATTCGGCATGACGATGGTGGCGCCGGTGATTATGAAATTTGGCACCGAAGAGCAAAAAGCTCAATATCTGCCAGATATTCTGGCCTCCAATGTTTGGTGGTGTCAGGGGTATTCTGAGCCAGGTTCGGGTTCCGATTTGGCGTCTTTGCAAATGAAAGCCGAAGATAAGGGCGATCATTTTCTGTGCAATGGTTCGAAAATTTGGACGTCCATGGCGCAACACGCCGATATGATTTTCTGCCTCGTGCGGACATCGAATGAAGGCAAACGCCAGCAAGGTATTTCTTTCTTGCTCATCGACATGAACACACCAGGCGTGAGCGTGGCTCCGTTGATTACGCTGGACGGCCCTGCCAAAGACCAGCAAGAGATTAACCAAGTGTTCTTTGAAGATGTGAAAGTACCAAAAGAAAATCTCGTCGGCAATCTCAACGAAGGCTGGACTTGTGCGAAATATCTGCTCGAATTTGAACGCGGCAACCCATATTCGGGCGGCCTAAACCGCACCTTGGGTAAAGTGCGCTCGATTGCCAGTGAAGTGCAGTCCGATGGTGCAGCGCTGATTGAAAACTCAGACTTCAGCGCCCGATTGGCAAACCTCGAGCAGCAAGTCATGGTGATGGAAGCCACCGAGTTGCGCATCTTCTCAGATGTCAGCGCCGGCGATAACATCGGCCCGGGTTCTTCGTCGATGCTGAAGACACGCGGCACAGAGCTGCAAAAAGATGTGTCGGAATTGGCCATGCAAGCGATTGGTCAATATGGTCTGCCATTTGTCGAAGACACATTGGCCTCGACCAATGAAAGCGATATCGGCATGGCCGGTGCCGCGCCGATTACGCCGATTTATTTCAACGTTCGCAAGACTTCTATCTATGCGGGGTCGAATGAAATTCAGCGTAACATCATCGCGAAAGCTGTTTTGGGACTTTAGTCGCCAAACCCAGATAGACGATTTAGGGCGCTCTTCGGAGCGCCCTTTTTTTTACATGACTTGGCGAAGAATGAGCATCAGCGCGAACATGGCGAGGAAAATACCCGCCGCCGCACCGATGGAAGCAATGCCCGATACTAGGCCGCTTTCGCGACTGGCTTGTTCGCTGATTTTTAGGGTCTGCAAAACGCCGCGTTTCAGGCCACCCAAAACCACAAACCAGACCCGCAAAACAGGGCGCGCAATGGCCAGAGTGGCGCGGGGTAGCGCGCGGCGGAAAAGATAATCCGTGTTCAAAACCGTCGTGTCGATGGGCGCAGGGTAAACGCCGCGCCAAGACAAAACAACAAAGCCGAGGCTTGCAAAGACCAGTAATTGCAGCTCGCCCAAAACATAGCCCGCTTTCCAAACGTCATAGCGCGCGCCATAGGGCAGCAGCGCATAAAGCGGTTCGGGATAGACCCCGATGCCCAAGCAAAGCGCACTGGCGCCGCCCATGGCGACCAACATGCCAAGGGGCGCTTCTTTGGCTTTCAGCCGCTTGCGGGACGGGCCGAAGAAAGGCAGATAGACCGCCTTGATAAAGACATGCTGCACGGCGCCGACCGTGGCAAAAACCATTGCCAGCCAGACCCAAAAATAACCCTCTTTGGCAACCGCGCCGAGGGTCAAGGATTTGGTCACAAAGCCAGAGAGCAGCGGGAAGCTGATAATCGACAGCGCGCCGACCGAGCAGAAAATCGCTGTTAGCGGCATGGATTTTGCCAAAGCCCCCAACTCGGTGGCTTTGGCCGTGCCGGTGCGATGCAAAACCGCGCCAAGCGCCATGAACAAAAGTCCCTGATATATCGTGCTGGCGAAAGCATGTGCCACCGTGCCGTTCAAGGCCAGCTCGGTGCCAATGCCAATGCCGATGACCATGAAGCCTAATTGATTGTTCAACGAATAGGCCAGCACACGGCGCAAATCCGTTTCCATGGCGGCGAAGAAAATCGGCAAGACGGCCATCGCGACGCCGATGTAAATCAGCGGCGTAAAGCCTGCAAAGCAAATGGCCAACATGTAAATCGCCAATTTGGTGGTGAAAGCCGAGAGCATGACCGTGCCGCTGGGCGAGGCTTCGGGATAGGCATCTTGCAACCAGCCGTTGACCAGCGGGAAAGCGGCTTTAATGCCAAAGGCCAGCAGCACGCAAAGGCCTGCGGGGGTCAGCGCATCCAGCGCTTGCAGCGTCAGGCCGGTGCCGTCGCGCCAAAGTAAAACCGCGCCCGCCAATAGCACCACGCCCGAGCCGACTTGCATCAGCAAATAGCGCATGGCGGCGCCAAGCCTGCGCGCGCCCGTGCCTGCCAAAACCAAGAAAACCGAAGTCACGGCGGTCAGCTCCCAATACAAGAAGAGGGTAAGGAAATCGCCAGCGAAGAGTGCCGCAATGGCCGCGCCCGCATAGGCCAATCCGGCGGTCGGTGTCGATTTATTGGCGTCATGCATGGCGTAAAAAACATTGAGTGCGGCGGCGAGGTGAAACACCAAGGCGAAAGGTTTGGTCATCGCCTCGGCGCGCACCAGAATGAGATCCAATCCGCCCAAAGTTGCGGTTACATGGACGCCCGTCTCAATGCCGAAAGTCAGATATCCAGACCCAGCGATGAGCGCCAACATATAGGCTTGGCGCGGCGCATGCGGCAGCATAGGCACAAGCAGCGCGCCGACAATCAGAAGAAGCCCAGGAATGGAAAGCAGCACATCGACCATTTAGGCGTCTCCCTCTGGCGTATCGTAATAATCGGCCGAGCGGGTGACCCATTTGGCGACCAGCCAACTAACAGCGATAAGGACGAGGAAGGCGAGAAAGCCAAACGCGGCAAAAAACAAAGGCAAGGCTTCGAGCGCAAAATAGGCGTGGCGATGCACGAAGACTTCGGCCAGCAGCAGAAAAGCGGCCAGCGCCAACAAAAGGCGCAGCCCGTTAGCCGATGTGAATTTGGTTGGTCTCGGTTTCGCCATGCCTAGCCTCCAAAATCTATAATGAATAGGTCGATGGCGAAAAACAGCGCCAGCGATAAAAGCGCGGTCATCGATAGGGGCAAGAGCATGGTGAGGGGGGCTTCTTGCACGCCCTTGAGTTTGCGGGTCGGGTTCGCGAAGAAACCGCGAATAACAATCTCGCCGAGGTAAACCAAGTTTAACAGCGACGACACCATTAAGACGCCCAGCACCAAGAGATAACCATTGTCGAGCGCGCCGCCCATCAGCATGAACTTAGACCAAGCGCCAGCCAAAGGCGGCACGCCTATAATCGACAAAGCGGCCAAGGCAAACGCCGTATAGGTAATCGGCATGGTGCGGCCCAGCCCGTTCATGTCTTGGATGTCGGTGCGTTTATGGGCGACATAAATGGCGCCTGCACAGAAGAACAAAGTAATTTTGCCCGCCCCGTGCGCGGCAATATGCAAAGCCGCGCCTGAGGCCGCAAATGGGGTGGCCAGCGCCATGCCCATGACGATATAGCCCAATTGGCTGACGGTAGAATAGGCCAGTCGTGCCTTTAAATTGGTTTTGGTCATGGCGACAATCGAGGCGGCCAGAATAGAGAAACTCGCAACCCAAACCAGCCATTCGCTGCCGCCGGTTTCTTTCAAGAAATCAATGCCGAAAATATAGACACCGACTTTCAAGACGGTAAACACGCCCGCTTTCACCACCGCCACAGCGTGCAGCAAAGCACTGACGGGCGTGGGCGCGACCATGGCCGCTGGCAACCAACGATGCAGTGGCATCAGCGCCGCCTTGCCAATGCCGAAAGCAAATAACGCCAAGAGAGCCGGCACATAGAAAGGGTCTATTTTGCCCGCCAAAATGCCGCCCGAAACAAAGTCGAGCGTGCCAGCCATCGCCCAAACGCCGATGACCCCAAACAGTAAGAAGACGATGGAGCTGGCAACCAAAATGCCCAGATAGACGCGCCCCGCCTTCAAAGCCGCTTCGTCGCCCTTATGGGTCACCAACGGATAGGTGGAGAAAGTTAGCATTTCGTAGAACACAAATAGCGTCAATAAATTGCCCGATAGCGCGATGCCCATAGTGGCGTGAATGGCCACGGCGTAGAAGAACAGGAAGCGCGTGTGGTTCTTCTCTTTGGCGCCGCGCATATATCCGATGGTATAAAGCGTTGCCAAAGGCCATAGCGTGCCAGCGACCAGTGCAAATAATTTGCCCAAAGGCTCTGGCGTGAAGCTCAAGGTCAAGCCAGGGGCAAGCTCAAGCAGCGTCAGACTGGCGCCCGTGGGCAAAAGATAAAGCTGAAACGCGGCACCGGCGCTGATAATCCCGAGCAAGACGGCTTGGCCATCGCGCAAATTCGGCTGATTGCGAAACAGTAAAACCAACGCCGAAGCCAAAAGCGGCAGGCTGAGCAGCGTATAAATAAGATTTTCAGCCGACATTAATTAGCCCCCGCAACCGAGGGAATAAACACATGCGCCGCCGCAAAAGCGGCCTCGACGAGCGGCGTGGCGTAAATGCCAAAGCCGAGCGTGGCGACGACCATAATCCAAGCCGGAATATATTGGCTGGCCGTCTCGCGCAAAACGGGCGCGCCATTCGGGCGCGGTTGCAGCCACGCGGCTTCGATGATTTTCCAAACATAGGCCAAAGCCAAAGCCGAGCTGATGAAGGTAAGTCCGGCCAAGAGCCAGAAGTTCTGCTCCAATAGGGCGCGGATGAGATATAATTTGGAAATAAAGCCAGCCGTAAGCGGCACGCCGATAAGCGCCAAACCGCCGAATAAAATCGCCGTCATGGTGATGGGGATTTGTTTTCCCGCGCCTTGAATGGTTCCCATCGTGGCGCGTCCAGCTTGCGCGGCAATCATGCCGATGGCCAAAAACAAAGCGCCCTTCATCAGCGCGTGATTGAACAAATGTAAGAAAGCCGCCGCCAAACCCGTTGCGCTCATGGCGCCAATGCCGATGGCCATATAGCCCAATTGCGCGATGGAAGATTGCGCGAATAGTTTTTTCAAATCCGTCTCGACGATGGCCGCCAAAGTGCCAACGAAAGCGCCTGCAATGCCGAGCGTCAAAACCAATAGCCCCACGGCATCGGCAAGGCCAGGGAACTCAACGCCAAAGACGCCGAAAATCAGGCGGATAAGCACATAGACCGAAACCTTGGTGGCGGTAGAGGCCATCAGCGCGGTCACCGCCGAGGGCGCATGTGCATAGGCTGGCACCAACCAGAAGTGCAAGGGGAAGAGCGCCATTTTTAAAAACAGCCCCAGCGCGATGAACGCCATGGCGGTAAAGGCGGCGCGGGTTTCCTCGACATGGGGCAGGCGCTCGGCCAAATCGGCCAAGTTCAACGTGCCAGTCAGCATGTATAGCAGCCCCAGCCCGATGACATAGAAAGTGGCGCCGACAGTTCCTAGGATGAGATAATTAAACGCCGCCGGCAGCGCGCGCCGGTCGCGCCCCGCGCCCATGGCCACCAGCGCATAGGCCGAAAGCGACGAGATTTCGAGGAAAACGAAAATATTAAACGCATCGCCCGTGGTCACCTGACCCATCATGCCAGCGATGGTCAGCAGCCAAGCGGCATAAAAAAGGCCATGGTCGCGCGCGTCAATCTCGGCCGCAACCAATTGGCGCGCCGCCAAAGTGGCGATAAAGCCAATGCCGCTAATGACGGGCAAAACCAGCGCGCTGGCTGCATCGATGACATAGACAATGCCAAGGGGCGCGGCCCAATTGCCAAGCTCATAAATCATCGTCTCGCCGATGGCGCGCTGCTGGAAAAACAGGGCGATGGAAATTAGAAAGGCAAGTCCGGTGGTGACAAAAGTCAGCCCCCACGCAACATCGCGCCCGCGCAGAAGGGCTGCGAAAGGGCTTGCGAGAAGCGGCAGAAGAACTTGCAAAATAGGAAGGTGCTGCATCATGCGGTTTCTTCCTCATCATCTAGCTGGGCAATAATATCGTCGTCTTCAATTGTGCCGAAGCTCTCTTGAATGCGAATGATCAGCGCATAGCCCACGGCCGTGGTAGAGACGCCCACTACAATGGCGGTGAGAATAAGCACATGCGGCAAAGGGTTGGAATAGACCGTTGTGGGGTCGCCCGTTAAAATAGGGGCGCTGCCTTCGGCCACTTTGCCCATGGAGATATAGAGCATGAAAACCGAGGTCTGAAAAATATTCAGCCCGACGATTTTCTTCACCATATTGCCGCGCGCGATGACGCCATAAAAGCCGATCATCATCAAGATGATGACAAGGTAATAATTCCATTGGCCTAAAAGCTGGTCGGTCATTACGATCATTTTCGCCTCTTCTTTGAAGCGGAAATTTTGCGCTCATGCGCGTCCGATTTCGACAGCAATCGCAAATGCGCCGTGCGCCCCGCGAAAGTGAAGAACAACATAACCATCACTGCGGCCACGGTCAGCCCGACGCCAAATTCAACCAAAAGAATGCCCAAATGCTGGCCAGCAATCGGGTCACTGGACAGCACGTTGAAGTTCAAGAAATTCTCGCCCAACACCATGCCACCGACCCCGGTAAGTCCATAAATCAACACGCCGCCGCAAATACCCATCAAATTATATCGGGCAGGCCAAACATGGCGGCCTTTGTTGAGGCCAAAGACGACCGCATTGAGAACAAAAGCCGAGGCAAAAATAACCCCCGCTTGAAAGCCACCGCCAGGCCCATAGTCGCCATGAAACTGCACATAAAGCGCAAACAGCATGACGGCGGGTATCATCACTTTGGCGACCACTCGAATGACGACATCATCCTGCATTGCGGCCTCCTCTCGATTTACGTTTGGCTTTTTTCGGCTTTTGCGGCGTGCGCGTATAGCCGCCAATAATCAGTAGTACCGCCAAAGCCGCCGTGAAGACCACCAGCGTTTCGCCGAATGTATCAAAGCTGCGATAGCTGGCCAGTACCGAGGTAACGATATTTGGCACGCCGATAGCTTGCTCGCTGCCAACAATATACTCGGGCGCGACATGATTATGTATCGGCGCTTTGGCATCGCCAAAGTCTGGCAAATCCGTTACCGCCACCGCCAATAGCAGCCCCGTGAGCGTGGCCAGAAAAGCGGGAACCAAAGAAATGGAATGCGGTTTTTCTTCGGCTGGCAAAAGCGACAAAGTGGCCAGCGCCAGAACTGTCGAAATGCCGGCGCCCACGGCGGCTTCGGTGAAAGCCACATCCACGGCATCCAGCACCACAAATTGCAAGGCGGCGACCAGAGAAAACGCACCCGATAACATGACCACGGCAAACAGGCGATGCAAACGCAAAGCCAGAATGGCAATCAGCGCCAGAAGCGCGATAAGCGATGCATTGACCAAGAAGCCAGCCATTATTTAGCTCCCTTGGATTTGGATTTGGATTTGGATTTGGATTTGCGTTTCGCCCGAGGCTTGC
>JAQWIP010000013.1 GCA_029248825.1 Alphaproteobacteria bacterium | reverse complement strand
CGAAGCCAGTGCAGGGGCGGGCGAATCGTTGCCCGCAGCTTGGAAATCACCCCCGCCATTGCGGCTGTCCAACATGGTCATCACGCCGCCGAAGTTTTGCAAAACCACCTCTGTGGAATAGCGGTCGGCGCCATTATCGTCTTGCCATTTGCGGGTTTGCAAATTGCCTTCGAGGTAAACTTTGGCGCCTTTTTTCAGATATTGCTCGGCGATGCGGCAAAGGCCTTCCGAGAAAATCACCACACGGTGCCATTCGGTTTTCTCGCGGCGTTCGCCCGAGCTTTTATCGCGCCAGCTTTCACTTGTCGCGATGCTAAGATTGACAATCGGGCGACCGTCTTTGGTGCTACGCACATCTGGGTCGGCGCCTAGGTTGCCTACTAAAATTACTTTATTGACACTTCCAGCCATGATTTTTTCTCCTCATTGTTCCCATAATCTAGATGACTCGCCGGCAAATACCTAGTCTGGCGGCGCCCCCGCTTGGCTAATCTGTGGATGAATATGCTTTGCCCCCCCAAGAAACCCATTTTGGCTGCAAAACTAAGTTCGCCAAATCGCAAAAAAGGTCTAGTTTGAGGCACCTAACAGAGAGATATCTATGCCCGCCCAAAAGAAGCCCCGCAAAACCGTTAAATCGCCGCAAGCCAAACTCATCCGCGTGGTTGGCGCGCGCGAGCATAACCTGAAAAATGTCTCCATCGATTTGCCGCGCGATGAGCTGATTGTCATTACCGGCCTTTCGGGTTCGGGCAAAAGCTCGCTGGCTTTCGATACGATTTACGCCGAAGGGCAACGCCGTTACGTCGAGAGCCTCTCGGCCTATGCACGCCAGTTTTTGGAAATGATGCAAAAGCCCGATGTCGACCAAATCGACGGGCTGTCGCCAGCTATCTCTATCGAGCAGAAAACCACCTCGCGCAACCCGCGCTCTACCGTTGGCACGGTTACCGAGATTTACGATTACCTGCGCCTGCTATATGCGCGCATTGGGGTGCCCTATTCGCCCGCCACCGGACTGCCCATCGAAAGCCAGACGGTGACGCAAATGGTCGACCGCGTGATGTCCCTGCCCGAAGGCACGCGGCTGTATCTCTTGGCGCCGATTGTGCGCGGCCGCAAAGGCGAATATAAGCGCGACTTTTTGGAGCTGCAAAAACGCGGCTTTCAACGGGTTAAAATCGATGGCGAGTTCTACGAAATTGCCAACACCCCTGCCCTCGACAAAAAAATCAAACATGACATTGATGTCGTCGTCGATCGGCTGGTTATCAAACCCGACCTTGGCAATCGTGTGGCAGACTCGATGGAAGTGGCGCTTGGCCTGACCGATGGTATTGCCATTGCCGAGATGGCCGATAAGCCCAAAAAAGACGAAACGCCGGAGCGGATTACGTTTTCGGCGCGTTTTGCCTGCCCCGTTTCGGGCTTCACCATTGACGAGATTGAGCCGCGCTTATTCTCGTTCAACAATCCATTTGGCGCCTGCCCGTCCTGCGATGGTCTCGGCACGCAGTTTTTTATCGACCCGATTGCGGTCGTCCCCGATGGCGGGCTCACGCTATATAAAGGCGCCGTTGCGCCATGGTCGAAAACCACCTCACCCTATTACACCCAAACGCTGGAAGCGCTCGCCAAACATTACGGCTTTAAGATGAGCAGCAAATGGAATGATTTGGACAAAAAAGCCAAAGACGTGATTTTATTCGGCACCGGCGAGGAAGTGATTACTTTCTCTTATGACGACGGCCTGCGCAGCTATAAAAACAAAAAGCCGTTTGAAGGCGTTATTCCCAATTTGGAACGCCGCTACCGCGAGACCGATAGCAATTGGGCGCGCGAAGAAATCGAGAAGTTTCAGTCCATCACCGATTGCGAAGCTTGCGGCGGCTATCGCCTGAAACCGGAAGCCCTATCGGTGAAAATCGCCGAGCATCATGTTGGCGAAGTCTCGCAAATGTCTATTCGGATGGCCGAGCAATGGTTCACCGATTTGGAAGGCCTGTTGAGCGATAAGCACAAACAAATCGCGGCGCGTGTGCTGAAGGAAATTCGCGAGCGTCTGCGTTTCCTCAATGATGTGGGGCTGGAATATCTGACGATGTCGCGCAACTCTGGCACTTTGTCGGGCGGCGAAAGCCAGCGTATTCGTCTGGCCTCGCAAATCGGCTCGGGGCTAACCGGCGTGCTTTACGTTTTGGATGAGCCGAGCATCGGCCTGCATCAGCGCGACAACACGCGCCTGCTCGAAACCCTCACGCGCCTGCGCGACCTTGGCAATACAGTCATCGTGGTAGAACACGATGAGGAAGCCATTATGACGGCCGACCATGTGGTCGACATTGGCCCCGGTGCGGGCGTGCATGGCGGCGAAGTGATTGCCCAAGGCACGCCAGATAAAATTCTCGCCAGCAAAAAAAGTCTGACCGGACAATATCTATCGGGCGCCTTGGAAGTCTCTGTGCCGAAGAAACGCCGCGCCACGAAAGCCAATAAATGTATCACCGTAAAAGGCGCCAAGGGCAATAATTTGAAAAACGTCAGCGCCGAAATTCCGCTCGGCACGTTCACCTGCGTGACCGGAGTTTCGGGCGGTGGAAAGTCGACTTTGCTGATTGATACTTTGTATAAATCGCTGGCGCGCAAGCTCAACAATGCGCGCGCCACTCCCGCCGAACACGACACGATTGATGGCTTGCATCTGTTGGATAAAGTTATCGAGATTGATCAATCGCCGATTGGGCGCACGCCTCGCTCGAACCCCGCCACCTATACGGGCGCCTTCACGCCCATCCGCGAATGGTTTGCAGGTCTGCCCGAAGCCAAGACACGCGGCTATAAGCCCGGTCGGTTTTCGTTCAACGTCAAAGGCGGACGCTGCGAGACTTGCCAAGGCGATGGGCTGATTAAAATCGAAATGCACTTCTTGCCCGATGTTTATGTCGAGTGCGATAGCTGCCAAGGCAGACGCTATAATCGCGAAACGCTGGAAGTTCGCTTCAAAGATAAATCGATTGCTGATGTGCTGGATATGACCGTCGATGAAGCGGCGGATTTCTTCAAAGCCGTGCCGATGGTGCGCGATAAAATGACCACGCTGCAACGCGTTGGCCTTGGCTATATTAAAGTTGGCCAGCAAGCCACCACGCTTTCGGGCGGCGAGGCGCAACGGATTAAATTGGCCAAAGAATTGGCCAAACGCGCCACGGGTCGCACGCTGTATATTTTGGATGAGCCGACCACGGGCTTGCATTTCCATGATGTCGCCAAACTGCTCGACGTGCTGCATGAGCTGGTCGACACGGGCAACACAGTGGCGGTGATTGAGCATAATCTTGAGGTGATTAAAACCGCCGATTGGATTATCGATATTGGCCCCGAAGGCGGCGATGGCGGCGGACAAGTGGTGGCCATTGGCACCCCCGAGGACGTCGTGAAAGTGAAGGCCAGCTATACCGGGCAATATTTATCGCGGCTTTTGAAACCGAAAAAAGCAGTTGCGAAGAAAGCCGCCGCCAAATAATCTCTAGCTTCCGAATAAAAATAAAAACACGGATGCTTTATGACTGTTCACACGCAAATTCGCGCCGACGATGTGCGCCGCTCCTATGCCAAATGGGCGGGGCATTATGATTTTACTTTCGCGCTATTTGGCCGGCGCTATATCCGCAAGATTGTGCGCCGCCTCAACCGCGCGCTGCATGGCCATCGCGTGCTGGATGTTGGAACTGGCACCGGGTTATCCCTGCCCTATTTCGCGCCCGATTGCGCCGTGACCGGCATCGACCTCTCGGCCGATATGTTGGCGCATGCGCGAAAACGCGTGCAGCGCAAAAACTTAACCAACGTCGAGGGCTTATTGGAAATGGACGCCAGCGAACTCGAGTTCGCCGATGCGTCTTTTGATAGCGTGATGGCGACTTTTGTTATGTCGGTGGTGCCAGACCCTGCCAAAGTTTTGCAAGAGATATGCCGCGTCACGCGCCCGGGCGGGCGGGTTTATTTGTTCAATCATTTCCGCGCCGAAGAAGACGAAACCCTATTGGCGATGGTCGAGCGCAAAATCGCTCCCGCCTCGCGCAAAATCGGCTTTCACTCAGATTTCTCGCGCGAGCAGCTGCACCTAGACGCGTGCGAGCTGCACCTCATCGACGAAGATTATTTCGGCCCGATGGATATGTTCACCCTGCTGACTTTGCAAAAACCTGCGTCATAGACGCCGCCGCCCCTAGACCCCTTCCC
>JAQWIP010000012.1 GCA_029248825.1 Alphaproteobacteria bacterium | reverse complement strand
CGCGTGGAATCAAAGCATACTAGAGCATGACAATTTTACTCGAACCGAAGAAGAAACGCCGCACGATTTTGGGCGCCCTCAGAACCTATTTCCTCACCGGATTGGTGATTACGGCGCCGATTTACATCACGTTTTATTTGGTCTTATGGTTTGTCGAATTCCTCGATAATTACTTCCGCCCGCTAATCCCTGAAATCTATTGGCCGACCACTTATTTTCCGGTTGATGTGCCTGGCGTGGGGCTGGTTTTGGCTTTGGTATTGCTGACGGTTATTGGCGGTCTCGCGGCGAATTTTCTCGGCCGCTATTTGCTCGGCGCCTCCGACCGCTTGATGCGCAAAATCCCGATGGCTGGCTCGCTCTACACCATGTTGAAACAGGTTTTTCAAACGGCGGTCAGCGAAGATGGCTCGGCTTTTCAAGATGTCGCGCTCATTGAATATCCACGCAAAGGCCTGCACGCGATTGCCTTTGTCACCAAAGCGGCCGACCCGCGCATCAATAGCAAAACCGGAAAAACCATGATTGGAGTGTTCTTGCCGACAACGCCAAACCCAACCTCTGGGTTTTTGCTTTTCGTGCCGGAAGACGAGCTGACCATCCTCGACATGAGCGTCGAAGAGGGCGCCCGTATGGTTATTTCTGCGGGCATTACCAGCGAAGAGAAAAGCATCACCTCTTAGATTTCCCGTTAGATTTCACGTTAGATTTCGCGTTTAGCCCGATTGCAAAAACCGTATCGCTTCGTCGCGACGAAACAAATACAGCAGGCTTCGCAAAGCTTGACCGCGCAGACTATCCAATTGCGGGTCGCGTTCAAGCAGCAGTTTTACATCATCATGCACGGCAGGCAGCAAATCGGCATGGGCTTCCAAATTGGCCAAACGAAAGAGGGGCAGGCCGCTTTGGCGGGTGCCTAAAACCTCGCCCGCGCCGCGCAATCGCAAATCTTCTTCGGCAATGCGAAAGCCATCTTCCGTATCGCGCATAATCGAAAGCCGCGCTTTGGAGGTCTCCCCCAAAGGCCCCCGATAGAGCAGCACGCAGCTCGATTTTTCCAGCCCACGGCCAACGCGCCCGCGCAGCTGATGCAATTGCGCCAAGCCAAATCTCTCAGCATGTTCAATGACCATCACGGTGGCCTCTGGCACATTGACGCCAACCTCAATCACCGTCGTAGCCACCAGAATGCTAATTTCGCCGGCCACGAATTGCGCCATCACCGTATCTTTGTCGGCGGCGCGCATTTGGCCATGCACGAGGCCTACTTTGCTGCCATAGAGTTTTTGCAAATCTTTGGCGCGGTCTTCGGCCGCCGCTAAATCGACCAGCTCGCTTTCGCTGACCAGCGGACAAACCCAATATATACGCGCGCCTTCGCGCATCGCATTGCCCAGCCCTTGCGCGACATCGCTATATCGATCCATTGAAATAACGCGCGTATCAATCGGTAGACGCCCTGCCGGTTTATCGGGCATGCGCGAGACATCCATATCGCCATAGGCGGTCAGCGTCAGCGTGCGTGGAATGGGCGTTGCGGTCATCACCAAAACATCAACGCCTTCGCCTTTCGAAGATAAAGCCATACGTTGCTGCACGCCAAAGCGATGCTGCTCATCCACCACGGCCAAGCCTAAATCGGCAAACACCACATCGTCTTGAAACAAAGCATGCGTGCCAATGGCAATTTGCACCTCGCCTTGCGCCAGCGCGGCCAAGCTTTCTTTGCGCAATTTTCCCTTATTGCGCGCGGTCATTAACTGCCAAGAAACCCCCAAAGCATCCAGCCAAGGGCCCACGGTTTCTGCGTGTTGGCGCGCCAGAATTTCGGTCGGTGCCATAAGGGCGGCTTGCGCGCCGCTTTCCACCGCCTGCAACATGGAAATCACGGCGACCACGGTTTTGCCGCTGCCAACATCGCCCTGCAACAGCCGCAACATGCGAACTGGCTCGGCCATATCGGTGCGAATATCGGCCACCGCTTGTTCTTGCGAACCGGTTAAAGCAAACGGCAAAAGCGTGCCTAATTTTTGCGCCAAAACCCCAATTTCAGGATACGCGCGACCTGCCATTTGCCGACGCTGGCGCCGCACCAAAGCCAGCACCAATTGATGCGCCAATAATTCATCATAGGCCAAACGCGCCCGCGCTGGATGCTGCGGGTCGAGCGCATCTAGCGCCTCAGGCCGATGCGCCAGCGCGACCGCCTCTTGCCAGCTTGGCCATTTTTGCTGCTCCAGCCATGTCGGCTCCTGCCATTCCCCAAGCTTTGGCAAATCGGGCAGAGCCGCTTGTATAGCTTTCATCAAAATCTTGGCCGATAGACCTGCCGTCAAAGGATAGACAGGCTCGATGATGGGCAGCGCCTCAAAGGCGGGTTTGGGCAACATATGGTCGGGATGGACGATTTGCAGATTATCGCGAAACCGCTCGACGCGCCCCGAGACAATGCGCGTGGCGCCCTCGGGCATGGCTTTGGTGAGCCAGTCGCCGCGCGCGCGAAAAAACAACAGAGAAAGAAAACCGCTGTCATTGCGGCATAAAATTCGATACGGCAAATTGCGCCTTGGCGGCACTTCATGTTTCACCACTTCCACTTCAAAGGTCGCGATATGGCCGTCTTCGGCTTCATCTAAAGGCGGGCGATATTGCCGATCGATGAGATTAGAGGGCAGGTGATGCAAAAGGTCGATAATTTTATCGCCCGTAAACGCCGACAGCAATTTGCCAAGCTTGGGGCCAATGCCAGGCAGGGTGGTGGCATCTTTAAATAGGGGCGTGAGAGAGCTCGGGCGCATGCCACCTCCATAAAACGAACTTGCGAGTTAGTCTATCACACAAATCCACCTATATGGAGGGTGTGGCTAGTTGGCTTGCGGCTACAGCGGCAGTCTGTCAGGTGACAAAGCCCGAAGGTCTGCTATACATCGCTTGAAAAGGAATTGAACATCATGCAACAGCTCGACGCCGTCCGCCGTAAACTTTATTTCCGCTCCAACCATCGCGGCATTAAAGAAATGGATATTATTTTTACCAAATTTGCCGAGACCGTCTTGTCAGAATTGCCCGATTCCGATGTCGAGGAATATCAGCGCATTCTGGAGCTGCCGGATGATAAATTATTCGCCTGGGCGACAGGGCGCGAAACCGTTCCCGAAGAAGAACGCTCTCCCTTGCTAGACCGTTTGCTCGGCCTCGACTACATTTAACAAAACCAACAAAGAGGCCCCGCGTCATCCAAGAGCTCTATCAAACGCTGGTTGAGACCCAAGGCACGCTGCACATTGGCGGCGCGCCAGAGGGCTATCAGCCCATGGTGTTAGCCGATTTCGCGCGCCTTGAGGGCGAGCGCGTGGTGTATATTGCGCGGGATGCCTCGGCCGCCGCAGCCATGCGCAATATGCTGGCGTTTTTCGCGCCCGATATAGAGCAAGTCCATATCCCGGCTTGGGATTGCCTACCGTTCGACCGCCTATCGCCGCAAGTTGCCGTTATGTCGGAGCGCATGGCGGGGTTGGCCAGTCTGGCGCTGCTGGAAGGCCGCCCGCATGTGGTCATCACCACCGTATCGGCGGCGGCGCAACGTTTGCCCGCGCGCGACCAGATTAGCGAATTATCGTTTTCCTTGCGCCCCGGCCAAACGCTGGACCTAGAGGCCTTGACCCGCTTTTTGTCTGGCAATGGGTATAGCCGATGCTCGAGTGTTATGGAGCCGGGCGATTATGCGATACGCGGAGGCATTGTTGACCTATTTGCGCCGGGTGCAGACGATCCCGTTCGGCTTGATTTATTTGGCGATACGCTGGAAAGCTTGCGCCCCTTTGCGGCCGAAACGCAGCGCACCATCGGCCAATTGCACGCGCTGGAACTTACGGCGGCGGGCGAAATTCATTTAGACGAAGAGGCCATCCAAAGGTTTCGGCGCGGCTACGTGCAGCAATTCGGCACGGTGATGGACGAAGACCCCCTATATACCGCCATCAGCGACGGCGTGCGCCATCAAGGCATGGAACATTGGCTGCCACTGTTTCACGATACGCTAGAAACGCTTTTCGACCATTGCGGCGCCTGCCTTTATGTCACCGATGGGCAAATCGACAATGCTTTTGGCGACCGCATGGCGCAAATCGACGATTATTACGAGGCTCGCAAGGAGGCGCGCGAGCAGGCTCTATCTGCTGGCGGTCGCGGCGGCGCGGGGCGGCGCGTCATCAAGCCTTTGCCGCCCGAAAAGCTATATCTGTTAGAGGACGAATGGAAACAACGCCTATCTGAGCTGCGCTGGCGGCCGATGAGCGGCTTTGTGCATCCTGAAACCGACCCCGATAAACGCAATCTAACGGGTCGCGAGCCGCGCAATTTCGCCGCCGAGCGCAAGCAGGAAAGCATCAATCTATTCGATACGGTGGTCGCGCATATGCAAGCCGAGCAGGGCGCGGGACGACGGGTGATTATGGTGGCCTCGAGCCGCGGAGCGCAAGACCGTCTGTCGACGCTGCTGCGCGAACATGGCGCCGAGGTTCTGCCCGTCATCGAGACGTGGCAAGCGTTACCCGCTGGCAAAGCCCCCATCATGGCGATTTGCAGCATGGAAACAGGGTTTACCACCGAGACGCTGAGCGTGCTGACCGAGCAAGATATTCTGGGCGACCGCATTGTGCGCCGGCCCGGGCCTAAAAAGGCCGAGAATTTCCTCACCGAAGCCACCAGCCTGACGCCCGGCGACCATGTGGTGCATGTGGAGCATGGCATTGGCCGTTTTGAGGGCTTGCAGACGCTCGATGTTGGCGGCGCGCCGCATGATTGCTTGCGGCTGATTTACCACGGCGACTCGCGGCTGTTTTTGCCCGTTGAGAACATCGAGCTGCTGAGCCGTTTTGGTGGCGACGATATCAGCGTCACCCTCGATAAAATTGGCGGTGTGGCGTGGCAAATGCGCAAAGCGCGCCTGAAAGAGAAACTGCATATCATTGCCGGCGAGCTGATTAAAACAGCCGCCGAACGAGCCATGCGCGAAGGTGAGAAACTGCTGCCAGAAGCAGGGCTTTACGATGAATTTGCCTCGCGTTTCCCGTTCGAGGAAACCGACGACCAATTGAATGCGATTGAGGCCGTGGTCGACGATATGGCCAGCGGCCGCCCGATGGATCGCCTGATTTGCGGCGATGTCGGCTTTGGCAAAACCGAAGTGGGCTTGCGCGCCGCCTTTGTGGCTGCCATGGCGGGGCGGCAAGTGGCGATAATCGCGCCCACCACGCTTTTGGCGCGCCAACATGCCAAGACGTTCCGCGAGCGGTTTAGCGGCATGCCTATCAAAACACGCGAGCTATCGCGCCTCATCGCCAGCAGCGAGTCTTCCGAAACCAAATTAGGTTTGAAATCTGGCGCCATTGATATCGTTATTGGCACCCATGCTCTATTGGCGAAAACCATTGAATTTCAGCGTCTTGGGCTGGTTATCGTAGATGAAGAACAACATTTCGGCGTGGTCCATAAAGAGCGCTTAAAGACCTTACGCGCCGAAGTCCATATGCTGACGCTGACCGCCACGCCTATTCCGCGCACTTTGCAAATGGCGCTGACGGGCGTGCGCGACTTATCGATTATCGCCACGCCGCCCGTCGATAGGCTGGCGGTTCGTACCTATGTGACACCGTTCGATCCGGTTGGCATTCGCGAGGCTTTATTGCGCGAGAAATATCGGGCAGGGCAGAGCTTTATCATTGTTCCGCGTATCTCAGACCTGACTGAAATCGCCGAGTTTCTCAAGCAGAACGTGCCAGAACTGAAATATGTGATAGCGCACGGGCAAATGGCGGGTGGCGATTTGGAAGCCCGTATGAACGCCTTTTATGATGGCCAATATGACACGCTGCTGTCGACCTCCATCATCGAAAGCGGATTGGATATTCCATCGGCCAATACCATTATTATCCATCGGGCGGATAAGTTTGGCTTGGCACAATTATATCAAATGCGAGGCCGCGTCGGCCGCTCCAAAACGCGAGCCTATGGTTATCTTACTTATAATGAAAACAAGGGCTTAACTGTTAATGCAGAGAAACGACTTAAAGTTATGCAATCGTTGGACAGCCTTGGCGCGGGTTTCAATCTGGCCTCTTATGACCTTGATTTGCGCGGTGCGGGCAATCTCGTGGGCGAGGAGCAATCGGGGCATATTAAGGAAGTTGGTTTTGAGTTATATCAAGCCATGCTGGAGGAGGCGGTGGCCGA
>JAQWIP010000152.1 GCA_029248825.1 Alphaproteobacteria bacterium | reverse complement strand
TGTCGGCTCCAATGCATTTGCCATGAATAGCAATAAATCGAGCGATGGCAGCACCCGCATCATCATTAACTCGCACCAACCCCTGAACGGCCCCGTGGCTTGGTATGAGGCGCATGTGAAAAGCCAAGAAGGCTGGGACATGCATGGCGGCATTTTTCCCGGCATGCCGTTTATCGCCAAAGGCTTTAACCCCGATATCGGCTGGGGCGAGTTAATGATGATGCGGGTGCTGCCATCGCTCGATTTATTGCTATTCATGGCAAATGCATTGGAGCCGACAGGCAGGCCAGCCGCGCCGATGTGGCGAGACAGCGCATTGTCCGGCGCAAGTGCCAATTCGCGTTGCGGGCTATCGGCGAACAGCTCGCCAATATGGCTTTCAAAACCATAGAAGAGAAGGTGCTGTAGCGAGAAGCCAACCGCGAGGTCTTTGCCGCTCATGGGGAATAATTTCGGGTCGGCCTCAAAGGGATGCTGCGCCGCATAGTAATTCATGCCATCGGCATAGGCCTGCAAATGGGCGCGGATTTCGGGCGACAACACGCGCTCATAATGGGTCTCGACATAGGTGCGCACATCGAGCCATTGCACCAGATAGTCGATGGGCAGGCCGTCCATGCCAAGCGAGCGACCCAATTGGCCACGGTAAAACGGCACCAGCGATTGCATGGTTTCGAAATCATCTTCGGCTTGGGCATAGGCCAGCCCAAAGGCGACGTCAGCATCTCGTTTGCCAAAAATATGCGGCACGCCAAAATCATCGCGCAGGACTTCAACGTCATAGGTTTGCGCAGTGGCTATGGCGGCCTCTGCATCCCAAGCGGCGCTGCGCCAAGCTTCGATGGCCAGATTTGCCATAACCAAAAGCGGTACGGCGGCCAGAGTTGTTATCCAAGTTTTCCGAATAAGTTTACGCATAACCGCTTCTCCCCAAGTTAGAGAAATTAGAATTAGCACATTGGGGCAGAGCGTTGAAGCACCCTTGCGCGCGGCATTTAGGGGGGGAACCGAATTTTAAGTAGGGAGCTTGCGCAACTCTGCTATAAGCCGCCTATGAGTGATATTCAAAGTGACGAAAAATTTGATGTAATTATTATCGGCGCGGGCGCGGCGGGGCTGATGGCCGCCATTGAGGCGGGCAAACGCGGCCGCAGCGTTTGGCTAGTCGACCATGCCACGAAGATTGCCGAGAAAATTCGCATCTCGGGCGGCGGGCGGTGCAATTTTACCAATACGCGCACCAGCCCCGCGAATTATCTGTCGAGCAATCCGCATTTTTGCAAATCTGCGCTGAAGCAATACACCCAGCAAGATTTCATATCTTGGGTGGAAAGCCACAATATTGCTTTCCACGAAAAAGCGCTGGGGCAGTTGTTTTGCGACCATAGCGCGCAAGATATTATCGACATGCTGCTGTCGGAGGCCGCCTCGGCGGGCGTGCAATTGGACATGCAAACCGATATTGTGTCCGTAGCTCGAGCTGCCGAGGGGCAGGGGTTTGAGGTCATCACACAATCGCAAACCCAAGATGACCCAAATGCCGCGCCGCTAACCACCTTGTGCGAGTCGCTGGTGATTGCGGCGGGGGGGTTATCTATCCCTAAAATTGGCGCGACGAAATTCGGCTATGACGTGGCGCGCCAATTCGGCTTAGACATCGTCGAGACCCGCGCCGCCTTGGTGCCGCTAACATTTCAGGCCGATTTGCTCGACCGCTGCAAAGCGATGTCTGGCCTCTCGGTCCATGCGTTGGTGAGTTGCCAGAAAGCCAATTTTAAAGAAGCCATGCTGTTCACCCATCGCGGCCTGTCGGGGCCATCGATTTTGCAAGTCTCGTCTTATTGGCGCGAGGGGCTGACGATTAAAGTTGATTTGGCGCCCGACGTCGATGTGACGGCGCATCTTTTGGCGCGCAAAAACGAAGGCGTGAAATTAGATGTCGCCAGCGTGTTGAACGAAGTCTTGCCTAAGAAATTGGCGCAAGACATGTGCCAAAGCCAAAACTTAGCGGGTCGATTGGCCGAGGCCAATAACGCCAAACTAGCGCAACTCGGCGCCGCCGTGAACGATTGGGAGCTTATGCCCGCCGGCTCGGAAGGCTATCGTACGGCAGAAGTAACACTCGGCGGCGTGGACACCGAGGCTTTGTCGTCGAAAACCATGCAAGCTAAAGACCACGAAGGGCTTTATTTCATCGGCGAAGTGGTCGATGTGACGGGGCATTTGGGCGGTTATAATTTCCAATGGGCGTGGTCGTCGGGCTATGTCGCGGGACAAAACGTCTAGCCGAGCCTCGCAAAACGCGCTACCACGCTCGAACCTTGAACCAGACCTCCAGTGAAAAGTGAATTGACCTAATGTCCTCCTCCATTTCCAAACTACAAAACTACATTCTCGGCGTGCCGTTAAACCAGCCGCCGCAAGGGCTGACCATCGCGCAAGTGCGGATGGACATTCTGGCGGGTCTGACCGTCGCTTTGGCGCTTGTGCCAGAGGCGGTGGCTTTTGCTTTCGTGGCGGGCGTTGACCCCTTGGTGGGGCTTTATGCGGCTTTCATCGTCGGGCTGATAACGGCCACGATTGGCGGGCGCCCGGGCATGATTTCGGGCGCCACTGGCGCGCTGGCCGTCGTCATGGTGGCTTTGGTGGCGCAACATGGCGTGGAGTATTTATTTGCCACCGTGGTGTTGATGGGTATTTTGCAGTTAATCGCAGGCGCTTTGCGTTGGGGTAAATTTATCCGCATGGTGCCGCATCCGGTGATGTTGGGATTTGTTAACGGGCTGGCCATTGTTATCGGTCTGGCGCAATTGGAGCAGTTCAAAACAACCAATGACATGGGCGTCACCGAATGGATTGGCGGCTTCGAATTGCTGGCGACAGGCGGGCTAGTGGTCGCCACGATGGCGCTGATTTGGGTCACGCCGAAACTCACCAAAATCATTCCCGCGCCATTGGCGGCCATCGGCTTGGTTACGGCCTTGGTGTTGGGCTTTGATATCCAAGTGCCGCGCGTCGGCGATTTGGCCAGCCTATCGGGCGGCCTGCCGAGTTTTGCCATTCCCATGGTGCCGTTCACGCTAGAAACCTTTGCGATTATTTTTCCCTATGCGGTTATTCTGGCGGCCATTGGGCTGATTGAAAGCCTGCTGACGCTCAACCTCGTGGGCGAGATTACCGAACAACGCGGCGGTGCGTCTCAAGAATGCATGGCGCAAGGCGCGGCCAATTTAGCCACCGGATTTTTCGGCGGCATGGGCGGCTGCGCGATGATTGGCCAGTCGATGATCAATGTAAATTCGGGCGGTCGAACCCGCATAGGCGGACTGGCGGCGGCTCTATTTCTCTTGGTGTTCATTTTGTTTGCCTCGGGTCTCATCGAGCAAATCCCCATCGCGGCTTTGGTTGGCGTCATGTTTATGGTGGTCATTGGCACTTTCGCTTGGAACTCGCTGAAGGCGCTTTTCAAAGTGCCGCGCGCTGATGCTTTGGTGATTATCGTCGTGACGATTGTCACCGTGGCCGAAGATTTGGCGATTGCCGTTGTGGTGGGCGTCATCATGTCGGCGCTGGTTTATGCATGGAATGCGGCCAAACGCATTCATGCCTCCAAGCGCCCGTCTGCGCGCGAGAAGGGCGCCATTGTTTATGACATCCAAGGGCCGCTGTTCTTCGGCTCAGTAACGGGCTTTCGTCAATTGTTCGACATGGCCGACGACCCCGACACGGTCATTATCGATTTCTCCGACTCGCGCGTGGTCGACCAATCGGCCTTGCAGGCGATTGAAGATGTGGCGGATAAATATGCTGACTTGGGTAAACGCGTCATGTTGCGCCACCTCTCGCCCGATTGCCATCGCTTGCTCACCAAAGCGGGTCAGCTGATGATCGATAGCGACGACGACCCAGATTATGGCATCGCGGTAGACTATGACGTCAATATCGGCGCGTTTCGCTAGGGGCGACTATGGGCGCACAGGCAAAACCGGCTATTGCGATTATCGGCACGGGGATGTCTGGTCTGGCTTGTGCGGATGGTTTGGCGGAAGATTTTGAGCTGTCTTTATTTGATAAATCGCGCGGCCTATCGGGGCGCCTATCCACGCGGCGCGCGCCGGGCCATGCTTTCGACCATGGCGCCCAATATTTTCGCGCCCAGAGCGCGCTGTTTCAGCAATGGCTTCAGCCGTTTGAAGCGGCAGGCCACGTGCAGCGTTGGACGCCGCGTCATGTGACCATCGCCGCCGATGGCAGCCAAAGCCCAAGAGAAGACGCACACCCCAAATGGGTTTTCACCCCGGGTATGAGCGCCATTGGCAGGGCCTTGGTGGTGGGTCGGCCGCGGTGGAAACTATATCTCGATTGCGGGGTGGAGGGCGTGGAAGGCCAGGCGGGCGATTGGTTTTTGCGGGCTGGTGGGTCGCGGTTCGGCCCCTTCGCCCATATTGTTTTCGCTATGCCGCCCGCACAAATCAAAGCGCTTTTGCCCGTAGACACAAGCTTCTCTGCGGCTTTGGCCAAAACGCAAATGCGGGGCTGTCATACGCTGATGCTGGGCTTTGCGCCAAGCGAGGCGCCGCAGCTTGATTGGCAATGCGCACATTTTGACGATGACGTGCTGGGTTTTGCGGCGGTTAATTCTAGCAAACCCAAGCGGAGTGGCGATTTGGCTTTGGTGCTGCAAACGCAGCATGACTGGTCGCAAGCCCATATCGAAGACGACGCCGTGGACGCGACGATGAAAGCGCGCTTTGAAGCCCTGACGGGAAGCCAGATTTCGGCCTCAGGGTATGACCGCGTGCATCGCTGGCGCTATGCCTCAACCCAGACGCCCGCCGCCTCGCCAGACCAGCCCTATTTGCTAGACCACGCGCAAGGTCTCTCGGCCATCGGCGATTGGTGTTACGGCTCGAAAGTTGAACAAGCGTTTTTAAGCGGCGCGACACTGGCCACGCGTTTGCGAGCCTAGGGCGTCGAGAACCTGCTTCCTGTGTTGCTTCCAGTCGAGGGTTCAGTCTAGTTTATGACAAGTTTAGTCCGGGTAGAGGGAGGCTTCGATGCCTAATAAAGTTAAATTCGCAAGCGGCAAGGAGATGAAGAATGAGTTCATGCTCGCGCCGCTCACCAATATGCAAAGCCTTGAAGATGGCACTTTGGGCGACGATGAATATACATGGCTGACCAAACGCGCCCAAGGCGGATTCGGCCTGACGATGACTTGCGCGGCCTTCGCGCAGACATCCGGTAAAGGCTTCAACGGGCAGCTAGGTGCCAGCGCCGACAGCCATTTGGATGGTTTGAAAAGATTGGCCGAAGGTATCCACCAGCACGACAGTTTGGCCTATACGCAAATTGTCCATGGCGGCATGCGCACGTTCAAAAAATTCACCGGACAAGAGCCCGTGTGTCCTTCAGCGAACGAAGAAACAGGCGCCCGCGCGATGACGCTTGATGAGATTAAAGCGACAGAAGCGGCTTTCGTGGAGGCGGCTTTGCTATCGCGAAAAGCCGGCTTTGACGGCATGGAAATTCACGGCGCGCATGGCTATCTGCTGTGCCAGTTTTTATCGTCAGACATTAATAAGCGCGACGATGATTATGGCGGGGCGCTGGTCAATCGCACGCGCATCCTTGACAATATCATTGCAGGTGTGAAGCAATCTTGCGGTGCGGATTTTAGTTTGGCCTTGCGCCTATCGCCGACCCGCTTCGGCATTCAGCTAGACGAGATTATTAGCTATTATGAACGCTTGTGCCAAACGGGCGCGCTTGATTTTATCGATATGTCGCTTTGGGATGTGTTCGAGGAAGTGAACGAAGGCTCATATGCAGGCCAACGGCTTGTCGATGTGTTTGCCAAATTGGAGCGCGGCGATACCAAGCTGACCGTGGCCGGCAAAATTATGACGGCTAAGCATGTGCGCGATGTATTGGCGGCGGGCGTGGATTTCGTGGCCTTGGGACGCGCCGGTATTTTGCACCACGACTGGCCGCAAAAATTTGCAGCGGATGAAAATTTTGCGTCCATCGCGACGCCGGTATCAAGAGAGCATCTAACGGTAGAAGGGCTTGGTCCCAGCTTTGTCGATTATATGTCGACTTGGGCGGGCTTCGTGGAGACGGCCTAGATAGGCTTTCGGGCGTATTTATCCGATGCAGGCTCCGAGCCTATTTTTGGGATTTGATCAGCAATCGGTTTTAGATCATTTGAATGGTTTTATGCAAAGCCAGCTTGAAAACTAGGACCTCTTTCCGGCTCGCAAATGAATGGCCCCGCAGCGACATCGTTTCACCTCCAAGAGCCTGCAAGCGGGCGGCCTTATCTGGCCAAAATTTTGTTAATCGTGCTTGGCTCTTTGGCGCGCCATCATATCGTCAAAGCAGGATTCACCAATCACTGTGCCGTCTTTGGCCAAACTTTCGGCCAGTGAATTGTCAACGGCCTTAAGTTTGAACAGCACTAGCGCCCCTTCCGGGCCACCATGTTCCATATGCACATCGCCGGGTTCTTTATGGGCATAATCCCCTGCCTTTCGGATTTTCTTCGATAAGGTTTCCCCTGTTTCCGGGTCTATATCGACGACATGCAGCTCCCCTGCCAAGACAACCGATGTGGTCTCCGCCGTGTGGCGATGAAAATGGCAATAGCTATTGGGGGCCCAGCGATACAATAAATCGACATGGCCGCCCTCGCGAAGGCTTAACAGCGCCGCTTCATAATCAATCGGGTAGTCAAAGCTATCATCGCCAACAAAGCGCCGCCATTTCAGATTATCATTGTCAAATAAGTTCACAGATGACCTCAAACGTGAATTAAATTCATATAAATGTATTCTAAACAATTCGGCAAAGCAAGCCGCATACGATTCATTAACCTATCTATGGCGTGGTCTATGAGCAG
>JAQWIP010000133.1 GCA_029248825.1 Alphaproteobacteria bacterium | reverse complement strand
GTTTTCTTTCGGCACTTTCACATCTGTCAGGAAAGTTTCGCAAAATGGCGAGGCGCCCGAGATTAATTTAATCGGACGCGCTTCCACGCCCGCATCATCCATATCGATGAGCAGGAAGGAAATGCCATCGTGTTTGACCGAAGTATCGGTGCGCACGAGGCAGAAAATCCAATCGCACTGGTCGGCGTAGGAAGTCCAAACTTTCTGGCCATTGACCAAATAATGGTCGCCCTTATCTTCGGCTTTGGTTTGCAGTCCGGCCAAATCGGAACCGGCGCCCGGCTCGGAATAGCCTTGGCACCAGCGAATTTCGCCACGGATAATTTCACCGAGATATTTTTTCTTCTGCTCTTCGCTAGCAAATTCCAAAAGCGCTGGGCCAAGCATCCAAAGGCCAAAGCTGGTCAGGGCAGGGCGCGCTTTAATGGCACCTAGCTCTTGTTGCAGCACTTTGTTTTCTTCTTTCGACAGACCGCCGCCGCCATATTCGGCTGGCCAAGTTGGCGCGGTCCAGCCACGGCTGGCCATATTATCCATCCAGACTTTCGTGTCTGGATTTGGGTATTTGGCTTGGCGTCCACCCCAAGGCATTTCGCGTTCGGGCATTGGCGTGCGCATCGAGGCTGGGCAGTTTTCTTCCAACCAAGCGCGGGTTTCTTCGCGGAAACTATCAAGAGCTGTCATAACTATCTTCTCCAATATCTATATCTGGCAAAACCATAGCACGGCCATAGGGTGTCGCAAGTATTACAAACCAAAGCTCGCGTGGCATCTGGCCGCAGTTTTATCTCGGTAAAACCAGAGACTGCCAATGGCATTAGGGCATCACAAAGCCATCGAGGTTCTCGCCCGTTCCCGTGGTCACATGGCGGTCGATGGTTTCGCCCTTGGCGTAACAAAGCAGCGATTGCGCGATGCTTTCATAGCGCCCTCTATCGGCGCCAAAAGTATGCGCCGCGCTATGCGGGGTCAGTAGCACATTGTCGAGCGATAGGAAGTCATGCCGACTGCCTTGGTAAGGCCCACCGCGGTCGGGGTCGGCTTCGGCATCCGTGATATTCGTCGGATAGCGATACCAAGTGTCCAAAGCCGCGCCGCCAATTTTTTGGTTGGAGAGCGCGTCAAACAGCGCGTCCTCGTCGATGACTTCTCCGCGCGCGACATTGATAATATAGGCCGTGTCTTTCATCTTATCGAAAGCGCTGGCGTCAATCATGCCTTGCGTGTCTTCGTTTAAATCGCAAGTCAGAATAAGATAATCGCTCTCGCTCAATAATTTCGGCAAATCTTTTTGCGTGCCAATCCATTGCAGCGGCTCGGGCGTTGCCTTGCGCTCGCTGCGCGCGACGGCCGAGATTTGCATATCAAAGGCATGGGCGCGCGCCGCCACCGCTTTGGCGATATCGCCATAGCCGAGGATGCCGACATGTTTGCCGCGCAAATCGCCATGGCGCGCTTGCGGGGCTGCATTGCGGCCTGCGCGATGCCATTGGCCTTGCGTCATATCTTGGTGCAATTGGCGCAGCTCGAGCGCATGTTCCAACATGGCGCCCAGCACGTGTTCTGCCATCGGCGCGGCATGGCCGCCCGCATTGCAATAAATCAACCCCTCGGGCAAAAACCCAGCGTCGAGCCAATCCGTACCGACCCAAGGTTGCAGCAGAATTTTCAACTTTGGCGCGGCCATAAGGGCGGCGAAATTGCCCGGCGTTAAAATGAAATCCGCACTCATCACCGCCGCTTCGCAGGTCGCCAAAATTGCATCGCGGGCTTCGAGGTCATCGTCGCAAGGCCAAACATCGACCGCCCAATCGGGCGAAAGCGCGTCGCCAATAATCGGCGCAAACCGCGCGCCCATTTTTCCAAATACAGCTATCCGTCGGGTCATGCGCGCTTGCCGACCTCTTCTACGGCAAATTCGGTTACCGATTTATAATCGGCCTTGCCATTGGGGGCGCGAAACGCTGGGCCGCCATGAAACACATGTTTGGGCGTTTTATAGGCGGCCAATTTGGTTTTGCAGAAAGCTTTCAAATCGCCTTCGTCAAAGCTGGCGCCATCGACGGTTTTCACCACGGCGGTAACCGCCTGACCCCATTTTTCGTCGGCCACACCCACCACCAAAGCATCGTCGATGCTATCGTGGAGTTTCAAAGTTTCTTCGATTTCTTCGGGATAAATTTTCTCGCCAGCCGAATTAATGCAAACCGAGCCGCGACCCAAAAGCGTCAATTCGCCTTCGGGCGAGACCAAGCAATAATCGCCCGGGATTGAGAAGCGATGGCCGTTGATGGTTTTGAAAGTCGAGGCGGTTTTCTTTTCGTCTTTATAATAGCCCAAAGGAATTGGGCCACCGAAAGCAATAAAGCCCGGGGTTTCGCTGCCCCATGGAATTTCCTTGTCGTTTTCGTCAAAGACTTTGCACATTTCATTGGTGGTGAATTTGGCGGTTTTCACCGGCGTGTCTTTCATGGTGATGGACGAGCCAAAACCGATGGCTTCCGACGAGCCGAAACTGTCGACCAGCATGCATTCATCTGGCAGCACTTTCAGCATTTCCTGCTTCACTTCCATCGACCACATGACGCCCGAAGACACAATATTGGTCACCGAGCTGACATCATAAGCGCCCGGATTATTTTGCAGCTCGGCCAGCATTGGCTTGGCAAAAGCATCGCCGACAATGGCCATATAATCGACGCCGCGACGCCCAACCACAGACCATAACTCTTGGCTATCGAGCGAGGCAGCTTCTAGCGTCACGATGGTGCCGCCGTTCATCAGCACGCCCATGGCGGTGAACAATCCGGTGCCGTGCATTAGCGGGCAGGCGGGAATGTAAACTTGGCCGGGGCCTTGCGCTTTCAAATGAGCGATTAACTCGTCCATTGTCTCTGGCACATCGCCGAGCGCGCGCAGCGCCATGGTTTGCGTTTCGCGCAAATTATGATGCTCCCACATCACGCCCTTGGGCATGCCGGTGGTGCCGCCTGTATAAAGAAACAGCAAATCATTGGGCGCGCGTTCAATATCCAAATTGGCGCCATCGCCGTTTGTGGCCAGGCTTTCGTAATCAACGCTGCCCTCTGGCAAATTTTGGCCATCGCCGACTTCAATCCACTGTTTTACGTTCGGCAGTTTCGGGCGTAATTGTTCGATATTGTCGCGAAACTCTTTGCCGTAAACCACGACGGTGGCGTCAGAGTTTTCGAAAATATAATGCACTTCATCGGCAACATAGCGATAATTGACGTTCACATGGGTCAGGCGGGCGCGAAAGCAGCTCACCAAAAGCTCTGAATATTCAGGGCGATTGCGCATGTAAAAGCCCACTTTATCGCCAGTTTCGGCGCCATTGGCGCGCAAATTACGGGCGATATTATTCGACCGATGGCTCATTTCTTGCCAAGTGATTTCCCTGTCGCCATGAACCAAAGCCAAGTGACCCTCCGGCAAAGCCGGCACGATTGCATCAATGATATCGCCAAAATTCCAGTGCATTATTTCCTCCCAGAAAACGCTATAATTTGAAAAAAAGGCTAGTGCATAAAACCGCCCTCTGCCAAGGCTTTTTGAAAGCGCGGAGCAAAATTCTGGAATTTTTTCTGGGGAACATGGTAAAACAGGCCATGGAATCACCAATTTTCTTACTCATCTCTGGTTTTATCGTTCTCGGCGTTGCCGGCGAGGCGCTCTTGCGCGGCGCCGTCAGTGCGGCCAGTCACCTCAAAGTGCCGCCGCTGATCATCGGCTTGACCATCATCGCCTTTGGCACCAGCGCGCCCGAATTAACTGTCTCGGTGAAAGCCGCTTTGAACGGCCAACCCGATATTTCCATCGGCAATGTGGTCGGCTCCAATATTGCCAATATTCTTCTGGTCTTGGGTCTGATGGCCGTGGTCAGCCCTTTTGCGACGCAAAGACGCACGCTGGCACGCGATGGCAGTTTTATGCTCGGCGTCTCCTTGGCACTGGTTGGCTTGGGCTTTCTCGGGGGCGTCTCGCCTTCGCTCGGCGTTTTGATGTTGCTCGCCCTCATTGGCTTTACCGTTTACCTGTACACTTCATCGCGCACGGGCGAAGACGCGCAAGAGACGCAAGCGGGCGTGGAAGAAAATCTCGTTCCGGGCGGCTTGTTGGTGGCTTTGCTGGTTTTGGCCATGGGGCTGGCAGGTATTGTGTGGGGCGCGGGTTTGATGGTCGATGGCGCGGTTTTATTGGCGCGCCAATGGGGTATTTCGGAGGCCGTGATTGCGCTGAGCTTGGTTGCGCTCGGCACCTCTTTGCCCGAGCTGGCGGTATCTTTGGTGGCGGCTTTGCGCGGCCATGCCAGCCTTGCGGTGGGCAATATTATTGGCAGCAATATTTCCAATATTTTGCTGATATTGGGCGCCACCTCTTTGCTGGCGCCTTTGCCGATTTCTGAGCAAATGGCGACGCGCGATATTCTCATTATGTTGGGGGTTGCGGCTTTGGGAACGTTTTTCATGGGGACGGGGCGGCGAATGTCGCGCCTCGAGGGCAGCCTTTGTCTGGCGCTTTATGTCAGCTATATGGGCTTTATTTTTACCGCCCAATAGGCTACACCCAAGTTTCCTATGCGCTTTAACTTGAGGACATCCGTGAAACAACTCTTGCGACGACGAAATTTTTAAATCCGCCTTGCCGTTTCGGCTGAGGTGATTTTGGTGTTCGCTTTTTCACAAAATTTGGGCGTTTCGTTTCCGCCCCCAAGGTAGTCTCATGCATAGTTTTAAAATCACACCTTGCCGCCCCGATGCGGCTTCTTTAACCGCTTTACTCGACCTGTGTTTTGGCCCTGGCCGTTTGGCGCGCACGGCGGAGCGTTTGCGCGAGGGCAATTCGCCTGTGCCAGACTATGATTTTTGCGCCCATGATGCGCAAGGTCAGCTGATTGGCTCGATAAGTTTTTGGCCGCTTTATATTGGGCAAGAGCCGGCTGTTTTATTGGGCCCCTTGGCGGTGCATCCTGAGCATCAAGGCTTGGGGCTTGGCGAGCAGCTGATGCAAACCGCATTGCAGGCGGTGGAGGCCACGCGCTTTCCTTTCGTGCTTTTGGTTGGCGATTTACCCTATTATGAGCGCGTGGGGTTTCAAGTCGCGCCGCGCACTGTGCGCTTGCCAGGGCCTGTCGACCCCACGCGGCTTTTGGTCAAAGGCGATAGCGCGCTATGTGCGGATTTGACGGGTCTGGTTCGCCCTGCACCAGATTTGTGCTAAATACTCTCTAGAAAGAGAGACGGGTCTATGTCGGAAAATGCCAATAAAGATGCTACAGCCGAAGCCGCCAACGCGCTGCTGAAAGTGATTGCCGATGCCGAAAAGGCAGGCGAGAACAAGCAGACAGGCGAAAAAGGCCTGCCGCCCGTGCATCTATGGGAGCCAGATTATTGCGGCGACATCGGCATGAAAATTGCTCGCGATGGGCAATGGTATTATGCCAATTCCCCGATTGGCCGCAAAAAACTCGTGCGGCTGTTCTCGACAATTTTACGCCACGATGAAGACGGCGAACATTATCTTGTCTCGCCCGTCGAGAAAATTCGCGTCGAAGTCGAAGACGCGCCTTTCGTGGCCACGCTGATGCAGGTGACCGGCCAAGGCAAAGAACAAGTCTTGCGGTTTGAAACAAATGTCGGCGATTTCACCGAAGCAGGCCCCGAGCATCCCCTGCGCTTTGAGCTAGACGAGGCCACCGAGGCGCCATCGCCTTACATCCACGTGCGCGCCCGTCTTGAGGCTCTGATTAGCCGCGCGGTGTTTTACGATTTGGTGGCGCTATGCGAGGTCGTGGACGGGCAATTTGGTGTTTGGAGCCATAACCAGTTTTTCGCGCTCGCCGCCGCCGAGGATGTTATGCCCGCAGAGGGTGAGAGCGCTTAATGGATTATCGCGCCCGCATTGCCGCCGTGGTCAATCCAGATTTGCCCTCGCCAGAGGTGCTAAATAGCCAAGGCCAATTCGGCGATCATACCATAGATGGCGCGCTCGCCACGCCCACGGCACAGAGCAACGCGATGGAGGATGAATGGATTGAAAAATCCAAAAATCTGCGTTTGGCGGCGGTGCTTATCGGGCTGGTCGACAAGGGGGCGGGGCAAGAGCCGAGCATTTTATTGACGCGGCGCGCCGACCATCTCGATAAACATTCGGGGCAAGTGGCTTTTCCAGGCGGCAAAGTCGAGAGCCAAGATGCAACGCCCGTCGAGACGGCTTTGCGCGAAGCCCATGAGGAGACGGGTCTCGACCCTAAGTTTGTCGAAGTGGCGGGTTTTTTGGATACCTATCAAACCGGCACGGGGTTTCTTATTTTGCCTGTTGTGGGCTTCATCCGACCTGGTTTTTCGCTCACGCCCGACACCAATGAGGTGGCCGATATTTTCGAAGTCCCCGCCAGTCTAGCGCTCGACGCGCAAGGCTATGAGCGCCATTCGGGCGAATGGGGCGGCAAAACGCGCCACTATTATTCTTTGCAGTTTGAGGGCTATACTATTTGGGGAGCCACAGCAGGTATGCTGATGCACATGAGCCGGAGGTTGGCGCGATGATAAGAATACTTGTGATAAACCTAGTGTTGTTTCTGACCCCGTTTTTCGTCGTCTTGGCGTGGACGCGATTCCTCTCGTCGAGCCAGCCGAGCGATAGGTTGCGCAAACGATATGCCGCCGCCGCCCTGCTTGGCTTGGCCTTGGTGGTGGCCAGTTTGGTGAGCTATCGAGTAAGCTCGGGCAATGCGCCAAGCGGCAATTATATTGCGCCTTACCTAGAAGACGGGAAAATTATTCCTGGTCGTTTCGAATAGGCTTTCGGGCAAGATGACCCAATTAGACCCCAAAGATTGCGAATGGCTGACGCGGCCAGAGACGCAAAACCTGCTGCGGGTTCTCAACGCCGATGGCGCCATCACGCGCTGCGTGGGCGGCTGCGTGCGCGACACGCTTTTGCAAGCCGCCAGCCGCGATACAGAAGTCGATATGGCCACCAACCTGGCACCCGAACAAGTGATGCAACGGCTGAAAGCGG
>JAQWIP010000129.1 GCA_029248825.1 Alphaproteobacteria bacterium | reverse complement strand
AGTCTCTCAGCCGGCACCATTTCACCTTTTCTTTTTAATAATTTGCAGTGCCGTCCGCACGCGCTGACCTTTCCCCTGCGTTTGGGGCAACAATTTTCTTCATAACCCCAAGGCTTGTGGGCGCGGAAATTTGTCGTCTCTCAGCTCATAAGAACAACAAGAAAGGGGTGGGGGGGCAAAAACGGTGGGCTCTTTCCATCTTTCTTACCCCTTAGGAGCAGAAAGATGGAAAGAAGTTTCGCCTGTATCTAAATTACGCCTTTATCAACCCAAGTGCGCGAGCTTTCGTTCTGCGCTTAGAGACTTCGCCTTCCGAAATATCTAATGTTCTAGCTATCTCGGCTCTTTCTTTCATGTTTGCCATGGTTTAAGTTTTGCATCCCCGACCTTTATGTTGTGCATCGGGGATGCGGTGTCGTTGGGAGGGCAATTTGGCAATATTGATAGCAGGCGGCGGAATTGGTGGGCTTACGGCCGCGCTGGCGCTTGCCCATCAAGGCCTCGAAGCCCAAGTTTTCGAGCAGGCGACAGCTTTCGAAGAGATTGGCGCGGGGCTTCAAATATCGCCCAATAGCGCGCGGGTTTTGCAGGCGTTGGGTCTGGAAAAGCCGCTTCGCCCCTATGTGGTTTTGCCAGAAGCGGCGCAAATACGCCATTGGCGGCACGGGAAAACCATTGCCGAAACGCCTCTGGGCGCCGCCGCGCAGGCCAAATATGGCGCGCCTTATTATCATATCCATCGTGCCGATTTAATGCGCGTCTTGGCCGAAGCGGCCGAGCGCTCGCCAAAGATATCTCTGCATTTGGGCGCGCCCGTCGACGCCATATCGCAAAGCCCGTCCGGTGTCTCGCTATCGACCAGCCACGCGCGTTATGAGGGCGAGGCGCTTATCGGGGCGGATGGCCTTTATTCGCGCGTGCGCAACCATTTATGGGGCGAGCAAGCGCCGCGTTTTACAGGCAATGTCGCTTGGCGCGCCTTGGTGCCGCGCGAAAAACTGCCCGCCGATTGGATGGCCCGCAAGGCTAATGTCTGGTGGGGGCCCGGTAAGCATTTCGTGCATTATGACGTGCGTGGCGGCGACCTAGTAAATTGCGTGTGCGTGGTCGAAAAATCTGGCTGGCAGTTGGAATCCTGGACGCATCGGGGCGAGGCGTCAGAACTGGCCGCTGATTTTGCCGGATGGCATGGCGATATTCAGCAGCTTCTCGCCGCCGCCGACCCTGACAGTCTTTTTAAATGGGCGCTGTTTGACCGCCCCCCCATGCGCCAATGGGGCAAGGGGCGCATCTCGCTTTTGGGCGATGCCTGCCACCCGATGTTGCCTTTCATGGCGCAAGGCTCGGCCATGGCGATAGAGGATGGCGCGGTATTGGCAAAATGCTTGGTGGGTGCGCGCGATATCGCGGCGGCGCTGCAGCGCTATGAGGCCATGCGCAAACCGCGCACGAATTTTGTGCAAAACCTGTCGCGGCGAAACGCGCGCGTGTTTCATTTGCGCGGGGTGGCCCGGTTTATGCGCAATCAAATCGCCCCCTGGGCGGGGCAACGGGCGATGGATAGGCTTTATGCTTATGACGCCTTCACCCCAAGTGGAGACTAAATTATGACTTTTTCCAAACGTGCGCGAACCCTGCTCTGCGGTGCGCTTTTGAGCGGGATGCCGCTTTCGGCGCAAGCCACGGTGATTGTGCGCCAATTGGACGAGGTGCGCGAAGGCTGGTCGGGCAGCGTGTCGGCGGCGTTTGAAGAAACCGTCGCGACCACGCAGAAGCAAAGCTATGATGGCTCGTTTTCTGTCGTGCATAAAAACCACACGCAAGAATGGCGCAGTTTCGCTTCCGTGGCCTATGGCGAAGTGAACGATGTCGAAGACGAAGATGAACAAATGCTGCATGTGCGCCATGTGCAACACGAGGCGTTTGGCGATTGGCGTTGGGAGACATTTGCGCAAACCGAAAAAGATGCGTTTGCCGAGCTGGGTCAGCGCGATATTTTGGGCGGCGGGGTCAGTCGATGGCTGTCGCGCGATAAGAGCTGGCGGGTGCTGGCGCTTTTGGGCGCCATGCGCGAGCGCGAAGACCACAGCAGCGACCGCGCGCAAGACCGCAGCGAGACCCGCGCCTCGCTCTCCTTGCAGGGCAAATATAGCTCGCCCTATGGCTGGACATTGGATGGCGTGAGCTATTGGCAACCCAATGCAAATGGCGAGGCCGCCGACCGACGCGTGACGGCCGAACTGGCTTTATCGTTCCCATTATCGAAACGGCTGATGTTCACTTCTGGCTATTCGTATCGGTATAACGGGCGCCCTTTTGTCGGGGTGGGGCGCGAGAACCGCAAACTTACCTCGGGGCTTAATTTTACCTTCTAGGCAAGGCGCGGGTCAATTTCGCTTGTCAAAACCGCTTGGTTTATGACACGCTTTCTATTCAGATTGGACGGTTTGAAGGGCCTGGCAGGTCGCTGATTTATGTATATTTTTTAAAGAGAGACGAGCATGTTAAACATTACCCAATTTATGAATTCCGCCGCCGACACGCGCCCAAGCGCGACCGCTACCATTATGGGAGAGCGCCAGTTTACCTGGGAAGAGCATCGCCAACGCGTGGCACGCCTCGCCGATAGCTTGCGCAAACTCGGGGCAGCCCCCAGCGATCGCGTGGCTATTCTGGCGCTGAACTCCGACCGCTATACCGAATACTATCACGCCGTCTGGTGGTCGGGTGCCGCCGTGGTGCCGATGAACATTCGCTGGACTGCCGTGGAAAACGCTTATTCCTTGAATGACTCGGAAGCGAAAATTCTGTTCGTCGATAAAGCCTTCTCGGGCGCGATGCCAGAAATTCGCAAACAATGCCCGCACTTAGAACACGTCATTTATCTCGATGATGGCGATGTGCCAGAAGACATGTTGGCCTATGAAGATTTGGTCTCCAATGGCAGCCTTTGCGATGACGTCATGCGCGGTGGCGAAGACCTTGCGGGACTGTATTACACGGGCGGCACGACAGGTTTTCCAAAGGGCGTGATGCTGCCGCATCGCGCGATTTGGTATAATAATTTGGTGATGTCGAAAATGCTCGATGCGCGCCCCGAGTCGAGCTATCTGCACACGGCCCCCATGTTCCATCTGGCCGATGGTGCGGCCAGTGGCGGTCTGACGGCTGTCGGTGCGACCCATGTTTATATCCCAATGTTTGACATTGAAGGGGTGATGAGCGCGGTGGAAAAACATGGCGTGAGCCACACGCTCTTGGTGCCGACAATGATTGGCATGTTGCTGAACTCGGAGAGTTTTGACCCGCTACGGTTAAGCTCGCTCGGCTCTATGCTGTATGGCGCCTCGCCGATGCCCGAAGGTCTGCTGACCGATTTAATCACGCGCATGCCGCATTTGAAAATCATGCAAGGCTATGGCCAAACGGAATTGGCGCCGATTGTCACCACCTTGCAACCTGAGTTTCATGTTCTGGGTGGCAATAATTCCAAATTACGCTCGGCTGGACGCGCCGCGCCCGGCACGGAAATCAAAATCGTCGATGCGGATAATAATCCGGTCGCGCCTGGTGAAGTAGGCGAGATTGCCGCGCGTGGCATGGGCGTGATGCAAGGTTATTGGAAGCTGGAAGAGCAAACCGCAGCCACGCTAAAAGACGGTTGGGTGCATACAGGCGATGGCGGCTATATGGATGACGAAGGCTTTGTGTTCATCGCCGACCGCATCAAAGACATGATTGTTACGGGCGGCGAGAACGTGTTCTCGGCCGAAGTTGAAAGCGCCATTTCCACGCATGAAAGCGTGGCCGAAGTGGCTGTGATTGGCATTCCTGACGATAAATGGGGCGAGGCTGTGCATGCAATTATCGTTCCCAAAGAAGGCTTTGCGCCGACGATTGACGAGATTGTCGAACATTGTCGTCCCCTGATTGCGAATTATAAATTACCCCGTTCGGCGGCCTTGCGCGACGAGACGCTTCCGGTATCTGGAGCGGGCAAAGTGTTGAAACGCGATTTGCGTATTCCCTATTGGGAAGGCAAAGAGCGCCAAGTTAACTAGCCAATTTTGGAGGCGTAAATTATGCAAACCCCATCGACTTCGGTGAATGAATTTGCTCGTGGCGGCACGGTTTTGTTTGCCGCTTTTGTCGGGATTGGCGTCAATCTCGCCTCCATGGTTTATTATTCGTCGGGCATTTGGGTGCGCCCATGGCAGGAAGAATTTGGCTGGTCGCGCGCGGAAATTGGCGCTCAACAGACAATCTCTGTTTTGGTGATGATGTTGCTTGCCACTTTCGCAGGCCGGCTCATCGACCGCTATGGCTTGCGCCGCGTCACCACGATTTCGCTGGCGGGCTATGGCGTTTTGCTGCTGGGTTTCACGCTGATGAACGGCCCGATTTGGCAATTATATTTGCTATCGGCGGCCTATGCGGTGTTTGGCGTGGCCTCCACGGGGCTGGCGTTCACCCGCGCGGTGAACGCGTTTTTCGTCAAACATCGTGGGCTGGCGCTGGGCATTAGCCTTACCTCGACGGGGGTGATGGCCTATGCATTGCCCAAATTTATGACGCCCTATGTGGCCGAAAACGGTTGGCGTGCGGGCTATGTGGTGATGTTTCTCATCGTAATGGCGGCTTTGCCGATTGTCTATTTTTTGATTAAAGATGCGCCCGACGCGCAGGAAGGCGAAGATGCGGCGGTTAGCCAAGCGCAAAGCGGATTGAGCTTTGGCGAGGCCGTGCGCCATCCGACTTTTTGGAAAGTGGCGGCGATATTCTTCCTTATCTCCGTGGCCATTTTGGGGCTTATTCCGGCCTTCATCCCGATGTTGCAAGACGCCGGACTTAGCCCCGCGCAAGCGGGTGGGCTGGGCGCGACGCTAGGGCTTTCGGTCATGTTCGGGCGGCTATTGGTTGGTTTTCTCATCGACCGCATTTTCGCGCCTTATCTGACGGCGGTGGTTTTCACGGGCGTTGGTTTGGGCTGCGTTTTGTTGGGTGTCGGCGGTATTGGCTATGCTATGGCCGCGGCCATTGCGCTTGGCTTTGCTGTCGGTGCCGAGGTCGATCTCATCGGCTATTACACGGCGCGCTATTTTGGTCTGGCCAATTATGGCGCGATTTATGGCCTGCAATATTCGATCTTTATTTTTGGCGCAGGCGTCAGCCCCATTTACACGGGCTATATTTGGGATGTCACGGGCAATTACGATATCGCACTGATTATGGCGGCCGTCTTAATGGTGCCTGTGGTGCTGATTTCTCTGAGCCTGCCAAAGTTTGAAAACGCTTAATCTAGGAGCCAATTATGAGCGAGTTAGATTTTTCCGGAAAAACCGTTTTGGTGGTCGGTGGCTCCAGCGGCATTGGCAATGGCGTGGCGCACGGGTTTCGCGCGCGCGGTGCCAATGTTTTCGTCTGGGGAACACGTGCCAGTCGCGACGATTATAGCGCCGCCGATGGCTCGGATTTGCAAGGCTTGCAATACGACCAATTAAACGCCGCCGACTTCGACGCCTTGAGCGCCTATGAAGCGCCTTTCGCCAGCCTTGATGTGCTGGTGCTGTGCCAAGGCACGGTGCGCTATGGGCGCGAGGAATTTGAAAAAACCGGCTGGGATGAAGTGATGGGCGTCAACATCGACTCGGTGATGCATTGCGCCAATAAGTTCAAGCCGCTCTTGTCGCAAGCCCAAGGCTCCATCATCATTGTCAGCTCGGTTTCGGGTCTGCAATCCAATCGCGGCAATCCCGCCTATGCGGCCTCGAAAGCGGCGGCCATTAGCCTGACCAAAACCTTGGGCGAGGCGTGGGCGCAAGACGGCATTCGAGTTAATGGATTGGCGCCCGGCCTCGTGCCGACCAAATTAACCGCCGTGACGACAGATAATGAAAAACGCTTGGCAGGGGCTTTGCGCGCCATTCCCCAAGGCCGCGCTGGCACGCCCGAAGACATGGCAGGCGTGGTGTTATTCCTCGCTTCGCCTTTGGCGTCTTATGTGACCGGACAAACCATTATCGCCGATGGCGGGCTGACTTTATCTTAGCCTTGCAAGGCTTCGATGAGGCCACTGCCGCTGACAGCATCGGCCAGTCGGGCTTTATCGCTATCGCTTAACGCCGCATATTCTTCGCCAATCCATGCCAAACATTTGGCCTGATACGGGAACGGGTTTTGCGTCCAAGGGCGGCCATCTAATTCGGTTTGCATCAGCTCATCGCCATTCTTCACGGCGTGCGCATTGGCTTTCAAATAGGGCATATAAAGATTGGCAATCTCGGCCAAGAGGTTAACCAGCGTCTCGCCAATATCTTCGTTGCGCAACCAATCGCTATCGTCTTCGGCCACGGGCAAGCCCGATAGGTCTTCCATGGCTTCGGTCCACGCATAGATGCGGGGGCAGCGCTCGATAATCATTTTTGCGGGCGTTGGGTCGAATAAAGCCAATTGGGTCAATTGGCCATAGATGGCGAAATCGGCCGAAGCGGGACGGCCGCCAAACATATAGGTGGCGCTTTGCAGATGCGCGTTGAGGCCAGTTAAAAATCGATGAAAGCTGCTTTCAATGGTTTCTTTGGTTATCTCATTCGAGCCGACATAAGACAGGCGCGAGATTTGCCGCTCGCTGACCATCTTGGATAGGGGCGCGATTTCTGCATCGCTGGCGCCGGTCGCATACCAGCGGGGCAGAATGGAGGCGGCTTTTTCGATATCCGCCGCATAGTGCCAGCGATAGTGAAACATCGATTTGGTTAGCCATTCATCGGCATAATCTTCGACGAGCCAATTTAGAAACGCCATAATCGGGTCGTTTGGGATGACGCTGCGGCCAGAATGGCTTGTCTCGAAGCGTCTCAAGATGGGGCTAGAATCGGTGACGGCTTGCAGCGCGCCCGTGTCATCGGGAAAATAAAACGTTGGCAAAAGCGAGACTTTCGGTTTGGGGTATTTGGCATTCGCGGCATTTATCGTCGCCATATTGCCTTGCCAGAAAACTTTATACGGAATTTGGCGATAGCGCAGCAGCGCCAGCATTTTGCGCGTATAGGGCGAGCCTGGCGCGCCCATGAGTTCGATGGTTTCTGGCATGTTTATCTCCCAAAGCCTTTTAAAAAAGTAAACCGAGGCGCCCGCCCTGTGTCAAGCTGGCGCGCTGGAAAGGGCTGGTAATTGCGCCAAATATTGCTATTTTCCCAGCTTGTAAGACGGTTTAGGCATGAAAAGACGAGGCGCGATGACGCAAAACCCAATCATCCTTATCGGGGCTGGATTGGCGGGGGTTACCAGTTTTTACGAGCTGGCAGCGCGCGGCCTTCCCACTGTTTTGATAGATGGCGAAACGCAAATTGCCCAAGGTGCCAGCTTTGCCAATGGCGCCGTTTTGCATCCAAGCCTGCCCGACCCATGGAATAATCCTGGCATTGGCGTGCCGCTATTGGCTTCGGTTTTTAATCCGCTGGCGCCGATGAAATTGCATTTGGGGCAAGTGCCGAAACTGCTCGGCTGGGGCGCCAGCTTCTTGCGCAATTCAGCGCCCGCGCGCCACCGCGCCATCACCCAAGCCAATTATAGTCTGGCGCAATATTCAACCCGCCAGACAGATGCCTTGCGCCAATCGCTCGGCTTGCAATTCGAGGCGTCTGAGCCAGGCACTTTGAAGCTTTTCCATACGTCCGCCGAACGTGCCGCCGCCTTGGCGATGGCCGAGCTTTTGGCGCCGCAAGGTCTGGTCTATGAAAAATTAGATGCCGATGCGCTTTTGGCGCGCGAGCCGAGCCTCGCGCAAGCGGGCGACCCCCCGATGGGGGCTTTGTATTTTCCCAATGATAGAGTTGGCAATGCGCGCGTGTTTTGCGAGCAATTGCTGGCGCAGGGTCAAAAGCTTGGCGGCGAGCTTCGCTTGGGCGCGCGGGCTACCAAGCTGCTGCGCGAGAGCGGGCGCGTGGTTGGCGTGGAAGTCGATGGCGAGGCTTTGCTTGGGCAAGTGGTTGTCTCGGCTGGGGTTGGCGCGCGCGCGCTTTTGGCGCCGCTCGGCATAAACCTGCCAGTGCAGCCTGCCAAAGGCTATTCGCTTACCCTGTCGACGGCGTCGCTAGAGGGCACAGTTTTGGCACATCCGTTGGTAGACCCGCGGTTGCATATTTCGGTGACGCCCCTGCCGAATAGACTTCGCATTCTCGGCATGGCTGAATTCATCGGCCATGACCGCGCCATTGAGCCGCGCCGCTCGCGGCTGTTGCAACAATTCTTCGAGCGTCTCTTGCCCGATATGGCGGCGCAATTGGATTGGTCGTCTGGCGAGGCTTGGGCGGGCTTGCGGCCTATGTCGTCGGATGGGCGCCCGTTCATTGGCGCCACCCCCATCGAGGGGCTGTGGCTCAATTGCGGCCATGGTCATTTGGGCTGGACGATGGCGGTTGGCTCGGCGCGGCTTTTGGCAGATTTAATGACTGGCGCGGCGCCTGAAATTGCGCCCGCGCCTTTCGCGGTTTCGGGCCGCAAGCTTTAAGGCAGAATAACGCTGCACCCCGTTGTGGCGCGGTTTTCCAAATCGCGATGCGCTTGCACCACTTCGGTGAGCCGATAGCGTTGGTTAATCTCGGGCGCCAAAGCACCGGCTTCCATCAAAGCAAAAATTCGCTCGGCCGAGGCTTGCATCCACCCCGGCGTGAAAAGATAGGTAGCCAAAGTCGGTCGGGTGAATTTCAACGAGCCATGCGTGGCCAATTCGGCTGGCACGATAGAGGCAATGGGCCCCGAGGCATTGCCGAAACTGGCGAAAGTGCCGAAAGGCGCCAAAGCCTCCAAGCTCAAGCGATAGGTCGAATGGCCGACGCTGTCATAAACCACAGGGAAGCCTTGTCCGCCCGAAGCTTGTTTTAAGGTCTCGGCCAAATCGGGGTCATCGGATAAATAGCATTCGGCCGCGCCATGGGCGATGGCCCGCTCGCATTTGGCTTTGGTGCTGGCGGTGCCGATGAGGCGGACGCCCAAATGTCTCGCCCATTGGCAGGCAATCAGGCCAACGCCGCCAGCGGCCGCGTGAAATAAAACCGTCTCGCCGCCGTGCAAGACAAATGTGTCATTGAACAAATAATCCACCGTCATGCCTTTCAGCATAATCGCGGCGGCTGGCTCGTCGCCCACGCTGTCGGGCAAAAGCACCACGGCGCTGGCCGGCAAAACAATGGCTTCGGCATAGGCGCCAAAGGCCATGGAAAAAGCCACCCGCGTGCCAATGGCCATATCGACGCCCGCGCCCACGGCCTCAACAATCCCGGCTCCCTCGGCGCCCAATCCGGTGGGCAGGGGCAAGGGATACAGCCCCGTGCGTTGATAAGTGTCGGCCATATTCAGCCCCACGGCTTTTAGGCGAATGCGTATTTCGCCCGCGTTCGGCTCGGGCACAGGCTTGGTGATGAGCTGCATGTTTTCGGGCGCGCCAAATTCGCGCAATTCAATGGCTTGAATGGTCTCGGTCATAGGTCTCGGGCCTTAAAAGGAAGTGTCAGCAATCGTGGTGCGGTGCAGCAGGCGGTCGTAGCCGTCATAGCCGCCGGTGGCGGCATGTAACAGCGAGCGATTGTCCCACATCACCAGCATGTCTTTTTGCCATGGGTGCGAATACATAATCTCGGGCGCGCTTTGGTGGCCATAAAACTCCAGCATCAAAGCGTCGCTTTCTTGTTTGTCATAGCCTTCAAAGCCCAAAATATAAGCGGGCGAGCTATATAGCGCTTTCTTGCCCGTCTCGCGATGGGTGCGCACGAAAGGATGTTGGTTTTTCTCCAGCGCTTTTTCGCTGGGCAAAATTTTCATGCTGCGTCCCTCATCATCGTCGCCATATACGCCGTGCGGGGAATAGCCAAGCTCGGCCGAATGAATGGCGGTGAGGCTGTCGGCTTTGTCGCGCAAAGCATCGGGCAGGCGTTCATAGGCGGCCACTTGGTCGGCATAGAGCGTATTGCCGCCATGCGGGGGGATGACCAGACTATATAAAACTGTGCCAGCGGGCGGCACGTCCAAGAAGCTCCAATCGGAATGCAAGCTTTCGGCAAAAATCGGTGTGGTCTCATCGGCATTGCGCTGAATGGCGGCAATGTTTTCATGGCCGTCGATATGGCCGAAAAACGGGTCTTCGCCAAATTCGCCGAAGTTGAGCGTAAAGCGCTCGAGGTCGGTGTCGGACATTTTCTGCTCGGGGAAAGCCAGCACTTTATGCGTCACCCAATGGGCGCGCAGCTCGGCGACCAAATCAGCGGATAGGGGTTGCGATAGGGTGACGCCCGTAACAAAGGCGCCACAGCTAGACCCCGTAGGGGTAACGGTTAAAGGCATAAGTTTCTCCCTCGATTAGATGCCTAAAGACTAGGAAAAAAAGAGCTTGGGGGATAGTTAAAAACCGATAAGCTTTGGGGGCAACAATAAAGGGATGAAAAAATGACCCCAGTGGTTTTGGTTTTAGGTGCAGGTGCGGGCATTGGTGGCCATGTCGGAAAACGATTTGCCCAAGAAGGCTATCACGTGGTTTTGGCTCGGCGCAGCGATGAAGCTGGCTTGCAAAAACTCGTCGAGGCCGTGCAGGCCGACGGCGGCAAGGCCAGCGGACGCTTGCTCAATGCGGCCGAGGACAATGCCATTGAGGACCTGATTGGGGATATCGAGAGCGACATCGGCCCGATTGAAACCGTGGTGTTTAATTTGGGCGCGCAAATCGGCAATCGCGCGCTGGAGGTCACCACGCATAAGCAATTCGAGCTGGGCTGGCGCATGGCAACTTTTGCGCTGTTCCGCGTTGCCAAGGCTTTGTTTCCGTTGATGGCACAGCGCGGCAGCGGCACTTTATTGGTCACCTCGGCGACCTCTGCGGTGCGCGGCAATGCCGGCCAGCACAGCCATGCAGCAGCCATGGGCGGACGGCGCATGTTGTGCCAAAGCCTGATGGCCGAATATGCCTCGCAAGGCATTCATGTGGCCCACATTATTATCGATGGGGCGGTGGATGCGCCCGATACGTTGGGCAAAATGTTGGGCGAAGAAAACTTCCAAAAACTGCGCGAGGCGCGCGGAAAAGATAAAGACGGCTTGCTTTTGCCCGCAAAAATCGCCGAGACTTATTTCCATGTCGCGCATCAGCATCGTTCGGTGTGGACGCATGAAATGGATTTACGCTCGTTCTCCGATTTGGCTTGGTTCAACCATCAAGTCGACTTGGATATATAAAAAGGAGAAGTGGAAATGGCTTTTTTACCGGAAACCACCAATGATCAATATACAGGGGCCAGCTGGGCGCCCTATGTTTTGGGGCTGGGCAGTCTTCAGAGCCTCATCGGCGGAGCCTTGCACGTTATTTTGCCCGACAGCGGGCTTGGCGTGATTGCCAATCTTAATTTGGCGCATGAAGGCGGCTTGCTGATGATTGGCTTGGCCGCTTGGGTGGGCGCGACGCAAATCGCTTGGGGCAGTGTTTTGGCTCTGGTGGCTTTGCGCTATCGCAATTTCACTTTGCCTATCCTATCTCTTTTATGTCTCGAAAAATCGCTGATTATCTTGGGCGTGCTGGTCAAGCCAACCAATACGGGCCACACGCCGCCCGGGATTTATGCCGCGGCTGGCCTTTTGGCCCTGAGCGTGATTGCTATTTATGGGGCGCGCGCTAAATCTGACTAATGGATTTATTCGCCGACCCAATATCGCCAAACCTGCTGCCGCGCGACGGCGACTGCCGCTATGTCGAGAGCCTTTTGGGGGGCAGCGAGGCGGATGGGTTTTATCAGCGGTTGCAAGATGAGATTGATTGGCAACGCGACCGCGTGAAACTCTATGGCCGCGATATTGTCACCAAGCGCGCCGTGGCCTGGCATGGCGATGCGCCGTATCGCTATACTTATTCGCATAACACCAAAATTGCCGCGCCGTGGACGCCCGCCTTGGCCGAGCTTAAAGCGCGCGTCGAAGCCGCCAGCCAAGCCACGTTCAACTGCTGTTTGTTAAACCTCTATCACTCGGGCGAAGAGGGCATGGCGTGGCATAGCGACGATGAAAAAGAGCTGAACCCGAGGGGCGCCATTGCCTCGCTGTCTTTGGGCGAGCCGCGTCGGTTTTTGTTCCGCCATAAGCAGGATAAGCAAAAATGCGAAGTCGAATTGGGGCATGGCAGTCTGCTGATTATGCGCCCTCCGACCCAAGAGCATTGGCAGCATAGCCTGCCGCCCATGCGGCGGGTGAAGGGGCAGCGTATCAATCTGACGTTTCGTGCTTATGCCGCTTAAGGCGTCTCGATTTATTGGGATTTTGGCGCGGTTTCTATAGACTTTCTGGCGAGGCAGTGGCACAGTCTGAGCCGAATAACCTGCTAAAAACGGAGGAAATACCGATGTTGACTTTGCATTTTGCCCCCAACTCGCGCGCCGTGCGGTCGCTATGGCTGCTGGAAGAATTGGGTCTGGACTATGAGCTGAACCGGATGGATTTTCATCCCAAAGACTTAAAATCTGACGACCATAAAGCGCGCCACCCCTTGGGGCGCATTCCGGTTTTGGAAGATGGCGATGTGATGATTTACGAAAGTGGTGCGATTGCCGAGTATATTCTCGAGCGGCATAAAAATGGCGGGCTGAAACCGGCCGCCGATGCGCCAAATTTTCCCGATTATTTACAATGGTTTCACTATTGCGAAGGCATGGTGATGCCGCCCATCAACACGATTGTCGTGCATACGATTTTACTGCCCGAAGAGCGCCGCGACGCGACGGTTTTGGGGCAAGCGCAGCGCTTGCTGGCGCGCGCCTTGCAGCCGGTTGAAGACGCCTTGCACGGCAAAGATTATTTGGCCGGCGAGTTTAGCGCCGCCGATACCATGCTGGGGCATTCGATTATGATGGCCGAGCGTATGGGGATTGTCAGCGAGGATCATCCTAATCTGAAAGCTTATTCCGCCCGACTGCAAGCGCGTCCGGCGTTGAAAAAAGCTTTTGAATTTGAAATGTAAAGACTGTCAGGGAGTAGATGATGGCGTTTAAAGAGCAAAAAATTACCACGGGAAAATATATTTTCCGCTTGCTGAAATTCTTAAGTCGCAAAGGCGCGATTGCTAATTTAAAGACTTTGATAAGCTCGCGCCCTGGCGATGAGATATCGATGGTGGAATTTCTAGAACGCCATGCAGCCGAACGCCCCGACGATACGGCGCTGCTGTTTGAAGACCAGCGTTTCAGCTGGGCAGAGCTAAATGCCAAGGCCAACCAAGCGGCGCATTATTATCGCGCGCGCGGCATTAAATATGGCGACCGCATTGCGATTAACGTCGAAAACCGACCCGAGCTGCTGTTTAGCGTTCTCGGCTGCCTGAAGCTGGGCGCTGTGGCGGGCATGGTTAACACGGGTCAAACCCATGAAGCTTTGGCGCATAGTCTGCGCCTCATCGAGCCTTCTTTGGTCATTGTCGGCTCGGAATGTATGGCCAATATGGAAAGCGTTGCCGATGTGCTGGAAGCCAATCATGCGGGCAAGCTTTTGTATATTGGCGATGGCGACAATAAGACAGCCGCCGCTGGGTATGAAGAGATGATGGCGCCAGTTTCGGCTCAACCGAGCCATAATATCGTGCCAGACCAAGTGCTGACTTTGGGAACCCAGACCTATTATATTTTCACCTCTGGCACCACGGGTTTGCCGAAAGCCAGTATCACCACGCATATGAAAATTTTCCGCGCAGGCATGCAATTCGGGGTCAATGTGATGACGCTGACGCCGAAAGATACCTATTACTGCTCGCTGCCTTTTTACCATTCCAACGCTTTGGTGGTGGGGCTTGGCTCGTGTTTGGCAGGCGGGGCGACTTTGGCCATGCGCCGCAAGTTCTCGGCCAGTAATTTCTTCGACGATTGCCGCAAATTTAACGCCACAGCGTTTATCTATATCGGCGAACTCTTGCGCTATCTTTTGGCGCAACCCGAGAAGGCGAACGATAAAGACCATGGCATTGAAAAAGTTTTGGGCAATGGTTTGCGTCCCGATATTTGGATGGAATTTAAGGAGCGCTTCGGCATTGCGCGCGTCCATGAATTTTATGGCGCCTCGGAAGGCAATACGGGGTTTGTGAATATTTTCAATTTCGACAAAACCGTTGGTTGGTCGCCGAGCTACGGCAAGGCTTGGGAAGTGGTCGGCTATGATGTGGACGCCGACATGCCGACAGCCGACGCCGATGCGTTTTTGCAAAAAGTAAAGCCCGGCAATACCGGACTTTTGATTGTGCGCATTGACGAGCAGAACCCGTTCGATGGCTATACGGATGCGCAAGCCAGCGAAAAGAAAATTCTGCGCGATGTCTTCGAGAAAGGCGATGAGTGGTTTAACTCGGGCGATTTGGTGGTCTTGCAAAAACACGGTCACATTCAATTCGGCGACCGCATTGGCGACACATTCCGCTGGCAAGGCGAGAATGTTGCGACGACGGAAGTCGAGAGCGTGATTATGAAATGGCCAGAGATTGAAGATGCTGTGGTTTACGGCGTCACCGTGCCGGGCCGCGATGGCCGTTGTGGCATGTTGTATTTAACGCAAAAACAAGACGGCAAGCTGGACCTCGATGGTTTGGCCAAACATATGCGGGAAAATCTGCCGGCCTATGCCGTGCCAAGGTTCTTGCGCATTGGCCAGAAAGTCGATGTGACTGGCACGTTTAAGTTTCAGAAATCGAAACTGAAAAACGCCGCCTATTCGGTCGCGGAAGTGGAAGGTGATTTATATCTTCTGGCGCGCGATGGCGACAGTGCCGTGCCGATGACAGCCGATTTGCAAGCGCAAGTGGATAAAGGGGATATTCGACTTTAAGTCGGTATCTCTTTTCTTACTTATGGCTGGCGCCTCCCCTTTAGGGCTGACGCCAGGGAAGTCCTTCGAATTTCCAGCCCTCTTGGGTGGCGCGGTGGCCTTGGGCATCTGTATTGCCTTCAAAGCCGCCGCTCACGTTAAACAGAGTGGTAAACCCTGCGGCGGCCAAGGCTTGGCAGGCCGCGGCTGAGCGCGCGCCAGAGCGGCAGATAATGTAAATCGCCGTTTCTTTGTCGATATGCTCGCTGATTTTATCGCAGAAACTTTCGTTCCGCTGGCCGTCGACGCTCTGCCATTCGAGGCAAGCCACTTGCTTGTCGATGGGGCTTAAATCAGGCGTGCCGATGAGGTTCCATTCGGCCATCGAGCGACAGTCGATAAGCTGCGCATCGGCATCTTTTTTCAGCGCTTCATAAGCGGCACTTGGCAGAATTTCTTCAAACATAATCTCTCGTCCTCAGGGTTCGGTTTTGGCGAAATCGGTTTACGCTTTATTCGGCCAAAGCCAAGCCGCCCCTCTTACGCCGCTGCTGTCGCCATGCTGGTTTTTCAGCAGTTTCGTTTCAATCACATCTGAGAATATATACGCATCCCAGATTTGCGGCAATCTTTGGTATAGCGCATCGACATTCGATAGCCCGCCGCCCAAGACAATCGTCTCGGGGTCCAGCAAGTTAATCACCGCGCCCAAGGCGCGCGCCAGCCGATCGCACAGACGCTCGAAACTGGCTTGCGCTTCGCGGCTGTCGCTGGCGATAATTTGCTCGCTGGTCAGATTTTGTCCGGTTACTTGATTATGGTCGCGCGCAAAACCAGAGCCCGACAACCAAACTTCATTGCAGCCATAGCGGCCGCAATAGCACGCCGGGCCCGGCACTTCTTCTTGTGTGGGCGCCGCCAAAGGGTTATGCCCCCATTCGCCGCCGACGCCATTAACGCCGTTTTGAAGCGCGCCCGAGATAACTAAACCGCCGCCACAGCCAGTGCCTAAAATGACCCCAAAGACCGATTGCGCGCCTTGTCCGGCGCCATCGGCGGCCTCGGATAGGGCGAAGCAATTGGCATCATTGGCCAGTCGCACCTCGCGAGCCAAGCGGGCTTCTAAGTCTTGGCGCAAGGGTTGGCCGTTCAAGCTTTGGGTGTTGGAATTGCGCACCAGACCCGTCTTGGGCGACAGCGAGCCGGGCATCCCAATACCGACGCTGACGCGCGCGCCGATGGCGGCTTCGCCTGCCTCCACCAGTTCCGCGATGGTTTGCACGATGTTGGGATAGTCTTCGGCCGGGGTCGGGGCGCGTTGGCGCCAGCGTATCTCGCCTGCGCCATCCATCACAATGGCTTCCATTTTCGTGCCGCCGAGGTCTAATCCAAATCGCATTTAGCCCTCCGATGGCTCGAAACTTAAGGGGCCGTGATTGATTTGCGGCAAAACATATTTGGCGAATAAATCGCATTCGTCGCGGTGCGGATAGCCCGACAGAATAAAACTTTCAATGCCCAGTTCGCGATAGGCATTGAGCTTGGCCAAGACTTGGTCGGGGTCGCCGACAATGGCCGCGCCACAGCCCGAGCGCGCGCGCCCCACGCCCGTCCACAGATTGTCCTCGACATAATCGCCGCTGCCCGAGGCATTGGCCGCCTCGCGCATTTCGGCTTGGCGGCGCACGCCCACAGAGGCGCTATCGAGCGAACGATTGCGGATGTCTTCGCCAATTTTATCGTCGAGGCGGCTGATCAATAAGTCGGCGGCCTCGCGCGCTTCGGCCTCGGTTTCGCGCACAATCACATGCGCGCGATAGCCATATTTCAACGTCCGATGATAGCCTTCGGCGCGCGCTTTCATGTCGTCCAACACGGCTTTTACTTTGTCCATCGTGTCTGGCCACATGAGAAACACATCCGCTTCAGCCGCCGCCACATCGCAAGCTGGCGGCGACAGACCGCCGAAATAAAACGGCGGGCTTTTGCCCGACACCGTTCCCATACGCGGGGGGTCTAAATCGAGTTTGACGAACTCGCCATCCATTTTCACGGCTTGGCCGTTCAAAAATTGGCGCAAGGCTTGCATAGTCTCGCGGGTGCGTTGATAGCGCGGGCCCCCGTCTAACGTTTGGCCGGGCAGGTCGGAGGAAATAATATTTATCGTCAACCGTCCGTTCAGCATTTGGTCGAGCGTGGCGAGTTGGCGCGCCAATTGCGGCACCCACATTTCGCCGCAGCGCACAGCGACCAGCAAGCGCATTTGCTCCAGCAGCGGGGCAATGCCGCCCGCGAAAGCAATACTATCCATGCCCAAACTATAGCCGGAGGGCAGCAAAATATTGTCAAAGCCGTTTTTATCTGCCGTCTGGGCGATATCGCGGCAATGCGGCCAACTGGCTTTGAGGCTGGTATCCTCGACGCCGAGAAATTGATAATCATCGTCGCAAAGGGCAGAAAACCAACTGATTTCGGCTTGAGGCAGGGCGGTCATTTGAAATCCTTAATTAGGGAAGGGGCACGCCTTCAGCGGCTTCTATCAGGGCGTATATGTCGCTGCGTGTCAATGTAAGCTGCGTGGCCTTTTGCGCCGCTTTCATCCGTGCCACCGATTGCGAGCCAAGCAATGCCACAGGTTTAGCGGGATGCGCCAAAACAAATGCCAAGGCGATGCCGGCGCGGTCGGTGCTTTCGCGCTCGGCCAAAGCGTCCAGCAATTTGCCCAAAGCTGGCGGCAGGTCTTGTCCCAAAAGGGCGCCCCCGCCAAGCGGCGACCATGCCAAAAACGCGGTGTCGTGGCGCATGCAGTCGTCTAAAGTGCCATCGCGCAAAGGCTCTAAATGGTTCAGCGAATATTCCGACTGCACGCTAACCAGTGGCGCTTTCAAGAAATGGCGCAAGGCATCGCTCTGCGCGCGGGTATAATTCGACACGCCTACCCTGCCAATCTTGCCAGCTTGCACCAAACCATCGAGCGCGGCGGCGGTCTCGGCTGGATGGGTAAACATGTCGGGACGGTGAATTTGATAGAGGTCGATATGCTCGCTCTGCAAGCGCGCCAAAGAGGCATCGACGGCCGCGTTTAAATAAAGGGCATTGGCGGCATATGGCACGCCGGGGATAATGCTGCCCTTGCTGGCCAGCACCATGCGCGGGCGCAATTCGGGCGATGCGGCCAGCACTTTGCCCAAGAGCGTCTCGCTTTCGCCAAAGGCTTTGCCGCCCCAATCGAGGCCATAGACATCGGCATTATCGATGAGTGTCATGCCGCATTCGAGCTCCGTTTCAATGCGGGTCGTGGCCTCGGCCACATTGTCGCCGACCAAGCGCCAACAGCCAAAGCCGAGCGCGCCGACTGGCTTATCGCCCAATAGGCGCGCCGAGCCATCGACTAAGTTTTCGTCTGCACCGCTTGTGTTCATAATCCTAGCTCCGTCATGTCTACGCGGCGTTTTTCGTGCGCCGCCATTTGTGCCGCCACGCCCATGGCCACGGCGCGATGGCCGTCTTCGGCGGTTACCACCACCTCGGCCTCGCCGCGCACCGAAGCCAAAAAGGCTTGGTTTTGATGGTAAGTGGCGCCCGAGTGATAGCCCGCGTTTAAAATTTCTTCTGGCA
>JAQWIP010000120.1 GCA_029248825.1 Alphaproteobacteria bacterium | reverse complement strand
ATTAAAAACTTTTTTTTGAGGGGTCAGACGCCTAGACAGGCGCACTCCCTTGACTTATAAACCAAGCACGAAGAAGGCGTCACCGCATGACTTTATCGCGTGGTTTCGTGAAGGCCCGGGTAGCTCAGGGGTAGAGCAGTGGACTGAAAATCCTCGTGTCGGTGGTTCAAATCCGCCCCCGGGCACCATTTTTCTATCAAATAATTTATCGGCGAGAGAGCCTTTAGGCGCCAAATCCGTCTTGCGATGGCTCGCAACGCCCGATACATTCAGCCTTTGTTTAAGCGTCAAAAAAGGACAATTCGTGGATCATAAAATTGGGGTTATCCCTTTTTCTGTCGTTGGAGATCGTATCGCCATCATGTTTGTCACCTCGCAAAAGCGGGGTCGCTGGATTTTGCCGAAGGGCAATTTGAAGGCTGATGAAAAGCACAAAAAAGGCTGCAAGCGCGAAGCCTTTGAAGAGGCTGGCGTGAACGGAAAAATTCTTAAAGATTTCCCAATCACCACCGCTATTTCGAAATCAACCGACACAGGTCTGGTGCAAACGGCGGTGACTTATTATCCAATGTTGGTGACACAACAGGCCGATGAGTGGCCTGAAAAGCACAAACGCGAGCGCCATTGGGCGCTGTTGAAAGATGCTTATCAGGTCACGGACCGCGAAGATTTTCGCAAGTTAATCGGACTGTTCGACGCTATTTCGCCAGCTGTGTTAGCCACTGCAAAGCGTAAAATAGAGCAGCTGCCAAGCTAGCCGAGGCCGGCACGGTAATCAGCCAAGCGGCGGCAATTGAGATAACAAACCGACGTCGCACGAGGCGTCGCTTCATGCCATAGCGTGTGGTTTGAAACGCTGCCTTGGCGGTGGCATTCAGGCGATGCGTTGGCTTGACCCGCTTCTTATTAGGGTTTTCCATATATTCGCGCAAGAACCCAACCCCGAAAATCGAGCCAATGGCGATATGGGTAGAGCTAACCGGCAGACCCAATGTCGTCGCGATAAGAACCACAACGGCCGAAGACAGCGCGACGCAATAAGCGCGCGGCGCATTCAGACGCGTGATTTTCTCGCCCACTGTATTGATTAATTTCGGACCGAATAAAAACAGTCCCAGCGCCAAACCGCTGGCGCCAATCATCATCACCCAGAATGGAACGGCCACTTTGGCTTCGACGCTGGTGGAGGTGAGCGTCGAGACAATCGCGGCGAGCGGGCCTACGGCATTGGCCACATCATTGGCGCCATGGGCAAAGCACAAGAGCGATACGCCGACGATGAGCGGCACATTAAACAAAGTATAAATGTCGCTTTTGCTTTGGCTCAACTGCTCGGCACGGTTGCGAATAAACGGCACGGATGCCGCCCAAGCGACGATGAAGGCGACGATGGAATAGAGAATAATTTCAGTGTCGGATGGCTTCCAGATTTTCTTCAAACCCTTCATCGCCATATAGGCGGCAAAGGCGCTGGCCATGAAGCCAATCATAATCGGCACCCATCGTTTGGCCGCGGTGAGGCGGTCTGCCACTCGCAAAATTTTAATCTCAATGATGAACAACAGCCCAGCCGCGGCCAGTCCGCCAAGCACCGGCGAGATGACCCAGCTGGCGGCGATTTTGGACATGGTAGGCCAATTGACCAACCCAAAGCCTGCGCCCGCAATGCCGGCGCCCAAGACGCCGCCGACGATGGAGTGGGTGGTCGACACGGGTGCGTTGAGATATGTGGCCAAGTTAATCCACAAAGCGGCGGCTAAAAGCGCGCCCAACATGAGGTTGCGAAAGTCTTCTACGTTCACGCCACTGCCCGGGTCGATAATGCCTTTGGATACGGTTTTCACCACATCGCCGCCAGCCAGCAGCGCGCCCGCACTTTCGCAAACCGCGGCAATAAGCACCGCTGTGCCGATGGTTAATACGCGGCCGCCCACAGCGGGGCCCATATTATTGGCCACATCATTGGCGCCAATGTTGAGCGCCATATAGCCGCCAATGGCCGAGGCGGCGATTAAGATGATGATGTTCTCAGTCGAGACTTCCAAATTGAGATAGCCCCAATAGCCCGCCACGATGAGAAACGCGCCAGCTAACATAAAGGGGATTTTGCCAAATGTTGCATTGGAGGTTTGCTGTTGGGCAAATTCTAATTTTCGTAAATCGTTGACATAACGGTTGTCGAGTTCCTTAGGTTCGTCGCTCATGTCTCACTCCAATAACTATTAATATCGAGATTAAGGATTATGTGTCTTAAACAGTAAAAATTATTGTGTTCGAAAACCTTTAGTTGGTGTTTCGGACGGTGACAATATAAATTTGAAATTAAATAAGGGGAGCGAAAAATACAGATATGAAGTTGGAAACTCTGGTTCAACAGGTCGCCAAACATCTGATGTCGCTGGCGCCCCAACGCCCTCTTGTGTTGGGTGTGTCGGGCGGGCAGGGGGTCGGAAAGACCACATTTTGCGCGGCTTTGAGCCAATATTTGCACGAGGTGGGCGTGGCCACCCAAACCCTCTCGTTGGATGACTTTTATCTCTCGCGGCGCCAGCGCGAAGATTTGGCCGCGCATATCCATCCCTTGTGCAAAACCCGAGGCGTGCCTGGCACGCATGATATTTTGCGGCTGCACGAATCGATGGTCGCTTTGCGGTCAAAACAGCGCCTCGCGAATCTGCGATTGCCCGTTTTCTCCAAAAGCTTGGATGATATTTTGCCGCCCGCGCAATGGCTGGCCGTGGACACCCAGCCCGAGATTATTCTATTGGAAGGCTGGTGCGTGGGGGCGCAGGCTGATTTTATTTCGCCGCATCCCCAAACCGATTGGGAGCGCGCCCAGGATAGCGAGGGCGTGTGGAAACAATGGAGCCAAACCCAAGCGGCTGCCTATGCCGATATTTGGGCGGCGTGTGATTGCTGGATGCTGATGCGGCAAGATAATTTTGAGGCGGTCGTGGATAGCCGTTGGGCGCAAGAGCAAGACAATGCGGCGGCCAGTGGTATTTGGCAGTTTGAAACCCGCGAGGCGGTGGCGCAGTTTTGCGCCCATTACGAAAGCTGGACGCTGGGGATATGGCAGGCTTTGCCGCGCACATGCGATTTTGTCATTGGCCGCGACGAGGGCTTCACCTATCGGCATTGGCTAGACGAACCCCATCCGCATCCTTTAAGCTAGCCTTATGCGTGAACCTGCCCCCCTGAAAAAAACCCCAATGGCACTCAGCTGGACGTGTGGTCCTACGTGGCGCTCGGCGAGCTATAATACGATGTGGTGTCTGATCGGCTGTTCGATTGGCGATATGGGCACGATTTTGTTTTTCCAACTGAGCGGCATAGCTTGGCCTGTCATGGCGATTATGGCTCTGGCCATCGTCAATGGATTGCTGACATCGATTGCCTTGGAGACATTTATTCTGGCGCGGCAGATGGCTTTGAAGCTGGCCTTCCAGACGGCTATCGGCATGTCGCTTATCTCGATGATTGCGATGGAAGTGGCGATGAATACCGTCGATGTTGCCGTCACGGGCGGCGCCAAGCTGACGCTTAGCGTGTTACCGCTCATGTGGGCAGCCGGATTCCTCGCCCCCTTGCCGTATAATTATTGGCGCCTAAAGGCTTTAGGAAAAGCCTGCCACTAAAGCCTATTTTTGGTCTTCCAGCTCGCGACGGAATTTCTTGCGTTCGTGTTCCAACAAATAACGCTTGCGCAAACGCAAGCTCGTTGGCGTCACTTCCAGCAATTCGTCATATTCGACATAAGCCATCATATCTTCCAACGACATGCGACGCGGCGTCACCAGCGTCACCGCTTCATCGGTGCCAGAGGCGCGCATATTGGTCAGCTTCTTGCCTTTAAGAACGTTGATTTCCAAATCATTGTCGCGGCTATGCTCGCCCACAATCATGCCCTGATAAACCGGCGTTTGCGGGTCGATGAACATGGCGCCACGGTCTTGCAGGTTAAACAAAGCAAAGGCCACAGCCGTGCCTGTTTCGCTGGCAATCAGCGCGCCATTGCGACGGCCCGGAATATCGCCGCTATAGGGCTGATACGAATGGAACACGCGGTTCAAAACGCCCGTGCCACGCGTCTGCGTGAGGAAGTTGCTTTGATAGCCGATGAGGCCGCGCGAAGGCGCATGAAACACCATGCGGGTTTTGCCAGCGCCGGCGGCGCGCATGTCGACCATTTTGGCTTTGCGGCGGTTCATACTGTCGACCACGGTGGAGGAATATTCTTCATCCACATCTATGGTGACTTCTTCTACCGGCTCCAATTTTTCGCTGCCTTCCATACGGAAGAGAACTTTCGGGCGCGAGACATTCATCTCAAAGCCTTCGCGGCGCATGGTTTCAATCAGCACACCCAATTGCAATTCTCCGCGACCGCCAATTTCAAACGCGTCGCGGTTTTCACTTTCGGCAAAAGTAATGGCCACATTAGTCTCTACTTCGTCGAGTAAGCGTTGGCGAATAACGGTCGAGGTAACTTTCTTACCTTCTTGACCCGCAAAAGGGCTGTCGTTCACGGTCAGATTGACCGACATGGTGGGCGGGTCAATCGGCGTCGAGGCCAGCGCCTCGGTAATGCCGGGGTCGCCAATGGTGTCAGCCACGGACGTTTTGGTCAGACCTGCGATACAAATCAAATCGCCGGCTTGCACTTCTTCGACTGGCACGCGTTTGGTGCCTTCAAAGCGCAGTAGTTTGGTCAGACGACCGGTTTCAATTTGCTTGCCGTCGAGGTCGATAGACTTCACGGCGGCATTCATTTTGGCTGTGCCTTGCAGCACGCGACCCGTAAGGCAACGGCCAATATAGGGGTCGCTGTCGAGCAGCGTGGCCAACATAGCGAAAGGCTTGTCTGGCTCCACCATGGGCGGCGGCACATGTTGCAAAACCAAATCCAGCAGCGGCGTCAGGTTTTCGCGCGGGTCATCCAGCTCAGCCGCACACCAGCCATCGCGGCCCGACGCGTACATAATGGGGAAGTCGAGCTGTTCGGATGTCGCATCCAAAGAAACGAAAAGGTCAAACACTTCGTCGACCACTTCATCGGGGCGGCCATCGGGTCGGTCGACTTTGTTGATTATAACGATCGGTCGCAAGCCTTGGGCGAGCGCTTTGCCGAGCACAAATTTGGTTTGCGGCATGGGGCCTTCGGCGGCATCGGTCAGCAGAATAACGCCATCCGCCATATCCAACACGCGCTCCACCTCGCCGCCAAAATCGGCGTGACCTGGCGTATCAATAATATTGATGCGAATGTCTTTCCAGGTGATGGAAGTCGGCTTGGCCAAAATGGTGATGCCGCGCTCTTTTTCCAAATCGCCCGAGTCCATAACTCGCTCGTCGACGGCCTGATTATCGCGGAACATGCCGCTTTGTTTCATAATCGTATCAATCAGCGTGGTTTTGCCGTGGTCCACGTGAGCGATGATGGCGATATTGCGCAAGCCTTCGGCCGGCACAAGATTGGAAGCAGTTTCAGTTGACATGCGAGAAGCCTCTTAAAAATAGGTATGAGAGGCTTCTATCCCCTCTTGCGCCGACAAGCTAGCGTTATTTGCGCCATCTTCCGGCGGCTATTTTTTCACCGCGCCGCCAGCTTCTTGCCATTCGCTAAAGCCGCCGATGTTAATGACTTTTTCAAAGCCCATTTCTTGCATGGTTTTGCCAGCCAAAGCCGCCATACCGCCGGCGCCGCAGACCAGATAAAATGTCTTGGATTTGTCAAAAACCGGATTGAACATCGGGCTGTCTTCATCGGCGACAAATTCGAAAAGCCCGCGCGGGATATGATGTCCACCGTCAATCGTGCCGCTTTCGGCAATCATATAAGCGTCGCGCACATCAATGAACACGGCGTCTTCGTCTTGGTAATGGCTCACCGCCGAGGGCCCGTCGATACGCGGCACGCTGGCATTGGCTTCGCTTATATAATCCATCATTTTTTTCATCTTAACTCTCCTACTCGGCCCCTAATAGGCCTTGGTTAACACTTCCATCACATCGTCGGATGTGGTGATTTTTCGGGGGTTATTGGCCACAGACATATCGCCGACCACATGCTCTGCTATGCCTTGTAAGGCCTCTTGCGCCACGCCGACAGCGCTCAAACTCTTGGGCAGGCCTAGCGTGTCAATCATCTGCTCGACGGCTTCAATCATCGCATCGGCTTGTTCACCTTGGCTCGTGCCGCCCAAGCCGAGGCTTTGTGCGGCATCGGCCAAAGCGGCTTCGGCGCTATCGATTTGGCGGTTCCAGCGCATCACATGCGGCAAAGCCAGTGTGCTGGCCTCGCCATGCGGCACGCCAAACGCGGCGCCGACTTGGTGGCGAATGCCGGCGACCAATCCAAGGCTTGCATTAAACGCCATCGACATAGCCAAATAGGCGCCATGGTGCAAGTTCTGGCGCGCTCGCAGGCGTTGGCTTTGGCTGGCTTTCGGGTCGATGGAAATCGGCAAATTGTGGAACAGCACTTGCAGCCCCTCGCGCGCATACATATTGGTCATCGTCTTGGCTTTGCTCGACATCAGCATCTCGAGGCAATCGGCAAATATTTTCATGCCTGTGCCAACCCAAAGTCGGTCGGGGGTGTCCATACAAAGGGCGGGGTCGTGGAATACGGATTTGGGGATTAATTTCGCGTCGGCAAACATTAACTTCTCCCCCCGCTCGGTGATGGCCATAGCAAAGGTATATTCGCTGCCCGATAACGTGGTCGGGATGACGATTTGTGGAATTTTGGGCTGCAAGAGCGCTGGCACGTTCGGCCCCGTTTCGGGGCTATAGCGAATGCGCAGGGCTTGTAAATCATCGCCTTCGGCCAAAATCATCGCCACAGATTTGGCCATATCAACGGCCGAGGAGCCGCCCAGAACAATCAGGCCATCGGCCTTGGCAGCGCGCACTTGCTCGACCGCCGCCAGCACGCTGGACATTTGGTTATGCGCGGTGGAGCCAGCAAATGTGCCACACCATGCGTCTCCCAAAGCGGTTTGTATTTTCGCGACATGGCCATTTTTTTCCAGCGATGGCGTCGACAATAAAAAAGCCCGTTGGATATGGGTCATGGCGACCACTGTGGCCAAATGGGTCTCGGCCGAGTTGGCGCCATGCACAATCGTTTCCGTGCGTGGCAGACCCATAATGCCTGCATCGTCTAAACTTGCATCTCTCATCTCACGCATATGCGGCTTTCCCCTCAAGCCAACCCCATGGCTGACCATCGCCCTAATTTAGCGATTATCTTAAAGCCAAGCCATGGGTTTTCACCAGTCCTTTTCACCAGCTCTTGTTTTCTAGCGAGATATCCGCCTATGCTTTTGCTAACAACCATGGGAGCCGACGATGACGCAATTAGACCAATTCACCCAAGAGGTGCGCGATTTTCTGGCCGAACATTTGACGCCAGAGTTGCGTCGCGCGGGGCAATTATGCGCCGGCATTTATGCCGAAAAACCCGTTGGCATCGCTTGGCAGCAAATCCTCGACCGCGAAAAGGGCTGGGCCGTTCCGGCTTGGCCAGAAGCTTGGGGCGGCACCGGATGGTCGTTGGAGCAGCATGAGATTTTCAAACGCGAGATGACCCTCGCCAATGCGCCCGTCTTGGCACCCAATGCCATCGGCATGGTGGGGCCAGCTATTTTGGCCTATGGCACAGACGCGCAGAAAAACCATTATCTGCCGCGCATTCGCAGCGGCGAAGACTATTGGGCGCAAGGCTATTCCGAGCCAGGCTCGGGGTCTGATTTGGCTTCCCTGCAATGCAAAGCGCAACGCGATGGCGACGATTATGTCATCAATGGCACTAAGATTTGGACGACCCATGCGCAATGGTCGAATATGATTTTCTGTCTCGTGCGCACCGATACGTCGTGCAAGCCGCAACAAGGGATTACGTTTTTACTGTTTGATATTCATCTGCCCGGAATTGAAATCCGCCCGCTGATTTCCATCTCGGGCGACCATGAATTCAACCAAGTGTTTTTCGAAAATGTTCGCGTGCCGGCCTCGGCGGTTTTGGGCAAAGAAAACGAAGGCTGGACGGTCGCAAAATATTTGCTGCAACACGAGCGCGGCAGTTCTTACGCGGCTGGCTTGCAAGTGCGCCTTCAAAGGGTGCGTGATTTTGCCGCCACCGAACAAGACGGAACCGGCGATCGCTTGGGCGCCGACCCCCAATTTACGGCCAAATTAGCCGCCGCCGAAATCGAGCTTATGGCCATGCAGGCGTTTGAAGATAAGATTTTCTCGGCCGTTAAATCGGGCGATCCGGTGGGCGCTTTATCCTCGGCGGTGAAAGTGCGCGGCACGGAATTACGCCAATTGGTGACGGAGTTAGCGGTGGAAGCGGTTGGGTTTTACGCTTTGCCCTATCAACCCGAAGCGCGCCGACCCGAGGCCAATGTCGCGCCGCTAGGGTCTGATTTGGCAGCCACCGCCATGCCGCAATATTTAAACGATCGAGCCGCAACCATCTATGCTGGCTCGAATGAAATTCAGCGCAATATTATGTCGAAAGCCCTGCTCGGACTTTAATCGAACGCGCGGTTAGCTCTTTTCAATCGCGCGCCAGCCCTTATAGTAAAGAGCAAATAAAGGGAGTTGTTCATGTTGGATGCAAAAGATTTAGACGCCTTCACGCAAGACGCACAGAATTGGTTTAAAGAAAACACGCCAAGAGACACGGATTTCATGTTGCCTTTGACTTTCATGGAAGTCGGCACGGATGAGCAGTTTCATTTTCTGCGCGATTGGCAAAATAAAGTTTATGAGGCGGGCTATTTGGGCGCCCATTGGCCGACAGAATATGGCGGCGGCGGGCTGGACAAAAGCTTTCAAGATGCGGCCACCCGCGCCATGGCGCAAGAACGCACCCCGATTATGCTCAATGCCATTGGCCTCAATTGGACGGGACCTTTGCTCATCGACCGAGGCTCGGAAGCCGAAAAGCAAAAATATATTCGCGGCATTCTCTCGGCCGAAGAAATTTGGTGTCAGGGTTTTTCTGAGCCCGACCATGGCTCTGATTTGGGCAATGCCCAAACCCGCGCCGTGCGCGATGGCGATGCGTATGTCATCAATGGCTCGAAAATTTGGACGACGCAGGGCAATTACGCCGACCATATGATTTTGCTGGCGCGCACCAATCCGCAAGCCGAGAGCAAATATAAAGGCTTGAGCTTTTTCCTCGCGCCGATGAAAGGCGAGGGCATTCAAACGGTTCCCATTCGCAAATTAACCGGCGAATATGGCTTCACCCAAACCTTCTTTGACGATGCGCGCATTTCGGCCGATTGCCTGATGGGCGCAGAAGGCGAAGGCTGGCTCATCGCCATGCAAACGCTGGAATATGAGCGCGGCGCGCGCTCGGGACAGGCAGGCGGTCATGTGATGATGCTATCCGACCCGAATGATATTATTGGGCTGGCCAAATCGGCACAGCTCAATGGCAAGCCGGCCATTGAAGACGAGGCGATACGCGAGGAATTAGTGCATTTAATGACCGAAGCGCGCGCGCTTGGCTTGGCGTCTCGGCGCGATAAATTGCAACCGCTCACGCAAGACCGCCCCATGTCTTTGGCCTTGGGCGGCAAATTATCCAGCACAGATTTCTACCAACGCCTCAATGCTTTCGCCATTACTTTGCAAGGCACGCGGGCGGCTTATTATGTCGGCGATGACAGCGCGCATGATAATGGCATTTGGCAGCGCGGTTATTTGAACAGTTTCTCGGCCACGATTGGCGGCGGCACGTCGCAAATTCAGCGCAATATTATTGGCGAGCATGTGCTTGGGCTTCCCAAAAGCTAAGCGAACCCCCGCCCAAAACGAAGAAAAGGAAACCCCATGTCAGCATATGTAGGCCCGGGCATTACCCCCACGATTGGTTTGTCGCAAGAGCAAGCTCAACTCATCGACATTGCGGCCGCCTTTTGCCGCGATAAATCGCCGATGGATAAAGTCCGCAGCCTGCTCGACGATGAGACCGGATACGACCCCGCCATTTGGAGCGAGATGGTGGAGCTGGGCTGGATGGGCATTGCCATTCCAGAAGATTTCGGCGGCATTGGTTTGGGCATGGGCGAGGTTGTGCCTCTGGTCGAATATATGGGGCGCGCCATGATGAGTTCGCCGTTTATCGGCACCACATTGGCGGCACAAGCCGTATTGCGCGGTGGCACAGAGGCGCAAAAGCAAACGCTTCTGCCCCAAATTGCTAGCGGTTCGCCAGCCAGTCTGGCGCTTTGCGAGGCGCATGCCGATTGGAATTTGGAAAACCTGAGCTGCACCGCCAAGGCGGATGGCGACACTTTGGTGTTATCGGGGGTGAAATATCTGGTCACGCATGCGACGAGCGCAGAGTTTTTTATCGTCAGTCTGGCCTATGAGGGCGCACCCGCTTTGGTGGTTTTGCCGAAGTCGCAAGTCGATGCGTCGCGTCTGACACGCGAGAAAATTATCGATGATACGCAGCGTTCCTATGCCCTGAATTTGGAAGGTCTTCGCTTGCCCCTATCGGTGCGGATGGATGTTTCTTTGGCGCGCGAGACTTTGGCGCATATTGAATTGACGGCGTCTTTATTGTTGGCCGCCGATATGTGTGGCGGCGCGTTTTCGTGCATTGATTACACGTTGGACTATCTTAAAACGCGCAAGCAATTTGGCAAGCTCATCGGTTCGTATCAATCTTTGAAACATACAGCGGTGGATGCGCATCAGGCCTATGAGCGGGCGCGGTCGCACCTTTATTCGGCGGCCTTTTTGGTCGACCAACAAGGCGAAGGCGAAATGGCCGTGCGCATGGCCAAGGCCGAAGCGGGCGAGGCGTATAGTTTTGCCGCCGATCGCGCCATTCAGTTTCACGGCGGTTTCGGCTTTACCTATGATTGCGATGCGCAGCTATATCGGCGTCGCGCCATTATGGATTGCGCCTTGCATGGCGATGCGCGCTATCACCGCCGCAAGCTTGCGGACTTAATGTTCTAGGCGCCTTAAAACGAAAACTTATGAATGAATTTGGCATGTAGGGCTGGCTCGTTGAGCTGGCCTGCGCCCCCGCCGCTCTTATCTTTGGCGCTATTTGTGGCTTCAAATTCTGTCCACGCCAGACCCGAACCGCAATGGAAGCGCCTCCGAAAGCTGTCGAAGCACGGCTGTTCGGATACTTTGCCGCCGACCACGATTATATTATCCACCCGAAAGCTGACGAGACTATGCGCGCCAAGACGCAAGGCGGCGCCAAACCCGAGGCTGGCCAGGGGGCTGGCCTGATAGAGTTTGGCCGAATAGCCCGCATCGACCGATAGCGGCACCAACCAAGTCAGCGCGCCTTGGCCGGAGCGAGCCAAGAGGCCGTTGGCGGAAAATTGCGGTCGCGTCGATTGATAAAACTGCGTGGCATTATACAGCTGGCCATTGAGCCCATGAAACCGACCTCTCCAGACTTTCGACCCCTGATGCTGGCTGCTGGCGCTGAGGTGCAGCAGCTGCCAATCTTGCGCTCGGCTGGGGCTGGGCAAAAGCGCAACCAAGACCAGTGCGAAAAAGCCTGCGCGCCAAAGTTTGTTTTGTAAGGAAATCAGATGTCTCATTCGACCTCCAAAGCGCCTTGCGGGCTTAGCGCATTGGCCAGATCGAGTTGGCCGTGGCCGAATACTTCATCGATGCCCGTGGCGCCAATATCAGTGGCCGTGCCGAGCAGTAAATCTCTCAACTGCGTGCCATTGAGGAAAGGAAATTTATGGCGCAGCAGCGCGGCCGCGCCGGTTACGCGCGGGGCGGCGAAAGACGTGCCAGCTCCGTCGCCAGCGCTCAAAACATCATCATGGGCGACGATGAAATCATTTTTCATATCGCCCGCCGTATGGCTGTAGGCGGCAATATCTGTGCCAGCATCATTGAGTGAGCCGACCCAAATCATCGCGTCTTTATCGGCCACGCCATTGGCTCGTTGGCCATAAACGACGGCGGCATCATAACTGCATTCTTGAATGCGCCGGTCGGGGCATAGCTCGCCAGAGTTGCCGGCCGAGAAAATAAACAACATGCGATCGCTATAGATAGCCGAGCCGGTGGTTTGATAATTGCTTGCAACGGCGGCCGCGACATCGGCGTCAAAGCCTGTGTATTCCTCGCGCGTGACGTGGTTAAAGCGCGGAATGCCCCATGAATTATTGACGATGTGAAAATCATTGGCGTCGAAATCGGCCCAAGCCGTGAAAGCGCTGGCCATCTCAAGGTCGGAATTACGCATTTCCAAAGTCGCCTCGGGCGCCACCGAATTGACCACCAAAGAAACCAAATCGCCATGGCTGTCGATGCGGTCGTTATCGGTGAACTGATCGAGAACCGCGACTTTCACGCCTTTGCCCGTCCAGCCGTCATCCCATTGATGGGTGGCGCCTGTGTCGGTGCTGGCAATCGGCACATCGCCTGAATTGAGCGCGCTATGGGCGGCAAAGAGCGAACCATAAGAGCCGCCCGAGGGGGCATCATAGGGCTGCTCGCGCAAAAGCGTGCCAAGAAATAAAGCGCTGCTGGTGGCGGCGCGCGTTGAGGGGGTGCCAATCTCGTAAGTCGAGCCAAATTCGCTGGTGTAATCTTCGCCGCTGCCGATGGTTTCGCCGACGTTGACCGGGTCTTTTTTGACATCTTGCGAAAACTTAGCGCACCCCGCGAGGCCAGGTAGCAAGGCAAGGCTCAAGAGCAGGCGCGCAAGCACGCTCGTCCTTTTGCCCACACGGATTGTCGAAACACTCGACGCCATTTTACCAACTCACTCGTTACGCAACTTACAAACGTCCCTCCCTTTTGCCCTGATTTCGGGTCTCTAAGCAAGCCTTTGCAAATTGGGGCCGCTTGGCTAAGCTGATTTGGGTCAGCCGACTAAATTTGGACAGAAGGATTTCCACATGAGCCAAACCATCGATTTCATTTTTGACTTCGCCAGTCCCAACGCTTATCTGGTGCATAAAATTATACCCGACATCGAAGCGCGAACCAGCGCGCGGTTTGAGTATATTCCGTGTCTCTTGGGCGGTATTTTTAAGGCCACCAATAATCAGGCACCGATGATTGCGTTCGGCGCCATTCCCAATAAAATGGCTTATGAAAACCTAGAAATGCAGCGGTTCATCGAGCTTCACAAGTTGAGCAAATTTAAAATGAACCCGCATTTTCCCGTCAATACGCTGATGCTGGCGCGCGGCGCGATTGTGGCGCAAGGCGAGGGATTTTTGCCCGCCTATATCGATGCCATGGTGGCCGCCCTTTGGGAGCAGGGCTTGAAACTCGATGATGGGGAAGTGCTGCATAAAGCGTTTGCCGACGCCGGCTTTGACGCCGATGCGTTGATGGCGAAAATGAGCGAGCCAGACGTAAAAGCCCAATTGGCAAGCAATACCGAACAAGCGGTGTCGCGCGGTGCCTTCGGCATTCCGACATTTTTTGTTGGCGAGGAAATTTTCTTCGGCAAAGAGCGCCTCGACCAAGTCGAGGCGGCACTCGGCCAAAAAGCCTAATTCAACGGCGAGCCTTCCAGCGTGATGCGATGCATTTCGCGGCGCACGCCATGGTAATCGTTCAAGGCATAATGCCACGTGCAGCGATTGTCCCAAATGGCAATCGAGCCTTCGGCCCATTTAAAGCGCGTTGTGTGTTCCATCAGCGTGGCGTGTTGATACAGATAATCTAACAGGGGCTTGCTTTCGGCCGCCCTCCATCCTTCAAAATGCAGCGTGAAGGCTGGGTTGACATAAAGCGCTTTGCGCCCGCTTTCGGGATGCGTGATGATGACCGGATGCACGGCATCTTGGGTGGCTTTATCGGCGTTTTCAAACACGCCATCCATCTCGTCGCGATAGGCCGATTGGTCGCCAAAAATATGCCGGCTCGAATGCACAGCTTTCATGCCTTCCAATGTGGTTTTGAGGCCAGGGGATAGGCTTTCATAGGCTTTATACATGCAGGCAAAAAGCGTATCGCCGCCCACGGTGGGGGTCTCGCGCGCCAGCAAAATAGAGCCCATAGCGGGAATTTGATCGTAGCTATGGTCGGTGTGCCAGCCGCCGCCGATATTGGTTATTTGGTCTTTTTCTTTGGTGACAGAGGCAATTTTCTCATAGCCATCGAGCTTGGGAAAGAAGCGGTTCACATTGATGTCGCCCCAGCGTTCGGCGAAGTCGATATGTTGCTCGGGTGTGATGTCTTGGTCGCGCAAAAACACCAAACCATTGTCGACAAAAGCTTTTTGAATGAACTGGAACTGCCCCTCGCTCAGCGTTTCATCGATGTTTACATTGGCCACTTCGACGCCAACGCCGCCAGACACGGGCTTGATTGCAATATCACTCATGATTTTCTCTCCCTTATTTAGGCAAAACTCTACACCTGAAATCTCGACAAAGACAAGCCAGTTTTTCGCCCGCGCGCGATTTGCTAGGCGCCGAGGAGGGTGGTTTTAAGGGCGCGGAGAAGTTCGGGAATTCCGCCATTTGTGGTAATTTTATGAGGCAAACTGTGATAAAACAAAGCAAGGGCAAGTGATTCGAAATATCACGGGTCTTTATGCGTGTGCCAGATCGTTTGGGCGCGTGCCGTATCGGGTGTTAATTTTGCGTAAGGTTGTTGAAGCCAATGAGTAAAGCGGAAGCCTTTCTCGCCAGTGCCGTGCAAATCGCCGGCCCGCTCACGCGTTTGCAAGAACGCATTGTGGCGGTGAAGCTTCACCCCGATGCTGTCTCGGTTATGCAGCTC
>JAQWIP010000112.1 GCA_029248825.1 Alphaproteobacteria bacterium | reverse complement strand
ACAAGGGCGTAGCGATTCGCATCGTGCGTTTGCCCTTGCGCGTTCCTACAAGTGGTTGCGGTGGGCTGTATCCAAAAACAAAAACAAGGATATGGACTATGAAACAACAATTAAAATGGACGCCTATCGGTGTCTCTCTTTTGGTTTTGCTGGGCATGAGCAGCCCCGCTATGGCGTAAGACAAGTCGCCGATTGATTTGCAATTGGGCGGCTATTTTATCCAATCGGTCAATTTGGTCGACGTCGATAAAGAGGGCACCTCAAGCTTTGAAGATGAGGTGCTGGCGCAAAATGGTGAGATTTATTTCAAGGCAAAAACCACTTTACCCGAAGGCACAGAAATCGGCGTGCGAATTGAACTGGAAGCCGAAGGCGCCAGCGAAGATTTGATCGACGAGCATTATCTCTACATTAAAGCCGATTGGGGGAAGGTGATTTTGGGCGCCGAAAACGGTGTCGGTCACCTCATGCAAGTGCGCGCCCCGCGCTTTGTACCAGGCCTCAAAATGTTCGATAATTCCATTACCGAAACGATTATCGAAGAGGCCTATGACTTGCAGTTCGACGCCGTGAACGTCATTCAAGACGCGCATATGTCGACCAAGCTGGAACATATTTCGGGCGATGCGAATAAGTTTTCCTATCTCACCCCCAAAGTTGGGGGCCTGCAATTGGCGGCTTCTTACACGCCGAATAATCGCGACCGCAACGGTAGCAAAAACAATGTCGCCACCAGCTCGAGGCCACACGACGATGTTATTCGAGGATATTATCGAATTGGCGATGCGCATTACTGGCACCTATCGAAGCCTTGGGTATCGCTTGAGTTATTCCGATGTAAGCAGCGATACGCTGAACAGTGCCATCGACCCCCAAAGCACCAGCACTGGCTTGCAGCTTTACTGGAGTGATTGGATATTTGGCGCCAATCTGTCGAAATATGACAATTTAGGCGAGTTGCCAGGGGAGCAATACCTCAATAGCGAGAGTGTCGAGACGCTCAACTATGCGCTGAAATACAAACGCGGCGATAGCTATTGGGGGCTTGGCTTTACCGAGAGTGAAGAAAGCGAAACCAATGTCGCCGGAAATGTCACCGAATATGAAGAGATTATGATTGGTGGCGGCCGCAAAATCGCGGCGGGCGTTGAGTTTGGGTATTACTACCAAATCACCGAGGTCGACCGTCCCTTGGCTGGCGACGGCGAAGAGACTTCCGCCGAAACGGCAAGCCTTAGCCTGACGCTTGCCTTGGCTTTTTAACAAACAAAAGCGGCGCCCCTTGGTAACACTCAGGGGCGCCGATTTGGTTTACGCGTCGCTATTGGCCTCTAGGTCTTCGCGCAAGGTGCGAGCGGCCAAAATATAATGCGCCGCGCCCCAAAGATTGACCACCACGACGCTGACCAAAGCATACCGCAAGCCATCGACGCCATAGGTCGGCAAGAAATAATCCGACAGAATGCCAACCAATTGCGGGCCTAGTCCGAGACCGATGATATTGATGCAGAACAGCAATAAGGCCGCGCCCAAAGCCCGACTTGGACCTGGCAAGAGGCTTTGCGTCATGGCGAAGCTGACCGACAGGTAAAAGCCACCAAAAAACGCCGTGAGGGTAAATAGCCCAATGGCGATTTTCAAATCTGTTGCGAGGTAGAAAGCCACAGCCACGGGCAGGATGAATAATTTCACGCCCGCCGTCAGCCAAGCGTAATTCCGCTTGTCTTTCTTGCCTAGATAATCCGCCAGCAGGCCGCCCGAATAGGTGCCAATGCCGCCCACGACACCGCCGATAAGCGCTAGAAGCGTGCCCGTTTCGCCCGAGGATAATCCGTGGATGCGGCGGAAGAAAACGCCATTCCAATACAGCGCGCCATAGCCAACAAACACCACCAACGTGCAGCCGATAACGATATGGCGCAGGCTTGGTATCGACATCATCAATTTAAAAGTGTCCCAGACTTCAGAAAAAATATTCAGTTTCAGCGGTTTCACAGGTTGGCTGCGGGCGGGTTCTTGAACGGTGAAAAACATCAGCAATCCAAGTATCACACCCGGAATGCCAACCACGAAAAACGCCATGCGCCAGCCATACCATTGGTCAATCCAACCGCCGACAAGAAAGCCGATCAACACGCCAATGTTAATGCCCGTGGCATAAATGCCCATGGCGGTGGCGCGGCTTTCGGGCGGGAATAAATCAGAAATCATCGAATGACTGGGCGGACTAGACCCGGCCTCGCCAATGCCAACTCCAATTCGCGCGAGCGCCAGTTGGAAATAATTCGCTGCCATGCCGCTGAACGCCGTCATCGCCGACCAGACAACCACCGAGATGGCGATAATATTGCGGCGCGAATAACGGTCGGCCAAAATCGCGATGGGGATGCCAAGCGTGGCGTAAAAAAGTGCGAAAGATAATCCAATCAAAAAGCCCAATTGCGTATCGCTCAGCATCAGCTCCAGCTTAATACTTTCGGCCAAAATCGAAACAATTTGCCGGTCTACATGGCTAGACGCATAGATAAGCACCAGCATGGCCAGCGTGTAATTGCGAACGGACTTCGGCACAGGGGCGGTTTCCCCAGAGGATGTTGAGCTCATAAGATAGTCTCCCTTTAGACGAAAAGCCTAAACAGGAAAATGTCATTTGGCGAGCAAAACTAAACAGAAATTAGAAGAAATAAGCCAATCGCAAGCGGATGAAATCTTCATCGGCATTGGCTTGAGCCAGCGTATCTGCGTCGCCGACTTTATCTTGGAAGCGGGCTTCGAGGGTGGCTTTATAGCTTTGGCCCAAGCGGCGTTCGGCTTCTAGCGATAGGCCGCTTGATTTGGTATCGAGGTCGTAAAACCCGCCCAGCAAAACAGCCGTCGATTGCGTGTCATTGGCGGTCCAGCGAAAGCCGATGCCAATGTCATTGCCAAAGGCTTGCGGGGCGTCGGCTTCGCGTTCATCCCACATATATTCGGCGACCAGCCCGACATCTGTGCCGCTGTTGAACAGATTGTAAAACGTATATTCAAAGCCGCCTGTCGCGCGCGCCACATCGACTTCCTCTACCGGAGAGGCAAGCGTTGCAAGGGCGCCAGTAAAGCGGTTTTGCGTGCTTTGGCTGGCCTCTAATTTCCATAGCCAAGAGCCCAAAGTGGCCTGCACGTCTATGCCGGTTTGCGTCAGATAGGCGTAATAGGCTTGCAGTTTTGGCAAGCCATTATTGGCCGAGACATCCCCCGTGGCGAGCAATTGTGGCTCGCGCGATGTGCCTTTAAACCCCGATAGGCCAATATCAAACACGCCGATACTATGTTTATAGCGCAGCGCGTAATCTTCCGTGCGCCGCCCTTCGCCGCTTTCAAATAGGCTGGTGTTATCATCGACGACAAAGCCGTAATTAGGCCGCCCCGTTATCGGGTCTACATATTGGCGAATGCGAAAGAACGGCAGCGAGTAGCCCGTCCATGTGCCAAAGCGCGTGCTATAGGCCAGCTTCACCATCGGCTGGCCGAGCTTGGCCTCGCCATCGGTGCTTTCAACATTGTCGGTTTGATTGACAATATCGACGAGATGCAAAAATTCAGTGACGCCCCAGAACACTTTATCGGCGCCTATCGTCAGCTCAAAGGGGCCGCGCAAATAGCGATATTTGGCTTCGCGCAAATCCATATGGCTGCGCTCATGGTCGTGTTCGTCGTAGCGGCCAAAGGGTTTTAAAATAATCGCATGACGACCCGAGCGCGAATAAAGCCCAAGCTCCACCTCGCTCGAAATGGAGGTGAAATCTTGTTCCATATCGTCGCCGCGCCCGAGTTTGGGGTAATGGCGGGCTTCTAACTCGACATTGCCATCAAAGTCGATATCCATCGCCCAAGCGGTGGGGGCGCTAACCCCCAGAAGAGCCGCCAATACGGGGAGGAGACGCGCGCGCGACATTGCTTAGCGGGCCCGCTTCAAGCTATCTTGGTTGAAGTCAGCTTGGGTCAAACCGGTTTGAAACTCATATTCATCCCAACGCAGCGTCGTGGTTTTTTTCGTTACATGGTTCTCCATGTAAAGATTATGGGCGCGCCAATATTTGTCGAGATAGATCTGATAGTCGCTAAAGATTAGCGTTTTCAGCAGCGCGTTTTTGCGGTCGTAATAGACCACTTTGCGCAGCTGATAATCGGTCGTATCGGTATAGCTAATGGTGCGCGTATAGCCCGAGTGCTTATACAAAGGACGCCGCTCGGTAACGTGGCAGGTCAACTCGCCGCAAGCTTCATCGCGCAGCCATTTATAGGAAAATTTACCGACTTCTTGCGACGAGAAATCTTCGAAAGCAAATTCAGACCCCATGAAAGGCCCCGATTTATTGACCGAGCTGATGCGTTTGACGCGTTTGAGCGCGGGCAAGAAC
>JAQWIP010000106.1 GCA_029248825.1 Alphaproteobacteria bacterium | reverse complement strand
CTCTTTAGTAGGCTCGAGGTATCCCAGCGTCCGCCGCCCATGGCCTGCACATCTTCATAATAGGTTTTCACCAGCTCGGTAATCGGCAGAGGCGCGCCATTACGCGCGGCTTCGTCCAAGCAAATGCCCAAGTCTTTGACCATCCAATCGACGGCAAAACCGAAATCGAACGCGCCCTCTACCATGGTCTCGAAACGGTTTTCCATCTGCCAGCTTTGCGCCGCGCCTTTGGATATTGTGTCCACCACAGCGCGCCCGTCGAGGCCGGCTTTTTCGGCAAAGTTTAATCCCTCGGCCAGCCCTTGCACCAATCCGCCGATGCAAATTTGATTGACCATTTTGGTTAACTGCCCAGCCCCAGCCGCGCCCAATAATTTACTGGCGCGCGCGAAAGGCGCCATCAACGGCTCGGCTTGCGCGAAAGTTTCCGGCTCGCCGCCGACCATAATCGTCAGCGCGCCGTTTACCGCGCCCGCTTCGCCGCCCGAAACTGGCGCATCTAACATGGCGCAATTTTGCGCCAGACAAGCGCTGGATAGCTCGCGCGCCACCTCGGCGGATGTGGTGGTATGGTCGATTAAAATCGCCCCCGCCTGCATGCCTGCCAGCGCGCCATCGGCGCCCAAAACGATGGCACGCAAATCATCATCATTGCCGACACAGGTGAAAATAAAATCAGCGCCTTGAGCCGCCGCGCGCGGGGTATCGGCTTTTTGGCCGCCATAGGTTTGACACCAGTCATCGGCTTTGGCGCCATTGCGATTGAACACAGTGACCGAAAACCCAGCTTTGGCTAAATGCCCCGCCATGGGAAAACCCATCACGCCCAATCCGATGAAGGCACATTTGCGCATCTAGTCGTCTCCCAATAATTGCCGATAGCCGCCGCGAAAATAAACCAAAGGCGCGCGCGATTGATCGCACGCCCAAGCTTCTTCAATGGCGCCCAGAAAAACCACATGGTCACCCGCCTCGACGGTTTGGTGCAAGCGGCAATCGAATTTTGCTAAAGCGGCGTTTACGAAAATGCCGCCGCTGGCACTGGCCGCCCATTCGTCCGCCGCAAAGCGATGGTCGCCCGGCATGGCCATGCGATTGGATAAATCGGTCTGGTCGGCGGCGAGAATATTCACGCTGAACCTGTCGGCTTGGGTGATGGCGTCGAACAATTGGCTGTCTTTGGCCAAACACCAAGACAAGAGCGCAGGCTGCAAAGATACCGAGGCGAAACTATTGATGGTGAGGCCAACGGCATGGCCATCCACATCGTGGACGCCGATGAGCGCAACGCCCGTCCCAAAATTGCCGAAAGCCTTGCGAAGCGCATTTTGCTGTAACATTTCTGACGACACAAAAACTCCGAAGTATGGCTTGCGCCGGCAAGCCCCGCAGGATGACAAACAAACCCTGTTCCTCTGTAAGCTTATGCCTGATTGGCTCAGCGAAATCTAGAGCCTGCAAGCCTAGAGAAAAAGTCGAATAGCCTGTAAGGTGCCCCAGATGATAGATCAATTTCATATGTGGGCGAGCTTTGGGGTCATTTTTCTGGCCATGGTGGCCTATGCCACCGAGCGTATTTCCATAGAGATTACCTCTCTTTTGGTCCTTGTAGTGCTTTTGCTTTTGTTCAGCCTGCTGCCGCTGGTCGATGCCGAGGGGGTGGGCCTGCTCGATAGCGGCGATATTCTGGCTGGCTTTGGCAATCCGGCGCTGATTACCATCATGGCGCTTTTGGTTATGGCGCAGGGGTTGTTTCAATCTGGCGCGCTGGAAAAAATCATCGAGCAAGCCTCGCGCCGCGCCACACGACGCGCCGATATCGCCATTCTGGTCGTCCTCTTGGGCGCCATGGTGTCTTCGGCGTTTCTCAATAATACGCCTGTCGTCTTAATGACCATTCCCATTTTAGTGGCCATGGCGGCGCGCGCCAACATCAAGGCGGGGCCCTATATGATGAGCCTCAGCTTCATCACGATTTTGGGCGGCATGCTCACGCTCATCGGCTCCTCGACTAATTTGCTGGTCGCCGATACGGCGGCGCGCCTCGGCATGGCGCAATTGCAATTCTTCGACCAAACCGTGCCAGGCCTCGTGATGATGGGCGTCGGCAGTCTTTATGTTTTATTTCTCATGCCGCGCATTTTGGGTGTGCGCGAAGACGGCGAAGCCGAACCCGACACAGACTCGGGGCGCCAATTCATCATCGAGCTGCGCTTGCGCCACGGCGACCCCTTGGTGGGGGCACAAATGGCGGCAGGGTTTTTGCCTGCGCTTTCGGGCATGACTTTACAAATCGTCGAGACTGGCAGCCAGAAGCTATTGCCGCCCTTCGATGACCACACGCTGAAAGCGGGCGATAAATTATTTATCGCCGCCACGCGCCGCGAGATTGGCGATGCTTTGGCGCTCAAAGAACATCCCTTGCGCCAGCATTTGCTGCGCCAAGTGCCGGGCGCCGAAGATGGCGATGAAGACCTGATGCTGGCCGAATTGGTGATTGCCCCCGGCTCGCGCATTGCCGACCGCGCTATTGGTCAGACGGGTTTCACCCATACGACCGACTGCCTGATTATTGGCCTGCAACGCCGCTCGCGCATGTTGCGCCACGAAATGAGCGATGTGCGGCTGGTAGCGGGCGATGTTTTATTGGTCATTGGCCAGCAAAGCGCCGTCGAAGGTTTGCGGCATAATCGCGATACGCTTTTGCTGCAATGGTCGGCGCGCGAATTGCCTCGGTTTGAAAAAGCGGGTCTGGCGCGGTTGATTTTCGTCGCCACGGTTTTGGCCGCCGTGGTCAATATTGTGCCGATTGTGGTAGCCGCCCTGGTGGGAGCTGTGGCCATGGTGATGAGCGGCGTGTTGAACGTGCGCCAAGCCACACGCGGGTTTGATTTGCGCATTTATGTGGTGGTCACGGCCGCGCTGGCCATGGCGCAAGCCATGTTGGTGACGGGCGGCGCGGGCTTTGTCGCGGATAATTTTCTGGCGCTATTCGAAGGCGCGGCTCCGGCGGTTATTTTATCGGCGTTCTTTTTACTGTGCGCGGTTATCACCAATATTTTGTCGAATAATGCCACGGCGGTTTTATTCACGCCGCTAGCGATTAGCCTATCGAGCTCGCTCAATGTCGACCCAATGGCGTTTATTCTAGCGGTTATTTTCGCGGCCAATTGCAGCTTCGCCACGCCGATTGCCTATCAGACCAATCTCTTGGTGATGACGCCAGGCAATTTCCGTTTCACTGATTTCATGCGGGCGGGCATTCCGCTTATCGTTCTCTTGTGGGCAACCTACTCTTTGTTCGCCCCATGGTATTTTGGGCTTTAGGGGATGAGATGAAACAATCGAGCGACCTGCCCTCCTTCTTCATCACCGAACCCATGCCCTGCCCCTATTTGGAGGGACAGTTGGAACGCAAATTGTTCACGCATCTGGCCGGCGATAAAGCCGATGAGATAAATAATAATCTTACCCATGCGGGCTTTCGGCGCAGCCAAAGCATTGCCTATCGTCCGGCTTGCGATGGCTGTTCGGCGTGTCGTTCGGTGCGGGTGAAAGTGGCTGCGTTTCGCGCCTCCAAAAGTTTTCGGCGCACTCGCAATCGCAATGCAGATTTAATCGCCAGCGACATGACGCCCGATGCCACGCGCGAACAATATGATCTCTTGCGCCGCTATCTCGACCACCGCCACGCCGATGGCGGCATGAGCGATATGACACCGATGGATTATATGGCCATGGTGGAAGAGACTTGTGTGCAGACGCATATCGTCGAATATCGCGATGCCGCTGGCACGCTCATCGCCTGCCTATTGCGCGATACGATGAGCGATGGCCTATCTTTGGTCTATTCGTTTTTCGACCCCGAGGTGGCGCGTCCGAGTTTGGGGAGTTTTATTATTCTCGACCAAATCGCCACGGCGCAGGCGCGCGGCTTGGCTTATGTTTACCTCGGCTATTTAATAGAAAATTGTTCTAAAATGTCTTACAAGAAACGCTTCGCCCCTTTGCAGAGCTTGGGCTCGGCTGGGTGGAAAGATTACACAGATAAGGTGGAGGAAACGCAAGATGTCGAAACTAGGTCGTCGTAAATTATTAAGTGGATTGCTAACCGCCACCGCTGCTTCCAGCATCGCCGCGCCCGCCTATGCCAAAGGCAAACGCCGTTTGAAAATGGTCACCACATGGCCAAAGAATTTCCCTGGCCTTGGCACCGCGCCCGAAAACATTGCCAAACGCGTGCGCGAGATGACCGATGGCGAGATTGATATTAAAATCTATGCGGCCGGAGAATTGGTCGGCGCTTTCGATAGTTTCGACGCCGTTTCTACCGGCACGGCCGACATGTATAATGGCGCCGAATATTATTGGCAGGGCAAATCGACCGCCTTTAATTTTTTCACCGCCGTGCCATTTGGCATGACCGCGCAAGAGCTGAACGCTTGGCTTAATTTCGGCGGCGGACAAGAGCTATGGCAGCAGCTATCGGCCAAGTTTAACGTCATCGCTTTTCAATCGGCCAATACGGGCGTGCAAATGGGCGGTTGGTTTAACAAAGAAATTAAATCGCTCGACGACTTCAAAGGGTTGAAAATTCGCATGCCGGGTCTGGGCGGCGAAGTGATGCGCCGGATGGGCGCGGCCGCGGTTGCCTTGCCCGGCGGCGAGATTTTTCCCTCGATGAAAAGCGGCGCCATTGACGCCAGCGAATGGGTGGGGCCGTGGAATGATATAGCCTTTGGCTTCCATCAAGTGGCTAAGTTTTATTACTGCCCCGGCTTCCATGAGCCAGGTGCGGGTCTGTCGACCGGCATTAACCTCGAGGTATGGAACTCGCTGACCCAACCGCAGCAAGCCATTATGCGCTCGGCTTTTGCAACGGAAAATGATTTCACCACGAGCGAATATAATTATAAAAACGCCGCCGCGCTGGACACATTGACCAAGAAACACAAAGTGCAAGTGCGCAGCTTCTCGCCTGAAATTATGAAAGCCCTGAAAGCCACTTCCACCAAAGTGGTGGAAGATGCAGCCGCCAAAGATGCTTTCACCGCGAAAGTTTACAAGAGCTTCAAAGCCTCGCTCGACAACTCCCTACGCTGGGGCGAAGTGAGCGAAGAGGCCTACACGAAATCGCGCCGCAGCGTGTAATCCGAGGGTTCGCATGATTGCCAAATTACCCCCTGCCTTGGCGCAACTCAGCGCATGGATTGACGCGCTCAACCATAAAATCGGCCGCACGGCCGCTTGGCTGGCACTGGCCATGGTGCTGGTGCAATTCAGCGTCGTGGTATTGCGCTACGTGTTTGGCATTGGCTCTATTTTGCTGCAAGAATCTATTCTCTTTATGCATGGGGTTTTGTTCATGATGGCGGCGGCGGACACCCTGTTGCAAGACGAGCATGTGCGCGTCGATATTTTCTACGCACAAGCCGCGCAGAAACGAAAAGCCCTCGTCGATATGCTGGGCTGTTTATTTTTAGTGCTGCCGTTTTGCATTTTGCTGTTCACGGTCTCGCTGAAGTATGTGTCTATTTCTTGGTCGGTGCGCGAAGGCTCGCGCGAGACAAGCGGCATTCAAGGCGTCTATCTTTTGAAATCGGTGATTTTAGTCTTTGCCGTGCAAGTCGGTTTGCAGGCGGTGTCGGGCGTGATTAAAAACGCGACCCTGGCCTTCGCCAAACCGAAAGAGTCCAGCAAATGATTCCTGCGCTCGACCTGATTATGTTCGCCACCACTTGCGCCCTATTGATGGCAGGCTTTCCAGTCGCCTTTACTTTGGCGGGTGTGGCTTTGGCCTTTGGTTTCATCGGCCAGTCATTTGATATTTTCGATGTCAGTTTCTTCTACGCCCTGCCCCAACGCATCTTCGGCACAATGACCAATGAAGTGCTGATGGCCGTGCCGCTATTTGTGTTCATGGGAACCATGTTGGAGCGCGCGCGCATCGCCGAGGATTTGCTGGAAAACATGAGCCGCTTGTTCGGCGCTTTGCGCGGCGGCTTGGGCATTTCGGTTTCCATCGTTGGCGCGCTATTGGCCGCCTCGACGGGTATTGTTGGCGCCACTGTGGTGACCATGGGTTTGCTGTCGCTGCCCACGATGTTAAAGCGCGGCTATGACCCCGCTTTGGCGGCAGGCTCGATTGCCGCGGCCGGCACTTTGGGGCAAATCATCCCGCCCTCCATCGTGCTGGTTTTGCTGGGCGATGTGATTGCCAATGCCTATCAAAAGGCGCAACTCGAGCAAGGCATTTTCTCGCCCGATACGGTTTCGGTTGGCGAATTATTTGCCGGCTCTTTGCTTCCCGGTCTGGTTTTGGTTGGCCTTTATATCGCTTATCAAATCGGCGTCGCCTATTTGCAACCGCATAAAGCCCCGCGCGCCGAGCCAGAGGGCGACATCGAATGGGGCGCTTTACTAAAAGCGCTGCTGCCGCCGATATTCCTCATCATCGGCGTCTTGGGGTCTATTTTGGGCGGCATTGCCACGCCTACCGAAGCCGCTGCCGTGGGCGCGATTGGCACAATATTGCTGGCTGGCGAACGCATAAGCGGCGGGCATAGGCTCATCCGATTGGGCGCCTTGGCTTTGGCGCTTTTGGTTTTGCAAACCAGCTATATGGATTTGCGCCTCGCGCGCGACACGCTGAGCGCGCTGGACTATATCGCTATGGGCGTGGCCTTGAGCTTTTGTGGCCTGCTGGCTGGCGCGGTTCTGGTCAGTTTGGCGACCGCTTGGCGCGGCGATGTGCTGGGCAGCGTTGTGCGCTCCACCACGCATACAACCTCTATGGTGTTTATCATTCTCATCGGCGCGGCCTTGTTCTCGCTGGTGTTTCGCGGCCTTGGCGGCGATGAGGCCATTCAAGCCCTGCTGGAAGACTTGCCGGGCGGCGTCTGGACGGCGGTGGCTGTGGTCATGGTGATTATGTTCCTGCTCGGCTTCTTCCTAGATTTCATCGAGATTATTTTTGTCGTCGTGCCAATCGTCGGCCCTATTCTTTTGTCGATGGGCGTCGATCCGGTTTGGCTGGGCGTGATGATGGCGATTAACCTACAGACCAGTTTCTTAACCCCGCCATTTGGCTTCGCGCTGTTCTATTTGCGCGGCGTTGCGCCCGATAGCATTCGCACCGGCCAGATTTACAAAGGCGCTTTGCCTTTCGTGGCCATTCAACTATCTATGTTGGCGCTGCTCGCGCTGTTTCCGCAATTGGCCACTTGGTTGCCAGAAGTCGTGTTTGGAGATTAACCCATGAGAATGCCCAATATGATGGTCACTACTTTTGCCATTATCCTTGTCGTCGGCCTGCTGGGATTTTATTGGCGAGAGGACAATAGCGTTGGCGAAGGCGCGATTGGCCTGCAAGTGGGCGTGCCTATTCAGCACGCTTTGCAAGCCAGCAAAATCACCCCCATGCCGATTGTCTTACGCTTGGTCAATAATACCGATAGCGTTGCCACATTGACCGCCGATGGGCCGTGCAAATTATTCCGCTATGTCGTCACCACCGAGGATGGCGGCTTTATCCAAGCCGTGCGCCGCCCTGAGGTCTGCGAGGAAACCATCACCCTTGGCGCCATTGCCGAGCGCGATGTGGTCGAAGAAATTCGCCAAGTGCCGCTCGATACCGCCCGCTATAAGCCCGGCGCGTATAAAATTCAGGTGAAGTTTTGGAACTATGAAGGCCAAGCCGAGTTTCAGCTAACCGAATAGGCTTTCGAATAAGCTTAGAGGCGATTGGCGAAAGCCAGCCCCAGAAGCCCATCGACGGGGAAGCCTTTCGGGCGAATGCGACCTGCTTGCGCGCGCAAGCCTTGCCATTCGTCCAAGTCTTCGAACACCCGCGCTCGCCCTGCCTTATCGGTAATCTTCAGCCCATCTGCGGCCAGATAGCAGCCCGCATCGGCCATATGGCCATCGCCATGGCGCTGCAAACGCACGCCCTTGCCGCGCGGCATCTCTGGCACTTCCTCGAGTGCAAAACACAAAAGCTTTTTGTTCTCGCCCAAAACCGCCAAGCGGTCGCCAAAGGCTGGCACGCAAATGGCCGCCTCATCGGGGGCTTTCACATTTAGAATTTGCTTGCCCGCTTTGCGGGTCGAAATCAGCTCGGTCTCTGACACGATAAACCCATTGCCAACGCGCGAGGCGACCAGCAATTTACGGGCAGGATCATGCACGAACATCTCGACGATTTCTTCGGCTGGCTCAATGTCCAGCATCAAACGCACCGGATCGCCATTGCCGCGCCCGCCTGGCAGTTTCGAGACATCCAAAGCATAGGCGCGCCCAGTAGAGGCGAAAAGCACCAGCTTGTCGGTCGTCATCGCGTGCAGCACGAAATTAGCTTTATCACCATCCTTATAGGTCAGCTTGCTGCCATCTTCGGCATGGCCTTTCAGCGTGCGAATCCAACCTTTGGCTGAACAGACAACCGTGACCGGTTCTTTTTCAATCAAACTATCCAGCGAAATGTCTTCTTCGCCCGTGACTTGCGCGAAGATAGTCCGCCGACGCCCCAGCTCGGTTTTCGGGCCGAACTGTTTCCGCAGCGCTTTCAATTCGCCTGCCACAACCGCCTGTTGCTGGCTTTGGGAACCCAAAAGCTCTCGCAAAGCCGCCATTTCGGCCGACAACTCGGCGTGTTCGGTACGAATGCCATCTTCTTCCAGCTTGCGCAAAGCGCGCAGGCGCATGTTTAAAATCGCCTCGGCCTGCACTTGCGTGAGCTTGAAAGTCGACATCAACATATCGCGCGGATGGTCTTCCTCGCGGATGATGCGGATGACTTCATCGAGGTTCAAATAGGCAATCAGATAGCCATCCAAAACTTCAAGGCGCGCCAAAATTTTGTTCAGCCGGTAGTTGGATTTGCGAACAAGCACATCATTGCGATGTTGCAGCCACTGCAAAAGCACCTCGCGCAGCCCCATGACACGCGGCACGCCTTGGTTGTCGATGACGTTCATATTTAACGAGAAACGGCTCTCCAAATCGGTCATACGATACAAGACGGCCATCACTTGCTCGGGCTTGAGATTTTTGCTCTTCGGCTCAATCACCACCCGAATGTCTTCCGCGCTTTCATCGCGAATGTCATCGAGCATCGGCAATTGTTTGGCGTTCATCAGCTCGGCAATTTTTTCAATCAAGCGCGATTTCTGCACTTGATAGGGAATTTCTGTGACGACAATCTGCCACGTGCCACGCCCCATATCTTCGACTTCATATTTCGCCCGCACCCGCATGGAGCCGCGCCCTGTGGCATAGGCTTCGCGCAAGGCTTCGGGCGTTTCAATGCAAGTGCCGCCGGTTGGAAAATCGGGGCCTTGCACATATTCCATCAACGTATCAATGCGCGCATTGGGCGCTTTTAAAAGATGCAAGGCGGCGGCGCATAATTCATCGACATTATGCGAGGGAATGCTGGTGGCCATGCCCACGGCAATGCCCGAGGCGCCATTGGCCAAGAGATTTGGAAACGCGGCAGGCAAAACAATCGGCTCTTCGTCTTCGCCGTCATAGGTCTGGCGGAAGTCGACCGTATCGCTATCGAGGTCTTGCAGCAGCAAGCTAGAGATGGCCGTCATTCGCGCTTCGGTGTAACGCATGGCGGCCGCATTATCGCCATCGATATTGCCGAAGTTACCCTGCCCATCGACCAGCGGATAGCGCACGGCAAAGCCTTGGGCGAGGCGCACAAGGGCATCATAGACGGCTTGGTCGCCGTGTGGGTGATAGCGACCGATAACATCGCCGACCACACGGGCAGATTTTTTAAAGCCGTTCTCGGGGTCGAGGCGCAACTGGCGCATGGCGAACAGCAGACGCCGATGAACAGGCTTCAGCCCGTCGCGCACATCGGGTAGCGCTCGATTGGTAATCGTCGAGAGGGCATAGGCCAGATAGCGGGTTTCTAGCGCTTGCTTGAGGGAAACGCTGGTTTCGCTGGGGGGGAGTTCGTCAATATCGCTCATGCCAAATTTATAGCCAGATTCGCAAGCTTGTCTCTAAATCGCCTCGCCGATTCTGGTTCGTGGATAATTAAGCCTTGTCGCCCCCCGATTGGCGCGAAACGATGTCTATCAGTCGCTCGCGCGCGGCAGGCAGTTTCGCCTCATTGGGCAAATACACACGGCGCTCCAAAAAATGCCCCAGCAACTCGAGCGCATGGCGCACATCTTGCGTTGTGGCCTCGGCGGCAGGGTCGAGCAGAAACGCGGGCAAGGCGAACATTTTATCGGCATAGGGCGCGCCCGCCTCGCGGCTAACCGCGCGGCCCGAGCGCGGCGAGACATAGATTAAATCTTCAATCTCCCCGGTGGCCGCACAGCGCGACAGGTCTAGCCCAAAGCCGGTTTCCTCTAGCAGCGCCATTTCAAAACGCGCCAAAATCGGCAGCCATACATCGGTATCGGTCTGGCCATTGTGGCCTATCTCGGCATCGGCCAAAGCCTCCAGCACCAACATCGCCGTATCATAGAGGCGCGGATAAGCTTGCCGTTCAGGGGTGATTTGCATCAAGGCGCATAAAGACGACAGCCCCGCCAATAGGCTCGCTTCGCTCATCGCCTCGGCCGCATAGGCGCGCCCAGCATCGACGCTGATGACGCCCAAATGTTCTGATAGGCGCGCGCGCCACGTGGCCATCACCATATTGCCAGGTTGCAAAACAGGGCGCAGTCGGCGGCTATTGCCGCCACGCACCAAGCCGGTGAAACGGCCATGCTCGCGCGAAAACACATCGACAATGGCGCTGGTTTCGCCGTGGGGGCGAGCCGCTAAAATAAGGGCATCGGCTTCCCACTGCATAGGCTAGGCCTTATAATCCAAGCCCAGCGTGCGATATCGCTCAGGGTCTTCTTTCCAATTTTTACGCACTTTCACAAAGACGAATAAATGGATGCGGCGTTCAAACATTTCTTCCAGCTCGCGGCGCGCCTCCGAGCCAATGTCTTTCATCGTCTGCCCGCCCTTGCCCAACACAATCGCCTTTTGGCCATCGCGGCGCACATAAACAGTTTGCTCAATGCGCACGGAATCGTCTTTTTTGACTTCCCATTTATCGGTTTCCACCGTCAAAGAATACGGCAGCTCTTCGTGCAATCGCAAAAACAATTTCTCGCGCAACACTTCCGAAGCCAACAAGAGAGACGGAATATCCGCCGCTTGGTCTTCGGGATAGAGCCACGGGCCTTCGGGCATATTATCCGCCAATTGATCGCGCAATTGGTCGAGCCCATGGCCTTTCAGCGCCGAGATTAAAAACGTATCGGCAAAGGCCACCCGCTCATTTAATTTTTGCACCAAGGCCAAAAGGCTTTCATGCGGCACGGTGTCGATTTTATTCAGCACCAAAGAAACCTGCTTGTCGCTGCGCGCGAGACCTTCCAACATTAAGTCGACTTCGGGCGTTTCGGCGCGCGCCGCGTCTAGCACCACCAGCACTTGGTCGGCGTCATTCACGCCAAGCCAAGCCTCGTTCACCATGGCGCGGTCGAAGCGCTGTTTGGCCTCGAAAATGCCTGGCGTATCGACCAGAATAATTTGCGATTGCTGATGCATCACCACAGCCCGCAGACGCATGCGCGTGGTCTGGGCTTTTTGCGTCACAATGGCGACTTTCTGCCCCACGAGCGCATTCGATAAAGTTGATTTTCCGGCATTGGGCGGGCCAATGACCGCGACAAATCCACATTTTTGGGGTGACATCGTCATACGCCCGTCTCCTCTTCGGGGCTTAACGCCGCCCCCTGTTTCAAACTCTCTAACAAGGCCATGGCGGCACGTTGTTCGGCCAATTTGCGCGACGACCCAACCCCAAGCGCCGACCCATCATGGGCCGAAGCTTGCAAAGTAAACTCCGGCGCATGGTCAGGCCCCGTGCGCTCGATAATCTCGTAAATAGGCAAAGCCAGTCCGCGCTGCATCAGCCATTCTTGCAAGGCGGTTTTCTTGTCAATCGGCGCTTCGGTCTGACCCGCAAAATGGGGCTGCCAATGCGCCTCAATCACCCGTTTCGCCGCCGCCAAACCGCCATCCAAATAGACCGCGCCCAACACAGCCTCGCAAGCATCGGCCAATATATTGGTCGGCACATTTTGACTCTTTTGAATGCCCTCATCCATGCGCAACACTTCGATTAAGTCTATCTCTCGGGCGACTTTGGCGCAGGTTTTTCGGCTGACCAATTGCGCTAGACGCCGCGCCATATCGCCTTCGCTTTCCTGCCCATGCGTGTCGAGCAGATATTCGGCGATCACCAAACCCAACACGCGGTCGCCCAAAAACTCTAACTGTTCATTGTCTTCCTCGACATCCAAACTGGCATGGCGCAGCGCCCGCTCGAGCAGCTTTGCTTGCCCAAACACATGCCCCAAGCGGCTTTCAAAGGCGCTCAGCGAAGCCATTAGCGAACCAAATCAAACAGCCGCGAGCCGCGAATGGAAATCGGCCAACGCCAGACTTCATACCAGCGGGTGCGGTCGTCGAAAGAGAGGAACAGGATTTGCGCCGGCCCGACAAGATTTTCATGCGGCACATAACCGACATAGCGGCCAAAGCGGCTGTCGGTGGAATTATCGCGATTGTCGCCCATCATAAAATAATGCCCGTCTGGCACTTGATACATCGGCGTGGTATCGACGGGGCCATTGTCGATCTGGTCTAGCACCTCATAGCTGCGCCCCGATGGCAGGGTCTCGCGGAACCGACGAATGCGTATCGGCTCGCCGCCGCGTTGTGGCTCTACAAAATCGTCGATGCGCTCGCGTTTCACCCCCACGCCATTGAGGAATAATTGCCCATTTATCATCTGAAGAGTGTCGCCGGGCAGGCCAATCACGCGTTTGATGAAATCCGTGCGATTGTCGGCAGGCAGTTTAAACACCACGACATCGCCGCGCTCGGGCTGCGTATCCGAGGTGCGCCCCGAGAAGGGCAATAGCGAAAACGGAACGCTGTGGCGCGAATAGCCATAGCTAAACTTCGACACGAATAGGAAATCCCCGATGAGCAAAGTCGGCTTCATCGAGCTGGACGGAATGTTGAACGGCTGGAAAAATAGCGAGCGGATGAGAATGGCAATCACCGCCGCAAAGATGAAAACACGAATGTTTTCCTTCACCCCATCTGGCTTGGTGTCAGGTTTTGAAGATTGCTTTTTCGACATCGACTATCCCATCGCTGCGGATTTTGGATTGGCAGAAATAATGACAATCGCCTGTGCCAGCGGAAAATCATCGGTGATGGTCAGGTCAATTTGCGCTTCCATACCTTCGGGCGTCATTTTTTGCAACCGCGCCAAAGCCCCGCCTGTCAGCTTTAGCGTCGGCTTGCCCGATGGCAGATTGGTCACGCCCATATCGCGCCAAAACACGCCTTGGCGAAGCCCGGTGCCGAGCGCTTTCGAGCAGGCTTCTTTGGCGGCAAAGCGTTTAGCATAGGAGGCGGCGCGCTGGTTGCGCCGCTCCGAGCGCTTTTGCTCGATGTCCGTATAAAGGCGTTGGATGAAGCGCTCGCCGAAACGCTCCAGCGTTTTTTCAATGCGGCGGATGTCAATCAGGTCGTTGCCAATGCCCAAAATCATGCCGAGGCGCCCTGCCCGCGACGCGCTTCTAGCATCAGGCGGCGCATTTTTTCAATGGCGCCTTCAAGGCCGGTAAAAATCGCTTCGCCGATAAGAAAATGACCAATGTTTAATTCCACCACTTGCGATATCGCCGAAATGGGCGCCACCGTCTCAAAGCACAGCCCGTGGCCAGCATGCACTTCCAGCCCAGCCGCATCGGCCAGCTCCGCGCCTTTTTGTAAGCGCGCCAGCTCGCTCGCGAACCGCTTGGCATCGCCATCTTGATGGGCATGCGCATAGGCGCCCGTATGCAGTTCAACAATATCGGCACCGGCTTTCACCGCCGCTTCGATTTGCGCCTCGACGGGGTCGATGAACAAGGAGATGCGAATGCCCGCCGCCTTGATAGGGTCGAGAATGCCTTGCAAAGCCGCCCCGCCGCCCAGCACATCCAGCCCGCCTTCGGTGGTTACTTCTTGGCGTTTTTCTGGCACCAGACAGCAGGCATTGGGTTTATGGCGCAAAGCAATGGCGCGCATTTCTTCGGTTGCGGCCATTTCTAGGTTAAGCGGCAAGCCAATTTCGCTCGCCAAACGCGCGATATCCTCATCGCCAATATGACGGCGGTCTTCGCGCAAATGCGCCGTTATGCCATCGGCGCCAGCCAAAGCGGCCATTTCGGCCGCGCGCACAGGGTCAGGCAAACGCCCGCCGCGCGCATTGCGGATGGTCGCGACGTGGTCAATATTGACCCCAAGACGAAGTTTTTCAGCTACTGCCATGAGGCATTCCTAGCACTATTTTTTAGCCGCTGCATCGCGTTTTCTGTCCAAGCGCGCGCGCCGCCTTACCTGATAGGTCTCAATGCTCCAATAGCTTGGATAGTAAACCAATGCGCCCAAAACCAAGCCCACCGGAATCCAGCCCAAAAGCATCGGCCCGATGAGCGGCAGCAAGGTGCCAAAGGGCGCATCGATGAGCAGGCTCAAGCTCAGCTCCGGCAGTTTTTTGACATCGCCAGACGTGCCTAACAACAAATGTCCGAGATTAAATGTCGCCAGCCAGATGAACGGAAAACTAATCGGATTGCCAACCCATGTGCCTAAAATGGCGGCCAGAAAATTGCCGCCGATGAAATAAATGATAAACGCCGCCCAAAGAATATGCGTGCCTAAAATCGGATTGGCCGACACAAAAGCGCCAATCGCCAGCCCCAAAGCAATGCTATGCGGCGTGCCGCTCAAACGAATGGTGCGCCGCCATAGATAAAGCGTGGCGCGCAACCAGCCTTCGCGCGGCCAGAAAAACTGGCGGGCTTTTTGCCAATAGGTTTGCGGCAGTCGGCGTCGAAACATGCGGGCGCCCCTATTTCAAACCACGACTGCCCGGCTTTATCGCCGGTGTGTTTTTCAAATCATCCGGCAGGTTTTTGGCGTCAAACGTCTCGACTTGAAACCGTGCCAAAGAAGCCAGCTTAACGCCCACTTTGGCTTTGCCGTTCGAGCGGTCGATGAGACACCCCGCCCCCACAACTTTGCCGCCGT
>JAQWIP010000097.1 GCA_029248825.1 Alphaproteobacteria bacterium | reverse complement strand
ATGATGTAAGACAAAATCGCGCCCGAAGAGCCGACCAAAGAACCGGTGATGATGAGCGCCAGATTGCCCAAAGTGAAACCAATACCAGCAGCCGCCCAACCCGAATAAGAATTCAGCATGGAAACAACCACAGGCATATCGGCACCACCGATAGGGATGATGATCAAGAAACCGATAACAAACGACAGCACCGTAATGAACAAAAATACCTCTGGCAGTTGGTTGGCAGGGTCCATGCAAAGATAGACAATGCCGCCAATAATGCTCAGCAGGAGAATAAGGTTAATCACATGACGCTGCGGCAGCATAATCGGGGCGCCCGACATCGTGCCTTGCAATTTGGCAAAAGCGATAATGGAACCAGAAAAAGTAATGGCACCAATCGCCGCTCCTAAGGACATTTCCACCAGACTGGCCGCATGAATATGGCCATTGGCATCGACAATGCCGAAAGCCTCGGGCGATAAAAACGCCGCCCAAGCCACCAGCACGGCAGCCAAGCCGACGAGCGAGTGAAAAGCAGCCACCAGTTGGGGCATGTCGGTCATCGCAATGCGACGCGCGGTTATGGCGCCGATAAGCCCGCCAATGCCGATGCCGGCTGCAATAATGCCGAAGCTTTCCATGTTTTTGCTTTGCAGCAAAAACAATGTGGTGGCGATGGCAATCGCCATACCGACCATGCCAAAGTAATTGCCTTGGCGTGATGTCTCGGGTGACGACAAGCCACGCAGCGACAGAACAAAGAATACGCCAGAGGCGAGATAAAGTAGCGAAGATAGGTTTGCACTCATGGGATCAGGCCTCTACTTGTCTTTTTTACGGTACATGGCGAGCATGCGCTGGGTTACCAGAAAGCCGCCAAAAATATTGATTGAGGCCAGCACAACCGCGCCAAACCCAAGCCAACGTGTCATTTGACCCGAAATGTCATTGCTGCCGACTTCGGCGCCAATGGCCACCAAAGCGCCAACAATAATAACCGAGGAAATCGCATTGGTAACCGACATCAGCGGCGTGTGCAGCGCTGGCGTAACCGACCAGACCACATAATAGCCGACGAAAACGGCCATTACGAAAATGCTCAATAGATAGACAAAAACATCAGCGTTCATTATTTCGCTCCCTTCGCGGCCGCTTTTTTAGCGGCAGGTTTTTTCGCAGCTGGCTTTTTCTTGGCCGCTACTTTTTTGGCAGGCGCTTTTTTAGCGGCAGGTTTTTTCTTGGCTGCGGGTTTCTTTTTATCCGCTTTGGCCGCAGGCTTGGTAACCAGCGCAGGATGCACAATACTGCCATTTTGGGTCAGCCCAATGCCAGCAATAATCTCATCTTCCCAATCCAAAGCCAGCGACTTCTTATCTTTATTGTAAAACGCATCTAAGAAGTTAAACAGATTGCGCGAATAAAGCTCCGACGCATTGCCTGCCAAACGACCTGGCACATTTTCATGCGCCACAAGTTTCACGCCTTTATGCTCGCTTACTTTGCCCATTTTCGACAGACGGCAATTGCCGCCTTGTTCCACGGCCAAATCAACCAGCACAGACCCTGGCTTCATGCCTTCCAGCATTTTCTTGGTCACCAGCTCCGGTGCCGGACGACCCGGGATGAGCGCGGTGCAAATCACAATATCTTGTTTGGCGATATGTTCGGTTACCAAAGCGGCTTGGCGCTTTTTATAATCGGCGCTCATTTCTTTGGCATAGCCGCCAGCGGTTTCGCCGCTATCGTCTTCATCGGCTTCGACCATCACGAAGGTGCCGCCAAGGCTTTCCACTTGCTCGGCCGCAGCACGGCGAACATCGGTGGCCGATACAATGGCGCCCAAACGTTTGGCGGTCGCAATGGCTTGCAAACCAGCCACGCCAGCGCCCATAACAAAAATACGCGCCGCAGGCACTGTGCCAGCCGCCGTCATCATCATCGGCAAAGCCCGACCATATTCATGCGTCGCATCCAAAACCGCTTTATAGCCAGACAGGTTTGACTGCGAAGACAAAACATCCATCGACTGCGCCCGGGTAATCCGAGGCATGAGTTCCATGGACATGGCTTGAATTTTCGCTGCCGCGTAAGATTTCACTTGGGCGGCGTTTTGATAAGGGTTCAACGTCGCGATTAAAACCGCATTGGCCTTCATGGCTTTGACGTTGGCCGCACTTGGGGCGCGCACGCCCATCACCACATCCGATTTTTTCAAAGCCGCCGAAACCGCTTTCGTCAGATTGGCGCCAGCCTTTTTATAGGCCGCATCCGAAAATCCAGACGCCGCACCGGCTCCCGCTTCTACTGTGACGGAAATGCCCATAGCGGACATTTTTTTCACCGTTTCCGGCGTGGCCGCAACGCGCGTTTCGCTTGTTGCTTCCTTTAAAACAGTTAGGCTTACAGCCATACTCATCTCCTCAAATTATCGAAAAACCATTCGCTATGCGCGAGCGAGGGCGTCAGAAATTAGGTTTTAGTCGTAAACAAATACGAGCAGAAACACCAAAATCAGCGCAACGCCAATGCAGCCCCATTTGGAATAGGTCAGAAAGCTATCATAGGTGCTCTCATGTTCAGGGCGGTTCATTTCGTCGCCCCACTCTTGGCTGTTTGTGTCGTCACTCATAGTCTTCTCCAAGCTTGAATATGGGCGCGAATATAGCAGATGCTTGCGTCTGAGCAAGCCTCCGTTTTCATCTAATCTTGGCGGGCTTCGCCATCATGCACCGAGCCGTAAAAGGCTGCCTGCCCGAGTGTTTCTAGCGCGCCCGCGCGTTGCAAAATAGTTACCAAATGCGCCGCCCATTTATCTTGCCCCGCCGCATCCGCCACTTCGTCTTGGCGCAATTCGATGAGTGCATGCGCCAACCCATTGCGCGTGCCGTGGCGATACAGGCAATCCTCTTTCAAGCGACCCGAGTAAGGCACATTGTCGCCATAGCAAACCTCGTCAAGCTCGCCCATATAGCCATCGACCACTTGCTTCAATCGGTCGTCTTTATCCCATAGCACCGACATCTGCCAAGGCCTCGGCGCGCCGCGCCAGACCGGCGTAAAACTATGAATGGCCATAATGATTGGGGCAATGCCATCGGCTTTAGCTCTGACCAAAGCGGTTTCAATCGCTTGCGTATAGGGCCTATAAAACGCATCCACGCGCGCCTGCCATTGCGCTTTATCTTGAAACGGGTCGACGGCTGCATTGGCTGGAATCACCGCGCCATCCGAGAGTTTCATCACCAAAGTCGGGTCGTCCAGCCCCCGATTGGGGTCAATCAATAGGCGCGAAAATTGCGACGCCACCAAAGGACAGCCCAAGGCCTCGGAGATACGCATAGCGACGGGCAAAGCGCCGGGGTCATAAGCAATATGGCGCGCCAACTCGCTGGGCGGCAAACCGAGGCTATCTAATTCGGGCGGAATATAATTGCTGGCATGGTCGCAAAGCAGCAGAAAGCGTTTGTCGCCATCCAAATGGCGGGTCAAAAAAGCGGGCGTCTGGGGGGCAAGCGACACGAGGCGGCTCGGCTCTTATTTGGCTTTGACGAGCTGATGCTTGCCAGAATTGACTTTGCCATTTTTCAAAAACCGCAAAACCTGCGCGGTAATTTCTGCGTTCCATGTGTGGTGCAGCAAATGGCCAGCCCCGACGAGTTCGATCAATTCCACATCGGGTCGTTTGGCGAGAAACGGCATGGCGTTATAATTTATCGAAACGGTCGGGTCGCTATCGCCGTGCAAAATCATCAATTTGCCTTGCGTGCCTGGCATATCTTCATAGCTGGTCTGCATATCGGCCAAATGATGGCGCAAGTTCAGCGCATAAACGGCATTGGTAATAAACGCCTTGGGCTGCAAAATAAGCGCCAGCGCGCTGTCTTTAACATATCCATCGGGCGTTACTTCGGGATGGGCTGCGCCCGCCGCGCCTGAATCGAGCTGCGTCGCGCCATATTTGCCCAAAGTGATATGGGTAAAAATCGTTCCAATAATCGGCGTTGTCGCCAAACGATAAGCCCAAAAATCAGGCCCATACCAAGGAATAATCGGTGGTGCCAGCATAATCGAGCCAGCTATTTCTGGCCCCAAAATATGGGCATAGGCCAAAGCCACAGAGCCGCCCCAGCTTTGCCCAATCACCACGGGCTGCTCAAAACCCAAAGCGCGCACGGCTTGGTGAATTTCTCGCGCTTGCTTGCGCGGGTCGGACATTTCCAGATTATCTATTTTATTAACCGAGCGCCCAATGCCTGGACGGTCGAAAGCCAGTACAGTGCCATGCGGCGACAGGCTTTCGCCCAAGGCCAGCATCATGTCTTGTGCATTGGCGCTGGAGCCATGAATGAGAATAAATACCGGATGGTTTTTTGCCGAGCCTTGATAATCGAGGCGCAAATAATGCAGCGTGGCCTTATCGGTTTCGATAAATTGCCCTTGAGGCGGCAAATCCGACAGCAATTGGCTGCGCACACGAATATCGTGCAGCCACAGGCCAATACCTAGAATAACAATGACAGCAGAAAAACTGACCAAGATTTTAATCATAAGACCACTCATGACGCTCTCCTTCGAGAAAGGCGCACCAAACGGGCTTGCGTTAACCTTGGCGGGCTTTGAAACGTTTATTTGTTTTGTTGATCACGTAAAGACGACCACGGCGGCGCACCAGTTGATTTTTCTGGTGGCGATCACGCAAGGATTTAAGCGAATTGCGGACTTTCATCGTCGGCTCCATAATTTTTTAAACGGGGCTATCCCCAGAAGCGCAGAACATATGGGACAAGCGCCCAGCTGTCAAGCGGCCGAAAGAGACAAACACAAGCGCCACCGAAGAGCGATAAAACAGGCTTGGCAAGGCGTCGAAATCGTGTAATTTCTGCCCTCCTATCCCACACTCAGGAGCCATGTGATGAAAGCGTTAAATGGGGGTCAACAAGACTTACTGCCCAAAGGCGAGCTTATAGACTTTGAACCAGAATGGTTTCAAAAGGCCATTGCTCAGACCCCGAAAGACCATTCCGTCTCCTTTCAAGACGCCAAATTGCACTACCGCCGATGGGAGGGCCCCAGCCCCGACGCCCCCAATATGGTGTTGGTGCATGGCGGCGGCGCGCATGCGCGTTGGTATGATTTCATCGCGCCCCTGCTGACCCCTTATTATAATGTCATCGCGCTCGACCTGCCCGGCATGGGCGATAGCGGCTGGCTTGCCGCTTACAAACGTGAAATTATGGCAGAAGCCGTCATCACCATGATCCGCGATGCGAATTTCCCATCCAAACCAGCGCTCATCGGCCACAGTATGGGCGGTATGGTGTCGCTGATGACGGCTCATATGTTTGCGCAAGAGTTAGCCGCTTTGATGATTTGCGACTTCTACGTCAAGCCGCCGCACGCGCAAGAAGAATGGTATATGGAGGAAGACGAAAACGGCGAGCTGCGCCCGCGTCCGACGATGGACACCCGCGTCTATGAAGATTATGACACCGCGCTTGGCCGCTTCCGTTTGCAACCCGAACAGCCGTGCGCCAATCAATTCATCGTCGATTACATCGGCGCGCATTCTTTGCGCGAAGTCGAAGGCGGTTGGACGTGGAAGTTTGACCCGCATATGTATCGCAATTTTCCAATCGGCAATGATTGGTCGCAAATGTATGAAAATCTGCCGCTGCCGCTTTCTTGCATGTATGGCGAGCTGGCCAATGATTACGAAAAAATTAGCCGCCAAGACGTGATTGCCTTTATGAAATCCTTGCGCCCCGACGCCCCGCATTTTGATCTGCTGGGGGCGCACCACCACGTATTGCTAGACCAACCGCTGGCTTTTGCCTCGACTTTGGTTCTGCAAATGCAGGCTTGGAAATCGCAAGAGGTTTTCTAGGCTTACTGATGGCCAGATGGGCGCGATAAAGTTTCTTCTTCGACCTCGTCCACATCGATTTTCGCTTCCAACATATCGAGCTGCGGCGAGCGCGTGGTAAACAACATGACGGCCGATAAGACCAAAGCCACCACAAAGGGCCCGGTCGGCGCGATGAGATAAAGCGGCATAATCAACACCGGCACGAAAATAATCCCCACGGCGGCGGTCGAACTATTCAACCCTGCCACAGCGCCTTGCTCTTCGGGCGTTACGGCCAGCGAGCCGCCCGCCGCCACGGCTGGCCGCATAAGCCCACTGCCCAGACCTTGCAGGGTCAGCGATAAAGCAAACAGACCCGAATTCATCGGGATAAGCAGCAGTGCAATGCCGATGGTATTGATTAAAATACCCCAAAACAAAAGGCTGCGAACCGACGCATGAAGGCGCGGGATAATCACCAATTGGGCGAATAAAGTCGCCATGGCCATCGACATCATGGCCACACCCACGACTTGCGCGGTTTCTTGACCGCTCAAATGCATCGTGTCCATAACAAAAAAAGCCGCCACTTGCATAATCGCCGCGCTGGTGGTGGAAACCGCGACGCCCATAAATAAAAACAGCCGAATGCGTTTATCGAGAATCTTCAACCGCGGGCCTTGCTTATAGCTGCCGGCGGGTCGGCGTCTTTCGGGCAAGAACATGGCGATGGCAATGGCGCCGCCGAGGGCAAAAATGGCCAAAGCAAAAAACGGCGCCAGCAAATGAAACGCCGCCAAGGCTGCGGCAAACCCTGGCCCTAAAATCGTTCCCATGCCGAAGGCCGCGCCAATTGCGGCCACGCCGCTGGTGCGTTCTTCGCGCGAGGTGCGGTCGGCGATATAGGCTTGCGCGGCCGAGGGCGTGCCAGAGCCAAATAGGCCAAAGATAGCGCGCACTAAAATCATCAAAACATAAAGGCTCATTAACGGCAGAATGCCCTTATCGCCCAAAGCCAATAAAATTCCAAAGCCGCCGGTGGAAATGCCAAAACCTGCCAGCCCTAATAAGATGACGGGTTTGCGCCCCCACACATCGCTGCGCCGCCCCCAAAAGGGGCTCATCATCACCCATAGAACCGCCGACAGGGTGAAAATAGCGCTGACTTGAATTTCGCTTAAGCCGAGGTCGCGAGCCACGGGAGGAAAAATCGCGAAGAATAAAGATTGCCCCATGCCGAGCGCCATCAAGCTGACAAACAGCAAAATCATGCCGCGCCTGCGTTCGGCTGCCGAGGTAAACGTATCTTTTTCTAAATTCACGAGCGTTCCAATTCGTTGTTTATTCTTACTTGTGTCCGGCTAGCTTAAACGAACGCCAGGCGCTTAGAAAAACAAAATAGAACGATAGGCTCCAAAATAAAACCCGAACCCCTATTGGCAATTGCGCTGCCAAACCGCCTTGATGGCCATGCCATAAATGCACGCCCACCAAACCCGTCCAGACAATCAAAGCCGGAATGGTGAGGCGGCGCAAAGAAACCACCCGAATGGGATGTGCCACTAAAATGGGCGCAAACACCAGGACGGATAAAACCCCGATGAGCCAAAGATTAACCATGGCACTGGTTTGAAACATCACCATATAAAAGACGACAATATTCCACAGCGCGGGAAACCCGCGAAAATCATTCTCGGCCGTCTTCAGCTCGCGATTGGCAAATGTGTAAAGCGACGACATCAGCAATACAGACGTGGCAGGGATAGCCCAGCCCTCTGGCACTAGCTCAAACCGATAGACGATAAGCGCAGGAATAAAACAATAAGACACATAGTCGATAACATGGTCGAGAATGGCGCCATCGATTTGCGGCAAATGTTTCGACACTTCCATGCCGCGCGCCAAGGGCCCATCCAAGCCGTCGACAATCATCGCTACGGCCAGCCAAAGCAAAGCCAAATAAGCCTCGCCCTGCCAAATGGCATCGACCGAGAACATCACCGGAATGAGACCCGAGGCGGTGAATACATGCACGAGGCCAGCTGCGGTTTTTTGCTGGCGGGAAGATTTTATCTTTTGAGATGTTTTTGTCATTAGTACCAAACCTGTTCTTCGCGCGCACGTTTCAAATCGCTTTGCGCCATCATCCTAACTAGCGCTTCAAAATTCACGCTGGGTTTCCAATTCAATTTTTCTCGCGCCTTGCTGGCATCGCCCACCATTGGGTCGGGTTCGCTGGGGCGGTAGAAATTTTGACTGACGCCAATCATTTGCCGACCTGTCTTGCGATCCATGCCTTTGGCCTCTAACCCCTCGCCTTCAAATTCGATATCCAAGCCAACCGCTTTGGCAGCCAATTCGACAAATTGCTTTACCGTATGAGTTTGCCCTGTCGCGACAACGTAATTATCGCCCTCATCTTGTTGCAACATCGCCCACATGGCTTCGACATAATCTCCCGCAAAGCCCCAATCCCGCGCATTGTCGAGATTGCCCAACAGGAGGGTTTGTTGGCAGCCACACGCGATTTGCGCCAAGGTCGCGGTAATCTTGCGGGTGACAAATTCCATGCCGCGCAAGGGGCTTTCATGGTTGAACATAATCCCGTTAGAGGCATGCAATCCATAGGCTTCGCGATAATTCACCACCGCCCAATAGGCAAATAATTTGGCCACACCATAGGGCGAGCGCGGGTAAAAACCCTGGGTCTCGTTCGCGCTGCCTTTGGCTTTGAGGCCAAAAATCTCACTGCTGGAGGCCTCAAACAGGCGCGCCTCTGGCAAGACTAATTTCACCGCCTCCATCAAGCGCAAGGGGCCCAAGCCCGAGGTTTCGCCGGTATAAAGCGGTTGTTGGAAACTGGCTTGCACGGAACTTTGCCCGCCGAGATTATAAATCTCATTGGGTTCCACCTCTTCGATAAGGCGCACAATGGAGGTGAAATCTTGCATATCTAGGGTTTTCAGCTCAACCTCTTGCGCCACCTCCAGCGACACCAATCGCGGCAAGTTGAGGGTCGAGCTACGCCGCACGGCCCCGACCACGCGATAGCCTTTATCGACCAAAGATCGGGCAAGGTAGGCGCCATCTTGACCGGTTATTCCGGTTATCAAGGCTGTTTTTTGGCTCACAAGTTCCTCATGGATGCGTATCGTCTACAAACTCATTAATCTGCTTCCCCTTGTAACGGCATTGAGCAGGCGGGGCAACGCCATTGCATAGGCGGAGCGGGGGGGCTTAGGCGGAGCTGCGGGCGCAAGCCAGCAATGGACAAACCCGCGCGAACGCGATACGAAGAAAAGAAATCAGCCAAGTTTTGTAAATTGCGGAGATTGTCGTGGGACAGAAAAAAGCTCTTATTACTGGCGTAACGGGTCAAGATGGCGCCTATTTGGCGCGTCTCTTGCTTAGCAAAGGCTATGAAGTCCATGGCATGAAACGCCGCGCTTCTTCGTTTAACACGCAGCGCGTCGATGGCATTTATGCCGATCCGCACGATAGCGAAACCAACTTTCACTTGCATTACGGCGATATGACCGACAGCAGCAATATCATGCGCTTGGTGCAATCTATCGAGCCAGATGAGATTTACAATCTGGCCGCGCAAAGCCACGTGCAGGTGAGCTTTGAGACAGCCGAATATACCGCCAATGCCGACGCCTTTGGCACTTTGCGGTTTTTGGAGGCCATTCGCACTTTGGGCTTGGTCGATAAAACGCGGTTTTATCAGGCCTCGACATCCGAGCTTTACGGCAAAGTGCAAGAAGTGCCGCAAAGCGAGACCACGCCGTTTTATCCACGCAGCCCCTATGCGGTTGCGAAACTTTACGCTTATTGGATTTGCGTCAATTACCGCGAAGCCTACGGCATGCATGTCTCGAACGGAATTTTGTTCAACCATGAAAGCCCGATGCGCGGCGAAACTTTCGTGACGCAAAAAATTGCCATGGCCGCAGCCGCCATTGAGGTGGGTCATCAAGAGAAATTATATCTCGGTAATTTGGACGCCAAACGCGATTGGGGGCATGCGCGCGAATATGTCGAAGGCATGCACGCCATCATCAACCATAAAGAGGGGGATGATTTTGTTTTGGCGACCGGGCGCACAGAAACCGTTCGTCGTTTTGTGGAGCTGGCTTTTGCCGAGGTCAATCGCGAGATTGTCTGGGAAGGCGAAGCTGTCCAGGAAGTCGGCAAAGATGCCAAGACGGGCAAAACGCTGGTCGAGATTGACCCACGCTATTTCCGCCCGACGGAAGTGGAACTGCTCATCGGCAACCCGAAAAAAGCTAGAGATGTGCTGGGATGGGAAGCCAAAATTGAGTTGGAAGCCTTAGTCTCCGAAATGGTATCCGTGGCGCTTCACAACGCCCAACAGCCCCAACTCACAACCAAATTGGCTGACTTTTAATGTATAATCTGGCCGGCAAAAGGGTCTATGTAGCCGGCCATAATGGCATGGTTGGCCGCGCCGTCGTGAAAGCCCTCGCGGGCGAAAACTGCACGGTTCTGACCTCCGAACGCCAAGACGCCGACCTGCTTCGCCAAAGCGAAGTCGAGACTTGGATGGCCCATCAAAAGCCGGATGCCGTGGTGGTTTGCGCCGCGCGTGTGGGCGGTATTTTGGCCAATGACACTTATCCGGCGGATTTCATTTATGACAATTTAATGATTGAAGCCAATCTCATCCGCGCAAGCCTTGACATTGGCGTCGAGAAGCTTCTGTTTTTGGGCAGCAGCTGTATTTACCCCAAGCTGGCGCCGCAACCGATAGCAGAAGAAGCCTTGCTGACGGGCGCCCTAGAGCCGACCAATGAATGGTATGCCATCGCCAAGATTGCGGGCATTAAAATATGCCAAGCCTATCGCAAGCAACATGGCGTCGATTTTATTTCGGCCATACCAACCAATCTTTATGGCCCCCACGATAATTTCGATTTGCAATCGAGTCACGTCATCCCGGCGCTGATGCGCAAATGCCATGAAGCCAAATTGGCGGGCGAGGCGACGATGGAAGTCTGGGGATCTGGTAAAGTCATGCGCGAGTTCTTACACGTCGAAGATTGTGCAGCGGGCATTGTCTTTTTGCTGAAACATTATTCTGACATGAGCCACGTCAATCTCGGCACCGGCGAAGATGTCACCATCCGCCAATTGGCCGAAACGATAACCAAAACCTTAGGCTTTGAAGGCATTTTGTCTTTTGACGCCAGCAAACCCGACGGCACGCCGCGCAAATTGCTGGATGTATCCAAAATAAACAATCTGGGATGGCGCCACCAACTCGACCTAGAAACGGGTCTGGCAGCGGCCTATCAATGGTTTGTGGAGAACGCCGCATGACGGTTTTCATTGTGACGCAAACATTCCCGCCCCAAATGGGAGGGATGGAAGGCGTGATGAAAAGCCTAGCCGAAAAATTTGCTCGGCATCTGGCTGACACGCAAGACGTTATTGTTCTGCCCGACAAACCCTATATCGCCGACACGCCCTATCAGCTTCACCAAACCAAACGTGCCAAACCGTTTCGGGCGATGAGCAAGCGACGCTGGTTAGCAAGGCGTTTGAAAACCGACGATGTCGTCATTTGTGATAGTTGGAAATCAGTCGCCGCCGTGCCGTCGCACAAAGGCACATTGGCGGTATTGGCGCATGGACAGGAATATTTAAAATCGGGGCGTCGCGCCAGACGCGTGCAAAAAGCGTTAAACCGCGCCAGCCACATTGTCGCCAGCTCTGCTTTCACCTTGAATTTGGTCGAGAGCGGCTGGCAGGTAGACCACGCCAAAACCATCGTCATCCCCCCGACCTATATGCTACCCGATGGAGCGGCAGAGCGCGTGGCACAAAACGCCCGCGCTGCAAAAACGCCGATTGAGCTGCTCAGCATATGCCGTTTGGAAGCTCGCAAAGGTTTGCTTCCAAGCCTGCAAGCTCTCGCGCGCCTTGACGCCGCTCTGCCCAATTGGCGCTGGCGCATTGGGGGCAGCGGCCCACAAGCCGATGTTTTGGCGGCAGCCATCCCCTCGCTGGGCTTGCAAGATAAAGTCACTTTATGCGGGCGCGTTGAAGAGGCGCAAAAACAGGCTTTGCTGGCAAAAGCCGATGTCTTTCTCATGCCCTCTTTTCAGGACGGGAAAAGCCTTGAAGGTTTTGGCATAAGTTACGCAGAAGCGGCTCGCTTTGGGGTTGCCTCCATCGCTGGCACGGCTGGCGGCGCGCCGGAGGCCGTGCGCGATGGCGAAACTGGCTGGTGCGTCGATACGCTCAACACAGCCGAGCTAGACGCCGCCTTACAGCAAGCCTTGAGCGACGCAAAATTGCGCGAAATCTTGGGCGAGGCAGCGCGCCTTGATTATGCTCAACGATTGAACGGCGCTATGGCTTTCTCTCATTTTCTTGGGTTTTTAAGGCGCTAAAACTTTACCCTTAATCTGCTCGCCCAATTAGCTATAACCACGGGATTGTCGAAAGGTTTATTTGTGGCCCAAAAATTTACGACAGCGAGCTTCGTCTTGCTTATCCTCATCGGGCCTATTTTAGCCTTGGCCATTAAAGGATTTTCTGCATTGCTCGCCTTGGCTGGACTTTTGTCCACGGTAGCGCTTGTTTCGCAAGGTAAGTGGCTGCGACTCTCCCAAGCAAAACAACATGGCGCCTCGCTCGCCCTCCTCGCTTGGGTTAGCCTATCCGCCATTTGGAGCGTGCATGACGACGCTGGCAATAAATTGGTACAGCTTCTCCACAGTATCTTTCTCGCCACCAGTCTATTCCTTCTCTTTGCGCAATTGAGCGACGATGAGAAAGCCATATGGCGCCGGCGCATTTCTATTTCCATCGGCCTCGGCCTTGGCTTATCGCTGCTGCTCGGCCCGTGGCATCTATATGCGCCTACCCTAGGCGAGGCGGTGAGTTCAGTGCTTGAGCTCACCCGCCAAGTCAATCGATCGCTGACGATTGTGGCGGTTCTTGTGTTCATTTATGCAGGCTCCCTGGTAAAGACCCGCCCGCGCGCAGCTTACGCGCTTTTGGCCGTGACGACGACGGTGGCATTTTATTCAGAAAGCCAATCGGCGGCTCTGGCGATGACGTTTGGATTATTGGCCATCGCCATGGCGCGCCTATCGGTAGCCATCACACGGCGCTTGATATTGGCCAGCTTTGCCCTTTCCCTGCTCCTTATTGCTCCATTTAGCATTCGCGCATTCGAACAAAAATGGAGCGACACTTATTTACCCCAAGCCATTCAACACACCGCCGCCCCAAATATCCGCTCGTGGATCTATTATGTCTATTCGAAAGAGTTTTTATCGACGGCTACCTATGGGCGGGGCTTACAATCAAGTCGTCATTTTAATCCCGAAAATTTGGAAACTTACACCAAACCATGCGAACAAATGCCGCGAGTCTATAGCTTTTGCGCAACAGCATTGGAAAACCAACGTGTGGCTTCCCATGCACATAATCTATTTCTCCAAATATTGTTTGAACTTGGCATTGTCGGCGGTTTTTTAACTTTGCTGGCGCTGGGTAAATGGCTCCCTAGAAAGCAATCGGAAAATGAAATTTGGCAAACCGGAGCTTGGGCTGCCGCTATGGGTACGCTGATGTTTAGTTATAATTTTTGGCAAGCTTGGCTGATGGCCAGCCTGCTGATTTGCGGGCTTTGTGCGACTATGTTGCTGCCTGACGACGCGGCGGAATAGCTTTATGAATTTCACCTCTTTCCACGCCAATTTGGCGCTCGCCACTTTTGCCATCAGCATCATCATGAGCTTTATCTTGGTGCCCGTCGCGCGGCGCATTGGCTTGGTCGACAAGCCGGGTGGGCGCAAAACCCATGCGGGAGATATTCCCCTGATCGGCGGCGTGGTTATTTTCATAAGTTTCCTCGCCGTCTGTGCCTATCTATCTGCGCTTAATGGCGCGCTGATAAGTGCCATGGCTCTGCTATTGTTCTTGGGTCTTTATGACGACCGCTATGATTTAAAACCCACTTATAAGTTACTCGGCCAAGTCGGCGCCGCCCTCATCCTCATGTTGGCTGGCGACATTCACATCACGTCGCTGGGCAGTTTACCAGGCGGTAGCGAATTACGGCTCGGCCTTTGGGGTTTTCCGTTCACGCTCATCGCCATTGTGGGCTTAATCAATGCGCTCAACATGAGCGATGGCATCGACGGGCTAACCTCCAGTCTAACACTTATGGCCTTGGCACATCTGGTG
>JAQWIP010000093.1 GCA_029248825.1 Alphaproteobacteria bacterium | reverse complement strand
TGATTATTTCGTGCAGAAATTCGGCAAGTCAGACACTTTGGGTCACGCTAATTATCTCACCACAGCCAAGGCCAAACAGGAGGCCAAATTGGTCAAACAAGGCAAAGTCTATCAGCTCGGCATGGTAACAGGCCCCGATACGCCAGCCTATGGGCCGCGCAAATTTCAGATGATTGTCCACCAACTCAATGACGGCTCGGGGGCGCCCATGGGGCCAGATAAACTCATCTCCAATGATGACACGGTGGTGACGTCCATCGGCATTGGCTCGCAAATCGATGGCTTTGGCCATATTGGCAAAGAGCATCGCTATTATAATGATACGCCAGCTTCTGAAGTGGTGTCGCCAGACGGCTTGTTGAAGTTTGGCACACATGCTTTGCCAGGCTTTGTCACGCGCGGCGTGGTGTTGGATATGACCAAACATTTCGGTAAAAACCCGCTGCCCATGGGCACGGCATATACGGAAAAAGACATAAAAACAGCCGCCAAAAACCAAGGCATTAAAATCACCAAAGGCGATGTGGTGTTACTGCACTCGGGCTACATGAAGGCCAATGAGGGCAATAAAAACCTCGTGCCGGGCGAGCCAGGCTTGGGCATTAGCGGGGCGCATTATTTAGCCAAATTGGGCGTGGTGGCCATTGGCGCCGACACCTGGGCGTTGGAGGTTTTGCCTAGCGAAAACCCTAACCGGATTTTCCCCGTGCATGGTTTGCTGCTGAGTAAGTATGGCATTTATATTCTGGAGAATATGGTGACGCATGATTTGGTGGCGGACGGCGCAACCGAGTTCATGTTCTCGCTGGGCGTGCCGAAGCTGAAAGGCGCGGTGCAGGCGATTATCAACCCGCTGGCTATTCGATAATGCTTGCTTGAAAAGCGCGGCAAATTTAGCGATACACTTAGCCATACGCAGAGCCTGATTTTTGACGAGGCAAATGCCTCGTGCCAAGGAGACATCTATGAGTGCGCGAATTTATCAACCTGCAAAAACGGCGATGTCGTCGGGCATGGCCAATACCAAAGAATGGGTATTGGAATTTGCACCAGAGGGGGCGCGCAGCAAAGATGCGTTCACCGGATGGAACTCGATTGACGGCACGGCCAATCAGGTAAAGTTAAAGTTTGCTTCGTTGGAAGAGGCGCAAAATTATGCAGCCGCCAAAGGCATTGCGGCGCGGGTCGACCAACCGCATCCGCGCCAACGCAGAGCCAAATCCTATTCCGATAATTTCCGCCACGATCGGGTAGAAAAAATATGAGCCGCGATCCGGATTTTATTCGGATCTCGAAAATCGGCTGGGTGGCCTGCCTGCTTCTTCTGTTTTCCAGCCGAGCCTTTTCTTGGCAGCCCTTGCCGCATAAGGCGGGAACCGCCTATCGCATAGAAGGTCGCAAAATTTCAGGCGCGGCGGAGACGGGCGCTCAGGTTTACCTCTTGATCGAACCTCAAGTGACATTGCCTAAATTGGGCGATGGGCCGGAAATCGCTTTTCGCAATGTGATTTTTAATTACGGCGACACCTATATTTGCGGGTGGCAACGCGAGGTAAAAGTAACGGTGGATGGCGAATTACTGCGCGAAACCGAGCCGACCGATGGGCAAATCTATGATTGGTATATTTTCAACAAGGGTTTTTTGACCACCCATTATGGCGAGGTGCTGACGGTGGAGAGCTTTACTGCCGAAGATGGTAGCGATCTGGCTAGCCGGCTCTTATCGTCTCAAAGTCAAATCTTGCTAGAACGCAAACTCGATAATTGCGGCGATGATGGGGTCTTTGAATTTCTCCTAGATGGCGCCGCTGTGTCGCCGGAGAGGCTTTAAGCGCCCTCCGACCCGCAGGCCGCTGAGGCCACGTCACAATGTTTGGATGACGCGTCAATTTCTTGCGGCCTTTAAAGAAGGTTGCGTTTGCCCTAATCAAACGCGCTTCGGTGCGAACGTGGACCGTCGTCAAAACCGTCACATATCGATTGTCCCCTCGCATAATGATTCGATTTATACTTTATCCCTTTCTGTGTCTTGCGAGGCCGCGCCCCTCAAGCATCTGTGAAATCTGCATTCGTACCCGGCCTTGCTGGCGCCTTCCATCGGGCCTGTTGGGGTGCCTCGAAATGCGCCCTTTGGCTAGCGTATTACTTGTTATTTTATGTCACGTTCTTGACAATGACGGTGCTTCACTTTTTAATGATGTGGCTTTACCTTTATTGATAAGGCTTCACTTTGCGTAGGGTAGTGTTTGAGGTTTCCATGTTCCGTTTTGTTGTTCTTGTTTTTTGTATGCAGTTTCTTGCCGGTATGGCATCCGCGCAATGGGTCTCCAGTGGCTCCGGTATCGGTGAGCGCTCGGGTGACCAAGGCCTAACCAGTCCGGATGGTCAGGCGCAATCTATCGGCTTCAGCTCGGTAGAGGATATGGAGGCGGCTGCCGCATTGGGGTATGAAGCCAGTGCAGCCGATGCCAGCGTCTGGGTGCTCGCCAATAATGATAGTTTCGATGAAGATTGCCAGCGCCTCTTTGGAAGCAATTGTGAGGAAGTAGATGCCTCGGAGTTTCGTCCGATTGTTCCCCAAATACTGACCTCTCTCGGTTTGGGCTTTGAAAATCTGACCGAAATGGAGACTTACGTCGATACCGTAGATGCGTATGGCGGGGATGAGACGGACGCTGCGAATTGCAAAGCTCATCAATATGCTGCCAGTGAAATGGACGGCCAGCTTTGTATGATGGCGACAAATGACAATGATAATGCGCCGGCTTGTCGTGCCTCTTTGGGTGTGCCGATATCGTCTCCACAAGATTGCTCTGACCTCGACCGCGATGATTACGAGGCGATTGCCTATAATATGGCGCCAGAAATTATCGTTCCAGCCGATTGGTCACCGAGCGCAATTCCTGGGACCGCTTCACCGGGCGATACGGTTATCTCCGTTTTACGCGCTACAGATGCCGAGGGCGATGAACTGACCTGGTCGATTACGGCAATGGATTTCGACCTCTTTTCCATCAATGCGACGACGGGCGTTGTGACGCTTGCCGAAGCCAGCGAGACCCCTTCAGAGCAGCCTGAGAGCGTCTCTTTGACGGTGCAGGTAAGCGATGGCGCGCTGAGCGCTAATTTGACGTTGCAGATCGCCTTGCAAGATCTAAACCGACCGCCGCAAATTATTTTACCAGCCGATTGGACCCCCTCCATTATTCCACATGACACCCAGCAGGGCACAAATCTTGTCAATCAATTGGCGGCGACTGACCCCGATGGCGATG
>JAQWIP010000068.1 GCA_029248825.1 Alphaproteobacteria bacterium | reverse complement strand
ATTCCAGCACATAGCCCGTGCCACCCGCCGTGCCAATCTCGCCGATAATGGCCAGCGCGATATCTTTGGCGGTGATGTAATCTGGTGCCTCGCCTACCACATTGATGCGGAAGTTTTTGGCTTTCGATTGGATGAGCGTTTGGGTGGCCAGCACATGTTCCACTTCGGATGTGCCAATGCCATGCGCCAAAGCGCCAAACGCGCCATGGGTGGAAGTGTGGCTATCGCCGCAAACAATGGTCAGCCCGGGCAAGGTAAAGCCTTGCTCGGGGCCCGTCACATGCACGATGCCTTGGCGGATGTCATCCATGGCGACATATTCGAGACCAAACTCGGCGCAATTTTTTTCCAAAGTCTGGATTTGCAATTTGCTTTCCGGATCTTCAATCGCGTCGACCCCGCCCGTGCGGTCGGTGGTCGGAATATTGTGGTCGGCCAGAGCCAGTACTTTGTGCGGCGCGCGCACTTTGCGCCCGCTCATCCGCAAGCCTTCGAAAGCTTGGGGGCTGGTAACTTCATGCACCAAATGGCGGTCGATATAAAGCAAGCAGTTTCCGTCTGCTTGCTCATCTACCATATGAGCATTCCAAATTTTGTCGTAAAGCGTGGTCCCGGTCATATAACGTCTGCCTTTATTTTTTACGAGGGCTGCCTTCCCCCCGCCCCAAAAGAATTTGGGGAATGAATGGAGTTCGCGGCTCTCGAAAGAAATCTTAGGCGTCTGTGCCGACGCTAGGAGCCTCCTTGGCCGCTGTTTTTTGTGTGGTTTTTGCGTCTGCCTTGGTGGATTTCAAGCGACGCTCGGTAATTCGAGCGGCTTTACCCGTCAGGCCACGCAGATAATACAGTTTCGCACGACGCACACGACCGCGGCGAACCAAGTCGATGCTGTCTACCAGCGGAGAGTAAATTGGGAAAACCCGTTCCACACCCTCGCCGTAAGAAATTTTACGCACGGTGAAATTTTCATTCAAGCCGCCGCCCGCGCGCGCAATGCACACGCCTTCAAAAGCCTGAATACGCTCGCGCGAACCTTCGATTACTTTTACATTCACTTTGACTGTGTCGCCAGGTTGGAAATCCGGTACGGATTTCTCGGCGGTCAATTCAGCCATGTGTTCGCGTTCTAATTCTTCAATAACATTCATTTGCGTCACCATTTGCGCGGGTTTCGATGCGACACTTGTCTCATCGGATGGGGGGATTTACCATGGCTTTAGGGTTGTGTCACCCCTTTTCGGGCGATTTCCCATTGTTTTTTCACTTTTTAGACGACTTGTCGTTTGGCAGTAAATCGGGGCGTCGGTCTCGGGTTATCTCCAGCGCGCGTTGTCGGCGCCATTTATCTAGTTTTTCATGGTCGCCAGAGGTCACAACTTCGGGAATTTCCATCCCCTCCCAGACTTGCGGGCGGGTATAGTGGGGATGCTCTAACAGACCGCCAGATTGCGCCGAAAAACTCTCATCAAAGCCGCTTTCCACTTTGCCCATCACGCCCGGCAAGAGCCGAATAATACTGTCCAACATCGCCAAAGCGGCAGGTTCGCCGCCCGAGAGAATATAATCGCCAAGCGAAACTTCTAACGGCGCGCGCGCCTCGATAAAGCGCTCGTCTATGCCCTCATAGCGATTGCAAAAGAAAATCGCGCCGGCGCCTTCGGCCAGCTCTTGGGCTAATGCTTGCGACCAAGGCACGCCGCGTGGGCTGGGCAGAAGCACCGGCAAATCATGCTGCGCCGTCACTTTATCTAGAGCCGACGCCGCCACATCGGCGCGCATCACCATGCCAGCGCCGCCGCCAGCAGGCGTATCGTCGATGTTTTTATGTTTGCCTTGACCATGTTCGCGCACATCATGGGTGGTCAAAGACCACAGCCCGTCTTCTTGCGCCCGACCCGCCAGACTTTCGCCCAGAGAACCCGGAAACATGGCCGGGAAGCCGGTAATCACATGCGCGTTCCAGCTCATTCGACCTCTCCCGTTTCTTGCAAAGCGGCGTCCTCGGGCGCGGCTTCGGTTTCTTGCGGCGGCACAAGCGTTAACTGCCCGCCCGCCATGTCCACCTGCGGCACCACTTGTTTGGTGAACGGGTAAAACGAGCCGTTAATCTCTAATAAATCGCCCGCGCCAAAATTATGCACGGCCGTCACATCGCCCAAACGCTCGCCCTCGGCGCTAACCACTTTAAGGCCGATGAGGTCGTCATAATAAAAGTCATCCTCTTGCGCCAATTTGGGCAATTGCTCGCGCGAGACATATAGCTCGACGCCTCGCAAAGCCACGGCCGCATCGCGGTCATCGACGCCTTTCAGCGTCACGCGGGCGCTTTCCGCTTTGCCTTTTTCGGCCTTGCAGGAAGTCAAAACAAAGACCCGCTCGCCGAGCTTATCGGTGAGCGGGCCATAGGCCGCGATATCTTGCGGCGATTGCGTGAAGGTTCGCACCTTCATAGCGCCGCGCACCCCATGCGGAGCCCCGACCACGCCCAAACAAACGAGCGCATCGGGTGTCGCTGGAGCGCGCGATGCCAATTAAGCGTCTTTTTGGGAAGCCTCAGCAGCTTCTTCAGCTGGAGCTTCTTCAACAGGAGGTTCTTCCGCAGCAGCTTCCTCAGCAGGGGCTTCCTCGGCTGGAGCCTCTTCCTCAGCAGGGGCTTCCTCGGCTGGAGCCTCTTCCTCAGCAGGGGCTTCTTCGGCTGGAGCTTCCTCGACTGGGGCTTCTTCAGCAGCAGCTTCTTCCGCAGGAGCTTCTTCGGCTGGGGCTTCCTCGGCAGGGGCTTCTTCCGCAGGCGCGGCGGCAGCAGCGGCGGCTTCGGCGGCGGCTTCTTCGGCGGCAGATTTGGCAGCTTCTTCCGCTTCTTTTTGAGCTTCTATGCGCTCAAGGGCTTTTTGGCCGGGCTTGCCTTTATTTGGATTGTTGCGCTCTTCGCGCTTCCAAAGGCCAACATCTTGCAAGAAACGCGACACGCGGTCGGAAGGCTTGGCGCCTTGCTCGAGCCAATGTTTGGCGCGATCGGCGTCTAGCACAACGCGCTCGCCGCCGTCTTTGGGCAGCAACGGATTATACGTGCCGAGTTTTTCAATATAACGACCATCGCGCGGCATACGGCTATCGGCCACCACGATGCGATAGAAGGGACGCTTTTTAGAGCCGCCACGCGACATACGAATTTTCAAAGCCATTTTTAGTTCCTTTCAACGAACAATAATTAGTCAATTTGCTTATAGCCGACCCCTGTCGGGGCGAGCCTCGTGTCTCTATTTCTTTTTCGGGGGAAGCCCCAAACCTTTTAAAAAATCTGGCGGCGCACTCGCCCCACCCAATTTGGTTAAATCTGGCAGCGACCCAGACCCTTTCGCGGGGTCTTGTTGAGCCGCCATGTTTTGCATATCGGTCAAGCTCGGCATATCGGGCATTTGGCCACCCGCTCCCATGCCGCCCATTCCGCCCATGCCACCCATGCCACCCATGCCACCCAGCATGCCGGCCAGGCCTTTCATGCCGCCTTTGCCCAATTTCTTCATCATGTCGGCCATCTGCCGATGCATTTTGATGATTTTATTGACGTCCTGCACGCTCGTGCCAGACCCCGCCGCGACGCGTTTTTTGCGACTGGCGTTCAGCAGTTTCGGGTTTTCCCGCTCGCCCAAAGTCATCGACGAGACAATCGCTGCTTGGCGCAGCAATTCGCGCTCATCCATGCCCATGGCGGCGACTTGTTTTTTCATTTTGCCCATGCCCGGCAACATGCCCAAAACGCCCGACATGCCGCCCATGCGCTGCATTTGCAACAATTGCTCGGCCATATCGTCCAGCGTGAACACGCCTTTTTTCATGCGCGCTGCCATTTTATCGGCTTTTTCGGCATCCATGGTTTCGGCGGCTTTTTCTACCAATCCGACGACATCGCCCATGCCCAAAATGCGATTGGCTACGCGGGTTGGGTCAAAGACTTCTAATTTATCGATGGCTTCGCCGACGCCCAAAAACTTAATCGGCACGCCCGTCACATAGCGCATCGACAAAGCCGCGCCGCCTCGGCCATCGCCATCGGCGCGGGTCAAAACAATACCGCTCAAGGAAACCCGCGCGCCAAATTGCGCCGCAATGGTGACCGCCTCTTGGCCGGTCAGACTATCGGCGACCAGCAAAACTTCTTTCGGCGCGGCCGCCGCTTCAATCGCGGCCATTTCGCCCATCAGGGCTTCATCGACATTGGTGCGCCCTGCGGTATCGAGCATCACCACATCAAAGCCGCCCAGCTTGCCGGCTTGCACGGCGCGTTTGGCGATATCGACCGGCGATTGCCCGTCGACGATGGGCAGGGTTTCGACGTCAATTTGCTGCCCCAAGACTTGCAATTGCTGCATGGCGGCGGGGCGTTGCGTATCCAGCGAGGCCATCAGCACTTTACGTTTTTCTTGTCGTTTCTCTGGCGTGGCGCCCGAGCCGATGAATTTCGCTAATTTGGCGGTCGAGGTGGTTTTACCCGAACCTTGCAGACCCACCATCATCATGACGACAGGCGGCACGGCATCGAAGGTGAGCGGCTCAGCCGCGCCCAGCATTTCGACGAGGCCATCATTGACAATTTTTACCATTTGCTGGCCCGGCGTCACCGATTTTAAAACCTGCGCGCCAATCGCGGCGGGGCGCACGCTCTCGAGGAAGGCACGCGCCACGGGCAAAGCCACATCGGCTTCCAAAAGCGCGATGCGAATTTCATCCAGCGCGGCGTCGACGTCTTTTTCAGACAACGCCCCACGGCCGCGTAAGCGGTCGAATATCGAACCTAAATTTTCGCTCAGCGTGTCAAACATGCGTTTCGCGTTTTGCCTCAACCAAAATTGCACCCGCGGGCAAAGCTTGCTGGCGGGTGGCGACCTTGTCCCATTGGACGAAGACCAAAATAAATATCGCTTCTGTTCAGAAGTGGCGTCAACTTAGGCAGACAAGGCGGGTAAGTCAAGCGTCTGGTGTTTGCGCGGCGGAACGCTTATATAAAGGCCATGAGTAATGAAACCGAAATCGCTTTTAGCAAAATGAACGGCCTCGGCAATAGTTTCGTGGTTATTGACGCCCGTGAGCATCCGCTAAGCCTTACAGGCGAAGACGTGCGTGCGCTTGCCGACGCGTCGAACGAAACCACCAAAGGCTGCGACCAAGTGCTGGTTATCCATCCCTCGCGTGAGGGCAATGAGAAAGCTGTTTTCATGCAGATTTTCAATGCAGACGGCGGCGAGGTTGAGGCGTGTGGCAATGGCGCGCGCGCGGTAGCGGCTTTTCTGGGGCGCAATGGACGACCTGAAGTCACTTTAGAAACATTGGGCGGCAATTTGCTCTGCCAAAGTGTCGAGGCGGGCGGGTCTACTTCAACCGCCCATATTACAATGCCACCGCCAAAATTCGGATGGCGAGATATTCCGTTAGCCCAAGAGCATGAAGATACAGAAAAAGTTCGGCTACTCTCTGATTTGCCGCTAGCCTTTATGGTCAATGTCGGCAACCCCCATGCGGTGATGTTTGTTACTGAGGATAAAGATGTTGATGAAATGGCCAGAGAATATGGCGCGGCGTTGGAATGCGACCCTAGATTCCCAGAGCGTGCCAATATCACTTTCGCGCGTATTGATGAAAACGGCATACATATTGCTACGTGGGAACGCGGGGCGGGATTAACCTTGGCCTGCGGCACGGCAGCGTGCGCGGTGGGCATCGCTGCCTTTAAGCGCCAGAAATATCAAGCTCCTGGCCAGGGTCAGTTCATCATTTACCCGCCATTCAGCCGAAAAAGAGAGAGTGCGCATGTTCGTGCAGCAGCGTTACAAAGATTGCTTGTCGGCTTTGGGGCTGAATCAGAACTAACCCTCGCTGGCCTCGTCGAATTTGAATTTTCAGGCGAGCTAACCCTATGACCTCGCCAGACGTCAAAGTCGAAAATTTTGGCTGCCGCCTGAACGCGCTTGAAGGCGATAGCGTGCAAGCTTTGGCGCAAGCTGCGGGCCTGCAAAACACCACCATCATCAATGGCTGCGCCGTCACCGGCGAGGCCATGCGCCAAGCCCGCCAAGCCGCGCGCAAAGCCAAACGCGCCAATCCAGACGCAACCGTCATCGTGACCGGATGCGCAGCGCAAACGGATGCCGAGCAATTTATCGCCATGCCCGAGGTCGACCGCGTGATCGGCAATGAAGAAAAATTGCGCGCCGAGTCTTATCAAACCCAAACCACCCCAGCCCATTCGGTCAGCGATATTATGGCTTTGGCGCAGGCAACCCCCCTGCCGCCAACGCCGCAAAGCGCCCGCTCGCGCGCTTTCGTGCAAGTGCAAACCGGCTGCGACCATCGCTGCACGTTTTGCATTATCCCTTTCGGGCGCGGCAACTCGCGCTCTGTGCCTATCGATGATGTGGTGGCGCGCTGCCAGCTTTTGGTCGAACAGGGGCATAAAGAAATTGTTCTTACGGGCGTCGATGTCACGTCTTATGGGCCCGATATTGGCGAGGCGGGGCTGGGCGCTTTGGTGCGAGCCATCCTCGACCAAGTGCCACAGCTACCCCGCTTGCGCCTTTCCTCCATCGACGCGGTGGAAATAGATGCCAATCTTTTGGACATGGTCATCGCCGAGCCGCGCCTGATGCCGCATTTGCATTTATCTTTGCAGGCGGGCAACAATATGATTTTAAAGCGGATGAAACGCCGCCATACGCGCGAAGAAGCCATTGCTTTTTGCGCCAAGCTAAAACACGCACGCCCCGACATTGCCTTTGGCGCCGATTTAATCGCGGGCTTTCCGACCGAGACCGAGGCGATGTTTGAAAATTCGATACAACTCGTCGAGCAATGCGAGCTGACCTGGCTGCATGTGTTTCCCTATTCGCCGCGCCCCGATACGCCAGCCGCGCGCATGCCGCAATTGGATGGCCCGACCATTAAGGCGCGCGCCGCCGCTTTGCGCCAAGCTGGCGACGCCCAACGCCAACGCTGGCTCGAGGCGCAACTTGGCCAGACGCTTTCGGTCTTGGTCGAGAAACAGGGCGAGACCAGAAGCGAGGGCCGCAGTGGCAATTTCGCTCGCGTACAACTG
>JAQWIP010000052.1 GCA_029248825.1 Alphaproteobacteria bacterium | reverse complement strand
ATTTTTTTCAATGGCTTATCTACCTACTACGTGTATATTTTTGAAAAAAAGCGGATAAAACAAGGACTTAAAAAATGCCAAAAGGCTAATTTTTTTCGTCAAATGGCCATAGGACGACGTGATTTTCTAGGTCTTCATCGGCCTCACTCTCGGGGATTACGCGGCCATGCACCGACATGCCTGCGGCCACCACGCTGTCGGGCGTGCCGCTCACCAGCGGATGCCAATCGGGCAGATCTTTACCTGCGTTGAGCAGACGGTAAGCACAGCTTGGCGGCATGAAATCGATTTGCGCCAGATTATCTTTGGTCAGTTTCACGCAATCGGAAACGATCTGCGTGCGCTGGTCATAGTCTTTGCAGCGACAGGTGCCGAGCTCGAGCTGGCGGCAGGCCAGATTGGTAAAGGCCAGCTCGCCAGTGGGCTCATCTTGTAATTTCACCAAACAACATTTGGCACAGCCATCGCACACGGCCTCCCATTGCGCCTCGTCCATATCGGCCAGCGCGGTGGTTTGCCAAAATGGCGCTTGGTTTTGCATATCCCGTTTCCTCAATTGACGACCCTGCATAGGTCTGTCAGTTTGCTTAGGTAGGTTGTCTGGTAAACGCGGTAAAAGGCAACCCAAGAAAGCCTTATTATGTTGCAGCTCGCCATCCTTCTAAAGACCCAATTAAAGCGCGCCCTTGCGCTGCTTATGCTATCTGGCCTCGCCCCCGCGCTGGCGCTAGAGCCTATTGTGTTTGCCACCGATTGGAAAGCGCAAGCCGAGCAAGGCGGGTTTTACCAAGCCAAAGCGCTCGGGCTTTATAAACGCGCAGGCCTAGATGTCACGCTTCGCGGCGGCGGGCCGGGGGTTAATATTCCACAGCTATTGGGCGCTGGAGCGATTGATTTTGGTATGGGCTCGAACAGTTTTATTCCGCTCAATATGGTGCGCGCGGGCGTGCCGGCCAAAGCGGTGATGGCGGCTTTTCAAAAAGACCCGCAAGTGCTGATTACCCATCCGCGCGCCGATGTGCAGACCCTTGCCGACATTAAAGGCAAGCCGGTGATGATTGCCGATGCCTCGGCCAATGCGTTTTGGGTTTGGTTGAAAGCCAAATATGATTTCTCCGATCGCCAAATTCGCAAATATACTTTTAACTTGGCGCCGTTTCTGGTCGATAAATCGGCCATCCAACAAGGCTATGTGACCTCAGAGCCTTACACGATTGAAACGCGGGGCGGGGTGAACCCGCAGGTGTTTTTATTATCCGACTATGGCTACCCCAGTTATGCCGCCATGGTCTTGGCGCAAAATCGAATGATTATCGAGCAGCCCGAAATTGTGCAGGCTTTCGTCAATGCCTCGATAGAGGGCTGGCGCAGTTATATTTATGGCGACCCGACGCCTGGCAATCGGCTCATCTTGCAAGCCAATCCCGATATGACCCAAGATGTCATCGACCAAGCGATTGAGCAAATTCGCGAGCGCGGCATGTTGCTCTCCTCCAATAAAGATGCGGGCAGTATGGGCGCCATGAGCGAAGCGCGCTGGCTTTCTTTTTTCACCACTATGTCGGAAAACGGCGTCTATTCAAAACGCCTGAACTGGCGCGCGGCTTTCACCACGCGCTTCATCGACCAAGGCAAACAAGAAGGCGCGCCGCAATGACACGCGCGCCCGATTTGGCTCTCCACAACATTGGCCTGACCTATCGCCAACCCCGCTCGGGCGAGGATGTCACGGCGTTGCGCGATATCACCGCGCGGTTTGCGGCTGGCAGTTTCACCGCTTTGGTGGGGCCGTCGGGTTGTGGCAAATCGAGCTTGCTGCGGCTTCTCGCCGGACTGCTGCCGCCGACGCAAGGCGACATGTCGGCGGTGACGCAAAGCGATATTGGCTTTGTGTTTCAAGAGCCCACTTTGCTGGCGTGGCGCAGCGTCTTCGACAATGTCGCCCTGCCGCTTAAAATCGCCAATCGAAAATCGGGTTTTAGCCGGGCGGAAATCGACACGCGGGTCATTGAGGCCCTGACATGGGTCGGCCTTGAGGCACGCGCCAAAGCTCTGCCCCGCGAATTATCGGGCGGCATGAAAATGCGCGTGTCCTTGGCGCGCGCGCTGGCCAAACGCCCGCCTATCTTGCTGATGGACGAGCCGTTCGCCGCCCTCGATGAGCTGACGCGGTTTCGCCTCGACGATGATTTGCGCACCATTTGGCAGCAGCAAAAACCAACGATTATTTTCGTCACCCATAGCGTCACCGAAGCCGCCTATCTGGCGGAGCGGGCTTTGGTGATGCGCGAGGGCGCCTTGCAATCTGAGGTGGTCATCGAGCGACCCAAAAACAGCCAAGGTAATTTTCGCGCCGCACCCGAGTTTCATGCCGCTTGCGCCGCGCTTGGCGAAGCCTTGGCCGCCCCGCCCGCGAGGGCATCGTAATGCGCGCGGCTTTGTTGCGTCTCCTGCCGCTGGGCGTCGGCGTCGCCATGCTTGGCCTTTGGGAGATTTGCGTCCACCTCACCCAATTGCCGATTTTCGTGCTACCACCGCCGTCTGCCATTGGCACTGCGCTGGTCGATAATTTCGCCACGCTGATGGGGTCGCTATGGGTGACTTTGCGAATCACCGTTCTGGCGTTTTTCTGGGCCGTGGTCAGCGGTCTGGCTTTGGCGATTATCTTTACGCGCGCGCGGCTGATTGAACTGGCGCTTTACCCTTATGTCGTCACCTTGCAAGTCACCCCCGTGGTGGCCATTGCGCCGCTTATCCTCATCTGGGTTGGCTTCGACCATGTTGACCGCGCGCTGGTAATCATTGCTTGGATTGTCGCTTTCTTCCCGATGTTGACCAATGCCGTGCAGGGCTTGCGCAGCACCGAGCCGCAATTGCACGATGTGATGACACTGGCCGGCGCCAGCTGGTGGCAGCGGCTCTATTATCTCGAGCTACCTGCCGCTCTGCCTGCCATGTTGACGGGGACGAAAATCTCTGGCGGTCTGGCGCTCATCGGCGCGGTCGTGGCTGAATTTGTGGCTGGCTCTGGCGCCAGCACGGGGCTGGCTTGGCGCATTATCGAGGCGGGCAATCGGCTGGAAATCGCCAGCCTCTTTGCCGCTTTGGCGCTATTATCGGCACTGGGCATTGCTTTGTTTTACGCTCTCACCCTGCTGGAATGGCTGGTCTTGCGGCGCTGGCACGATAGCTTCGCCAAATCGGGATAAGCCACCGTAATTACAGCAATTTTTTGTAGATTAAATTAATCTACATCAAGTTGACGGATAATGTTAAAATATGCATTATCCGCACGAGTTTTTTAAGGATTGTTTCATGGCACAACATAGCTCCAAAGGCGCCCGTTTTCAGGCCGTCACCGCCAATCGGCTTAGCGATGGCGAGGTGGTTTATTTGACCCCCGACAACCAGTGGGCCGAGACTTTCGCCGCCGCCGACATCACCGATGGCCCCGAGGCTGGCGACGCGCTTTTGGCACGCGCCCTGCCCGCCGATTTTGAGTTGCATGTGCTAGAGCCATATTTGTTTGAAGTGCTGCAAGACGCCAGTCACTTTAAGCCTGCCAGTGTGCGCGAGATTATTCGCGCCGCCGGCCCAACCGTGCGCCTGGATTTGGGCAAACAAGCCGATGCCAAGCGGGAGAGCTAGAGCATGTATCGTTATGACGAATTTGATCATCAATTGGTTGGCGAGCGCGTAAAGCAGTTTCGCGGGCAAGTGGAGCGGCGCGTCTCTGGCGAGCTGAGCGAAGATGCCTTCAAGCCCTTGCGCTTGATGAACGGCGTCTATTTGCAATTGCACGCCTATATGCTTCGGGTGGCCATTCCTTATGGCACATTGTCGTCGAAACAATTGCGGATGCAGGCGCATATCGCGCGCAAATACGACCGTGGCTACGGCCATTTCACCACGCGCCAGAACATTCAATTCAACTGGCCTGCGCTCAATAAAATTCCAGACCTGTTAGAAGAGCTGGCCACTGTCGAGATGCACGCCATTCAAACCTCGGGCAATTGCATTCGCAATGTCACCTCCGACCAATATGCGGCGGCCATCGATGGCGAAGTAGAAGACCCACGGATTATCTCCGAGATTATTCGCCAATGGTCGACCTTCCATCCCGAGTTCACCTACCTGCCGCGCAAGTTTAAAATTGCCGTCACCGGACATGATAATGACCGCGCTGCCATTAAGCTGCACGACATTGGCATTGTGATTAAGCAAAATGAGCTGGGAGATGTCGGCTATGAAATTCATGTCGGCGGCGGCCAAGGTCGCACGCCTTTGATCGCTAAAAAAATGGCCGACTTCGTGCCAAAAGCGCAATTGCTCGCCTATTTAGAAGCCGTGATGCGTGTCTATAATATGCTGGGTCGGCGCGACAATAGCTATAAAGCGCGGATTAAAATTATGGTTCACGAGACCGGCGAAGTGGAAATGCGTCGCCTCATCGAAGCGGAATTCGCCAAGATTGATGCCTCGCAAATGCTGGCCGTGCCGCCAGCCGAAATTGACCGCATCAGCGCTTATTTCGCCAGCCCAGAATTTGAAACCCTTCCCGCCAGCAGCGATGTGCTAGAGGCCGCCAAAACCCGTGACGCCGATTTCGCGCGTTGGGTGCGCGCCAATGTCGTGGCGCATAAACAAGACGGATATGCCATCGTCAATATTTCGCTCAAACCCATCGGCGGCGTGCCAGGCGATGCGAGCGATGTGCAAATGGAAGCCGTGGCCGATTTGGCCGAGCGCTATAGTTTCGATGAGATACGCGTAACCCATGAGCAAAACTTGGTGCTGCCGCATATTCGTTTGCATGATTTGAAAACCGTTTATGACGCGCTTCACGCGCACGATTTAGCCACGGCCAACCTCGGGTTAATTTCCGATACGATTGCCTGCCCGGGATTGGATTATTGCAATCTTGCCAATGCGCGCTCCATTCCTTTGGCACAAGAAATCTCCGAACGCTTTGCCGACCTCGACCGCCAATATGACATCGGCGAGCTGAAGATTAAAATCTCTGGCTGCATCAATGCCTGCGGTCACCACCATGTCGGCCATATCGGCATTTTGGGTGTCGACAAAAAAGGCACGGAATTTTATCAAATCTCGCTCGGCGGTTCCGCTGATGAGAACGCCAGTATCGGCAAAATAACTGGCCGCGCCTTTACCGAGGAAACCATCGTCGATGCGATTGAAACCGTGGTGACGACCTATACGGATGTGCGCGAGGGCGGCGAACGCTTTATCGACACGTATCGCCGCGTCGGACTAGACCCATTTAAGGAGCGCCTCTATGCCGAATAAATACCAGCTGATAAGAGAGGGCGCGCTGTGCCAAGACGAATGGATTTACAGCGACGAGGAAACCGCCTTGAGCGAAGCGCCGACGATTATTTCGCTATCGCGCCTGAAGGCGGAAGCCGATGTCTTGCGCGCCCGCAACGCCAAATTAGGTGTGCAGCTTTTGGCCGATGGCAATGGCAAAACCCAATTGGGCGAAGATGTGCATGAGCTAGAACCTTATCTCGATATGCTATCGCTGGTTTCCATCGCCTTTCCGACCTACCGCAATGGGCGCGGCTTTTCGGCGGCGCGGGTGTTGCGCGAGCAGTTTAATTTTGACGGCGAGATACGCGCCTCTGGCGAAGTTTTGCATGACCAATGGGCCATGATGCGCCGTTGCGGCATCAACGCCTTTGAGCTGGCGCCCACGGTTCGCCTCGAGACCTTTACCGAGGCGATGAGCGAATTATCCGACGCCTATCAGCCCGCCGCCGACGACCAACGCGGTGCGCTTTGGCAGCGGCATAAGTAGATAAGTAGCCTCTAGAGGCTTGTCGTCTCGGCGCTTGGCGTCTCGAGATAAATCGAGCGGCTTGGGAAAGCAAACCCTGTGCCTGCATCTTCGACGATTTTCTTAATCGCAAATAGCAAGGCTTGTTTGGCATCCAGCCACTCCAGCCAGTCGGTCGAGCCGGTGAAGCAATAAATCATCATATCGATGGCGCTATCGTTAAAGCCTTCGATGCGCACCACGCAGGAGATATTTTCATCGCCCGTCACAAATCGCGCGTCGTCGATGAGCCATTGTTCGACGCCAGCCCGCACTTGCTCCAGCTGCTCGGCGGTGCTGCGATACTCCAGACCAATAGTCCATTTCACGCGGCGTTGCGTCATATTCGAATAATTAATCAGCGCATGGTCGGAGAACGTATTATTCGGCACCACCACAGGCACGCGGTCGAAACGGCGCACGCGGGTAGAGCGAAAGCCGATTTGCTCAATCACCCCTTCAACAACACCCGTTACCTCAATGCGGTCTCCGATTTGAAACCGGCGTTCCACCAGAATAGAAACCCCGCCGAGCAAGTTTTTAAATAAATCTTGCGCGCCCAAAGCCACGGCCACGCCGAACAGACCAAAGCCCGCCACGATGGGGCCAATTTGAATGCCCCAGATTTGCAGCACCGTGGCGCCGCCCGTCAGCCCAACACCCCATCGCACGAGGGTCATCAGCCAACCGATAATCTCCGGCGAGAGAATATCTTCAATTTGTTTCAGCGCCATATGCGCCGGAGTGATGGCGGCATAGAACGTCCAAAAAATACCAATGGCAATCAGCGAGCGCATCACACGGTCGGCCAGCTCGGCGGGAAGCCCGGTCAGCGGCAAAGCCTCTAGCGCGAAGAACACGCCCAGAATAAGAAAGAAGAATTTAATCGGCCGCTCCACCGCCTCGCGCAACATATCGTCGATCTCGGTTTGGGTGCGCTTGGTCAGGCGCTCCAAAGCGTTCAGCACGAAGCGCGCGAACAGTCCGCGCAAGAAGGCAAAAAACAAAAAGATACTTAGCGCGATAAGGATTTGTGAAACACTCAACCCAAAAGAGCCAGAGCTCCAAACCTCGCGCACCAAAGCGTTAAATTCCTGCATGTTTGCACCTCTTCCTTAAGACCAATCGCCGTCTATTTTCTCTTCCAAAAAATGTCGTCCTTGAGCGTCCTCTATATCTATCACCCAAATATCAGGATCGCGCGCCATTTCTCGCGCGAGGCGCGCATCAATATCTGGCTCTGGCGTGGCGGGCGGCAAAACCACACGCGCCAAACGCTCGCCATCTAGATTGGTAAATAAAGACAACACACCGCCGGTGCCGTCCAGCCGATTGACGCGGATAAAAATCACCCCCGCATCGGTGTCGCCGCGCTTGGCCACATAGACGGCGGCCAAAGCGCCCTGCACTTGGCGCACCAAGGCTTGCACATAAAGCTCAGACTTCAGACGAATAAACATAAGGCTGATGCTACCATGATTGCGCGGCTTCTTTACACACTTGCTTTCGCCCCTAGCTCGGCTTAATTTTGAGACACTTCGCTGTCCAAAGGAATTATTATGTCGCTAGAAACGCTCCTCGAAGATTTCGCCCTATTTGACGATTGGGAAGAGCGCTATCGTTTCATCATCGAGCTCGGCAATGGCTTGGCGCCGCTGACCGATGCCGAACATGATGACACCAATAAAGTGCCGGGCTGTGTCAGCCAAGTTTGGTTGGTCACCGAAGCGCAAGGCGACACGCTGGCGTTTCGCGGCGATAGCGACGCCCATATTGTGCGCGGTCTGGTGGCCATTTTGCTGGATTTATATAAGGGCAAAACCCGCGCCGAGATTGCCACTTTTGACGCCGAAAGCGCTTTTTCTCAACTCGGCTTGAGCGAGCATTTAACACCGCAACGCTCGAACGGGTTTTACGCCATGGTTCAGCGCATCCGAAACGATGCGGTGGCGGCGGTCGACTGAAGCCCATAATGTACCGACAAGCGCATGAGCGCCATTTTCAGCATTAATTTGCCCGAGCGTTTGGGCAATTCAAACCCGCGCTCGTAATCTTCTAAGCCCACTTCCGCACAACAAATCGCAATGGCGACATCGGCCAGCCCGGGGCCGACATAGGCCAAAGCGGCATCCAATCGTTTGCGCGCATCCAAAAGTTTGCCGGCAAAATGAGGCTCGCCCGAAGCCGAGCTACCGTGACCAAAAACATCGTAGAGATTGCGGGTCGCGCTTACGGCATGGTGCGCGCCTCTTTGCAGCGTTTTGAAGAGCTTGGCTATATTGAGCCCAATCAGCGCATCGGCCGCTCCGAGCTATATGTGCCGACGCCCAAAATGAAAAAAAACGGTCAATGCTTTTGCCAAAACTTTCCGGCCGCATGTCGCGCGCGCCCGCAATAGCCAAGTTCGGGTCAAAGCCCCCGCATAGAACCAAAAGATTATCCTTTGGTTCCACTTGGCATTTTGTGTTAGGCCACAGGTCTAAC
>JAQWIP010000056.1 GCA_029248825.1 Alphaproteobacteria bacterium | reverse complement strand
CTTGGGCTTGGGGCTGTTTATCCAGCCAGCGATAACGCCAAATGACCAAAGCAAACGGCACGAAAGCGCCCAGCACAATGCCATCTGCCAGCCCTAAGGCGCCGCGTCCCAGCGGAAAAATGAGCGCATAGGTGAGCGGTATCATAATCACGCCGTAAGACAATAAATGGATGAAGGTCGGCACCCATGTGTCGCCGCGCGCCCGCAAAGACATCGACAATAAAGACTGACCCGTATCGAAAACCGTGCCGATGGAAACCAGAGCAATCAGCGCCGCCGCTAATTTTACCACCGCCGCATCGGTGGTGAAAAACGCGGCCAATTGTGGCGCACTCGCCCACATGAAAATGCCCGCAAACAGCATAATCAGGCTTTGCACGCTCAAGCCCAACCAGGCCCAACGTTTCACCGCCGCCATATCGCCCGCGCCATAGGCATTGCCAACGCTGACCGCCGTGGCCACGCCGAAGCCTAGCCCCATCATGAAAAACAAAGCGAACACATTGATCATAATAATATGCGCCGCCACGACCATGGTGCCGAGGAAGCCCGCGAACAAAATAATCACGTTAAAGGCGGTGTTTTCAATGCCCATGGAAATGCCGGACGCATAGCCAATGGCGCGCATTTCGCGCCCGCCCGCCCAAGTGATTTTGGGTTTGCGCAGGCCATATTTTTCATGGTCGAGAAAAAACCAGACGTAAGATAAAATCGCCACGACTTGCAAAAAGCGCACCACAAGCGTCGCCCAAATCGAGCCTTCTGCGCCCAGCTCGGGAAACCCAAAGACGCCAAACACAAAAATATAATTGGCAAAAATATTCACAATATTGGCGACAATCATAATCACCATACCGGGGCGCGGATTGCGAATGCCTTCGAGGAAAAACCCCGTCGACATATGCACCGCAGCGAACGGCAGGCTTAGACCGGCAATCATCGAAATGCGCCCGCCCGCAGCGGCCAACTCTGGCGTTTGCCCCGATAGCAGCAATAATGGCTCGCCGAAAAAGCAAAACACCATGCCGACCAACCCAATGGCCAGCCCCCAAGGCATCGCGTGCCACCAGACTTTGCCCGTCTCGCTATATTGCTTGGCGCCGAATTTATTCGACACTAAAACCGAGGTGCCCATGAGAAGGCCAATCATAATCAAAATGAAAATATTGCTCGGCACCATGCCAATGCCCAGATAGGCCAAATGCTCGGCGGCATAATGGCCGACCACCACCGTATCGGTGACGCCCAAAGTCAGAATGCCAACGCGCGAAATAACCACGGGCCAAGCCAGTGTCATCAGGGTTTTTACGTCTTGCCAGAGAGCGCTTGTGGCGCGAGGCCAGAGGGCGCTCATGGCGCGAGGCCAAATTGTACGACATCGTCTAGCGCAGGCCGTGCGCGCTCGCTGGGCGCTTGCGTGGGCGTGCCGATATAAATAAAGCCCGCGATTTCATCGCCCGCATGGCCGCCTAGGCATTGCAAGACCGCTGACTCATAGGCCACATCTCCGGTCAACCATTGCGCGGCAAATCCCAAAGATTGCGCCGCCGTCAGCAAGGTCATGCACACAGCGCCCGCCGATAAAATCATCTCGCTGCGCGGAATTTTAGGATGCGCTTTCGGACAAGCCAAAACAGCAATCACGCAAGGCGCGCGTAAAAATTGCGCCGCCGAACTGGCATAAGCATCGACCGATTTATCTACCGCCTGCCCCGCCAAAGCGTCGGCAGCAATTTTGCCCAAAGTGGCGCGCGCTTCCTCTTGCAGAACCACCAAACGCCAAGGCGCCAATTTGCCATGGTCGGGCACCCGCGTTGCCGCGGTTAAGATTTCGCGCAACACATCGGCCGAGGGGCCAGGCTCCTCCATATTGCGAGCCAGCACCGAGCGGCGGGTTTTCAAAAACTCTAGCGTTGAATTCTCAACCATTATCTTGTCCCATCAAGCTTACTCGCTCTGGCTTATCCCTGCCTTGTTGCAAAGTCAATTAGCGCTCTTAAGAACAATAACAACCCAAAGGTTGGCTCATGCGCGTTGTGGTTTTTTATCTGCTGGCTTCTTGTCTCGCCTCCCCGGCTTGGGCAGGGGCTTGGATGGTGCCAGAAGGCGACAGCAAAGCGACCCTGCAATATGGCGAGCGCAAACAACCGCTGCACTATCCGCTAGCGCCCGAGGGCGATGACACGCTTCGCGAGACCTATCAAGGCCTCTTGCTTGAACATGGCCTGAACCCGCGCATCACGATTTTGGCCAAACTGACCGAGCAGAAAACCCGTGAGACGGGGCGCCAAAACCAGAGCCAAAACGGTCAATTGGCATTGCAAGTCGACGCGCCCAAATTGGCCACTGGATTATTGCCGCCCTTTGTTTTCTTTGCTCTTGAAACGCTCTTTCCCAAGCTCGACTGGCAGCGCGAGAAAATTGCCAGCCTGCGGGGTGAGCTAGATTGGCAAAGCAGTCCCCGCCATCAAAGTGGGTATCATGTCGGAATTTCCCTAGCCGATAAAATAACGCTGGGGCGTGTGTCGGTTTTGCAAGAGGTGGAATTTAGCCAAACCCGTCTGTCTCGCGAGTCCCATGTGAACGGGCAGTATCGATTTTCTATTCTGCGGGGCGATTGGCAAATTGGCTCGCAAGCCGAGCAGTTTGAAAATGAGACCACGGGCTATCTATCGCTCAAACACAGCACGCGGCTGACGTGGAAACCGCAGTTGGCCGATTTTGAAATCACCCTTGGACGCGGTCATTCGCGGGTGAACAATAGCCAACAACCGCTCACCAGATTTTTAACTGGTCAGCAGTGGACTCTGGAATTTCAACAAAAATTCTAGCGGCGCAAATCGGGCGGCGTGGCTTCCAAAGTCAAGGCTTCGGCCGCTTCTTGTAAGCCCAAAACCGTCTGGTCTTTCGAGCCGAGACGACGCATAGAAACGGTTTTGCCTTCCGCCTCGCGCATGCCGACAGCCAGAATGACCGGAACTTTCGCGACCGAATGCTCGCGCACTTTATAGTTAATTTTTTCGTTGCGCGTATCGGCACGCGCGCGCAAGCCTTGGGCGGTCAATTGCGCCACAACCTCTTGCGCATAGCCATCCGCATCGGTGGTAATCGGGCAGACAACCACCTGCTCAGGCGCCAACCAAAGCGGCAGTTTGCCGGCATAGCTCTCGATGAGAATGCCGAGGAAACGCTCTATCGACCCCAATACCGCACGGTGCAACATAACCGGGCGATGTTTCTCGCCATCTTCGCCAATATAGGCGGCGTCCAAACGCTCGGGTAGCACAAAGTCGAGCTGCAAAGTGGCGCATTGCCATGTCCGCCCAATGGCATCATGCAAATGATATTCAATTTTCGGTCCGTAGAAAGCGCCCTCGCCTGGCAGCTCTTCCCATTCCAAACCCGCCTCGGTTAGCGCATCGCGCAAGCCTTGTTCAGCTCTGTCCCAAGCCTCATCTTCGCCCGCGCGAACTTCAGGGCGCAGCGCAATTTTGACCGACACATCGGCAAAGCCGAGGTCGTCATAAACTTGGGTTACCAGTCCGCAAAAATCGACGGCTTCGGAAATGATTTGGTCTTCGCGGCAAAAAATATGCGCGTCATCTTGGGTCATTTGACGAACTCGCATCAACCCGTGCAAAGCACCATGCGGTTCATTGCGGTGGCAACAGCCAAACTCCGCCATCCGAATAGGCAGGTCGCGATAAGACTTAATGCCCTGTTTGAAAATCTGCACATGGGCGGGGCAATTCATCGGTTTGATAGCCATCAAGTCAGCATCGCCAGAAATAACAGCGGTCTCTTCATCCGTCGATGGCACTTCATCTGGCACGACGAACATATTCTCGCGGAATTTATCCCAGTGACCCGATTGCTCCCAGAAGCGTTTGTCCAAAAGCTGTGGCGTTTTCACTTCTTCATAGTCATTGGCATTCAAGCGGCGGCGAATATACTGCTCGAGCTGCTGCCAAATCGTATAGCCCTTGGCGTGCCAAAACACGCTGCCTTGCGCTTCTTCTTGGAAATGGAACAAGTCCATCTCGCGGCCAATTTTGCGATGATCGCGTTTTTCGGCTTCTTCCACCATGTGCAAATAGGCTTTTAAATCTTTTTCATGCCCCCAGCAGGTGCCGTAAATGCGTTGCAGCATTTCATTATTGCTATCGCCGCGCCAATAGGCGCCAGCTAATTTGGTCAGTTTAAACGCCTTGCCCAGCTTGCCCGTCGACGGCAAATGCGGCCCACGGCACAAATCTTTCCAAGCGCCTTGGCGGTAAATCGTAATCGGCTGGTCGCCCGGAATAGAGGCGATAATCTCGGCCTTATAGACTTCGCCAATCTCGGTGAAATGCGCCACCGCTTCGTCGCGGTTCCAAACTTCGCGGATAATCTCTTCGTTGCGGTCAACGATATCGCGCATGCGTTGCTCGATGGCCTCTAGGTCGTCGAGGCTAAACGGCGTCTCGCGCGCGAAGTCATAATAAAACCCGTCTTTAATCACTGGCCCAATGGTCACTTGGGTTTCGGGGAACAGCTCTTGCACGGCCTCGGCCAAAACATGGGCGCAATCATGGCGCAATAAATCGACGCCATCGGCATCGGCCGCCGTGATGACAGAAATTTCGGCATCGGCGTCAATCCGCGTGGCCAAATCCACCACTTCGCCGTTCAACTTCAAAGCGAGCGCTTTTTTCGCCAGAGATTTCGAAATGCTGGTGGCAAAAGCAAGCCCATCTAGGGGCGCGTCAAATTCGCGGGTCGCGCCATCTGGCAGGGTCAATGTAATCATAATTCCAACTTCTCGTTATCTCGCCTAGGCTTCGGCGTCATTTTCGGCACGCGGCGCCGAGGAAACTCTCCATGGTGCATACCAAGGTGGCGCGCAAACCTCAAGTGGCACGGGGTCAAAACCGTGGCCAGCATGCATTTTATGAAACGGATGGCATTTGCCCAAACGCTTGGCCGCCAACCAGCCGCCCGTCCATACGCCATGCGCATTCACCGCATGCAGCGCATATTCCGAACAGGTCGGCTGAAACCGACACCTCGGCCCCAGCAAGGGCGAGATAAACAGGCGATATATATGCACAGGCAAAAGCGCCACAAAACGGAGGGTTAATCGTATCATTGGCCTATCCTAGCGCATCGTCTTGCTGCTTCGAAACAAAGAAAGGCTATCCAATGAAGTTTAAAAAAGGGTTAGAAACGCGTCTGGCGCGCTTGGGGCTCTGGGATATCGCTTGTCTCAAGATTTGCGTCTTCGCCTTTGCGCTGCTTTTGGCCAAGCTCTGGCCGCCGCTCTTATCGCTGGATTGGAAAGTTTATGCCGGCGTTTTTGGGCTTACATATGCACTGCTTATGGCTAAGCTATTTTTCATAAATGGACACGCTTGAATATAAATTCAGCGGCGAAGTATGGGTTTGGTCGGGCAAAAAAACCGATTGGTTCTTCGTAACGCTGCCCAAGGAAGTGAGCGATCACGCGCGCTATTTCACCACCCATGTGCAACGCGGCTTTAAATCTTTGAAAGTAAATGCGCAAATTGGCGACAGCCAATGGAAGACCTCTATGTTTCCCAGCAAGCAACGCCAGAGCTATCTTTTGCCGGTGAAAAAATCTGTGCGCCTCGCAGAAAATATCGAAGTCGGCAAATCCCAAGAGATAAAAATCACCCTGCTCGGGCTTTAAACCCCCAATTGCGCCAGACAGTTTTCTACCGCATCAAAGGTCAGCAGGGTCGAGGCATGGCGGTTTTTAAACTCGCGCACAGGTTCTAAAACTTCCAAATCTGCCCAGCGCCCCGTCGGCGGCGTGCCGTCTTGTTTCAGCATGGCGCGCATCGTCGCGCCGAGGGCGCGCAATTCGTCTGGCCGCGTGCCGATAATCTCGCGCGCCATCACCGAGCTGGCCGCTTGGCCCAAAGCGCAGGCCTCGAGCTGATGCGCAAAAGCCGCGACCGTGCCGTCCTCGCCCATGGCTAATTCGACATGCACTTTCGAGCCGCACAGGCGCGACACCGCATCGGCCTTGGCGATGGGGCGCGCGGCGTCCTCTGCCAGGTTGCCGATATGGGCAATATCCGCCGCTAGTTTTAAAATCCGCTGATTGTAAAGATCGTTCATCATGGTCTTAAGATAGGCGCTGGCACATCATTTTGCGAGCTTCCAGATTGTGCCGTCTGGCGTGTCTTCAATCACCACGCCCATGGCCGTCAAAGCATCGCGGGCGGCATCGGCGGCGGCGAAATCTTTTTCGGCGCGCGCCACGGCGCGTTTTTCAATCCATGCCTGCACTGCCACCGCGTCGACCTCGCTGTCTGCGGTTTGGGCGGCGAACCAATCTTCGGGCGCTTGTTGCAACAGCCCCATGAGATTGGCGGCCGAGAGAAACGCGCCTTTTTCCTCGGGCGAGCGGATGTTTTTGCTCAAGGCGAATAATTCGGCCAGCGCTTTGGGGGTATTTAAATCGTCGCAAAGCGCGGTTAGAAATCCGTCTGGCGCGGGCGCGGGCGCGGCTTCGATATCGCTCGTGTCGCGCAACACGCCATAGAGGCGGTCGAGGTTTTTCACCGATTGCGCCAATAGCGCATCGCTGAAATCGAGCCGCTGACGATAATGCCCCTGCAATAGCCCCAAGCGGATGGCCTCGCCAGGCGCGTCTTCCAGCAGCTCGTCCATCACCTTAATATTGCCGATAGATTTCGACATTTTTTCGCCCGAAATATTCAACATGCCATTGTGCAGCCAATAATGAGCCAGCGGCGCACCATGCGAACAACGGCTCTGCGCCGCTTCGTTTTCATGGTGGGGAAATTGCAAATCTGCGCCGCCGCCATGAATATCAATCGTGTGGCCAAGATGTTTTTCAATCATCGCCGAGCATTCAATATGCCAACCCGGACGGCCACGCCCCCAAATACTGTCCCAACCGGGTTGCTCGGGCGTGGAGGGTTTCCACAAAACAAAATCGCCAGCATCTTTTTTATAAGGCGCCACTTCGACGCGCGCGCCCGCCAACATATCCTCGCGCGAACGACCCGACAGCTGGCCATAGTCGCCATCTTGCGTGACATCAAACAACACATGCCCCTGTTCGACATAGGCATGACCCTTGTCGATGAGCTGCGCAATCATCGCCTGCATGTCTTCGATATGCTTTGTGGCAAAAGGTTCTATATCGGGCGGCAACACGCTTAGCACCTGCATATCGGCTAAATATTTGGCGTGATAGCGCTCGGTGATATGCGAAATATCCACCCCTTCGTCGAGCGCTTTGGCGTTAATTTTATCATCCACATCGGTAATATTGCGGGCGTAAACTACCTGCGGATAAAGCGCCCGCAGCACCCGCACCAAAACATCAAACACCACGGCGGGGCGAAAATTACCAATGTGACAGGGCCCATAAACCGTGGGGCCGCACACGTAAAGCGTCACCCGCGAGGGGTCTTGCGGCGTAAAGACTTGCTTTTCGCGCGCCAACGTATTGTGCAGATAGAGCTGTGTTTCCATGCGCGCACCATAATTCATCTGCAGGTTGAGCCGCAAGGCCAATTAAATAATCCCAAAACACTGGAAATCGGCGGGATAAAGCTTATTTACATTATCAATGAGGCGGAATTTAGCGGGCAAAAAGTAGATTCTGCGGTTCTCTGGCTCAAGTTTGCCTTGTTTGATGCAGCCATTTTGGCTATCTAACGGCAAGGTTTGTGCGGCTTTTGCAAAGAGACTTTGCTTTCTTGCAAAACAATGTGCAAAATTAAGGTAATACGCTGGCAGCTGGGCATGGCATAAGTTCATTTAAGTCTGAGCTGTTAGAGTAAATGTAATTTAGGCAGTCTGGGTGCCTGACGTATTGTGGGACGTATTTCTCGCTAAGTGAGGTATCAAGATGGACGCTAGAGTAGACGGCAATAAGACG
>JAQWIP010000033.1 GCA_029248825.1 Alphaproteobacteria bacterium | reverse complement strand
CCCATGCGTCTCTTGTTATGAGATAGGGTGCTTCATTCCCAACACAAGGGCAACTTGCTATTATGTTGGCTTGAGGAGTGATTCCGTGCGTCGTAAGTTTTTAACCCTATGTATTGTAACCCTATGTTTTACATGGGCTTTCCCTTCTGCATCTCTGGCTGCGCCGTTCTCTTCCATCGTGATAGACGCGACAAGCGGGCGCACATTGCAGCAATATCGTGCCTCGCAAAGCCGATATCCCGCCAGCCTGACCAAGCTGATGAGCCTGTATATTATGTTCGAAGAGATAGAAGCCGGGCGTTTAACGCCGAAAACGCCGATTTATATTTCCCGCCAAGCCGCCCGCCAACCCGCCAGTCGACTGGGGCTTCGAGCCGGAAAATCCATCCCCGCCGATGTGGCCATGAAAGCGCTCTTGGTGAAATCGGCCAATGATGTCGCCATGGCCATCGCCGAACATATATCTGGCTCGGAAAGCAAATTCGCCCGCCGCATGTCGAAAACAGCGCGCGAGCTGGGCCTTTATGACACGAGTTTTACCAATGCCTCTGGCCTCTATCATTGGCGCCAGCAAAGCACCGCGCGCGATATGGCTAAATTGGCGCAAGCTTTGCTTTCTCGTTTTCCCCAATTCGAAAACCTATGGCAGACCACAAGCTTCAACTTTGAGGAGAAACAATACCGCAGCCATAATCGTGTGTTGCGCCGCCTCGCGGGCGCCATTGGCATGAAGACTGGGTATATTCGCGCCTCGGGCTATAATATCGCCACCGCCGTGCAGCGCGACAATAAGCGGATTATCCTAGTTATTATGGGCGGCAATTCCGCCGAGTCGCGCGACCGCCACGCCATCTCCTTGGCCGACCGAAGCCTGCCGCGCGCGCAGACTTATGTCGCCAAAACCAAACCCAATTCGAAGAAACTGCACCAAGCCGCCCTTTGGCTTGGCACGTCAGCGCAAGATTTGGCCAAGCCAACGCAAGGGCTGGTGCTGGCCGATTTGCCGCGCGATTGGAAAATTCAAGTCGGTGCTTTCTCGGCATCCGTGCATGCCTCTAGCCAATTGCAACGCATCCGCCGCGTCTTGGGGGCGCAGCTCGAAAACTCGGAAGGCCTGACCGAACAGATTGAAAGAAATGGCAAGCCGATGTATCGCGCCCGCTTTGCTAATCTATCCGAGCCGCAAGCGTTTCATCTGTGCCGCAGTCTTTTGGAGGTCACGCCGAGCTGCTTGCCTATCGCCCCTTAATCGTCGAGCAGAATGCGTCGCGCTTCGTTTAATTGCGTGGCCAGCCAATCGGTGCCGCCTTGGTCGGGATGGTTTTTCACAATCAACGTTTTATAGGCGGCTTCAATATCGGCTTTCGAGGCCTCGGGCTCCAAACCCAAAACTTCCAAAGCTTGCGCCCTATCCATGGCTTGGCTTGCGGCGGGTTTTTCTGGGCCAGCCGACTTGGCACGGATTTGGCGCGCCAATAAATATGCCCGCATCCCCCATAGCGCCAAAGCGCCCGCAGGCGCGGCCAAAGCGAAACGTCCCGACACCACAAATAACACCAGCGCCGTGGCCGCCCCGAGGCATAAGACCGCCAAAGCCAATCGTTTCATGGCGCGGCGCGACAGATTGGAAAGCCCACGCGAGACCAGCAAAAGCGCCAGAACCGCCAGCGCGCCAAGCAGCAAATAGCCCATTAGGCGTCTCGCTCGTGAGACAGGCCGGGCAGATGGAGAGCCTTGAGCAAAGCTTTCACTTCGGCGCGCGCCGCCACATGGCTCATGGTCAGACTGGCGTTGGCTTCTTCGGAAGTGAGATCCAGCAAAGTAAGACCGGCAGGGAACATTTCGCGGAACACCACGCGCTCCGATAGCCCCTCGATTTGGCGAAACGCCAAACGGCTGGCCAGCGCCTCCAATGTGGTTTCCACGCGCTTTCTATTTTTCGCATGAATATGGCTGGTGCGATTTCGCAAGACCACCCAATCAATCGTCGCGCCATTGGCCTGCACGCGCGCTTGCCGACACGACCAAACCATCTCGGCATAAATACTCGGGCCCGCGACTTCCAGCGTGTTGGGGTCGAGCGTGGCCAAAAGGTCGACATCGACGAAGCTCTCGTTCATCGGCGTAATCAGCGTATCGGCCGAAGCATGGCCGAGACGCGACAAATAGCTATCCGAGCCGGGGCAATCGATGACGACGAAATCATGTTGGGCGCGCAAATGGCCAAGCGCTCGCACGAAGTTTTCGCTCTCTTCTTGCTGGCGGGCATCGAGATTATTATGGCTGCCGGCCTCTAAGGCGATATGTTCGGGCATTTGCATATCGCGCCGCCCGACCCAGATTTGCCGATTGGCCATATAGCGGCTGAACGATTTTTGCCGCACATCCAAATCAAGCGTGCCGACCGATTTGCCCGCCTCCAGCAAAGCTGCGACGACATGCATGGCGACCGTGGTTTTGCCCGCCCCGCCCTTTTCATTGCCCAAAACAATCACATGCGGCGCGACATTTGCCGCCGAGGAAGCTATGCTTGGGGACTGAGGTATCGCGTTTGACAAAATTTTTCCTTCATTTTGCATTCATTTGAGTATAAACCCGATTCCGAAACCTGACTGCAAGTTCCGATAGGGTTCCATCGGGTTTGCGCGTAATTTTAGCTTTGAGGCTGCCCCATGCCGCTAACTGGCAAAAAAATTTTAGTGACTGGCGCCAATGGCGGCTTAGGTCGTGCCATTGCCGCTTTGGCGCAAGCCCAAGGCGCCAGCCTCGCGCTATGCGAGCGCACAGCTGACTTGGCGCAAGCCGCCAAAGACGCCCTGCCCATGCCAGCCGAAAACGTGTCCTGCGCCCACGCCAATTTGCGCGATGGCGATGCTGTCGCCGCTATGGTCGAAAGCGCCGTTGCGGCTTTGGGCGGCTTGGACGGCGTGGTGAATAATGCCGCCATGCTGGCCGACGAAGATACAACCCCCGTCGAGACGCCGCTAGATAGCTGGCAAGCCACGCTCGACGTGAATGTTACCGGCGCCTTTTTGGTTTATAAGCACGCGCTGCCCCATCTCATCAAACAGCAAAGCGGCTCGCTGGTGACCCTCAGCTCGGTGGTTGCGCATAGCGCTTCGGCCACCGCGCAAATTGCCTATACCACCAGCAAAGGCGCGCTAGAGGCGATGACCCGCGAGATTGCCATCGCCCATGCGCGCGATAATATTCGCGCCAATTGCGTGGCGCCCGGGCCGGTTTTGACCGAGCGCACGGCACGCTATTTTGATACGCCCGAAAAATGGGCGACACGGCGCCAGCATATTCCGATGGGGCGTTTGGGACGGCCAGAAGAAATTGCCGCCAGCGTATGCTTTTTATTATCCGATGGCGCAGGCTGGCAGACGGGCAGCATTATGCGCGTCGATGGCGGGATTTCCGCCGCTTATTTGGTCGATGACACTAAGGGCAGCGACACCCCATGAGCCAAAACAACGTCGAGATTATCAGCCCGATTGATGGCTCTCTTTATGCCACGCGCGCGCTCAGCGATGCCGCCTTCGTGGAGCATGCCCTGACCCAAGCCACCAACGCGCAGACGCTTTGGCAAGATGTGGCGCTGAAAACCCGCGCCGAGTTGGTCTTGCGCGCGCTCGATATCATCGACCAGCAGCGCAGTGAAATTGCTTTGGAACTGGCGTGGCAAATGGGTCGCCCCGTGCGCTATGGCGATGGCGAGGTGGACGGCTTTTTACAACGCGGGCGTCATATGGTGGCGATTGCCGAGCCGTCTTTGCAAAATATTATCCCCGCCCGGCAAGATGGTTTCGAGCGCTATATCGAACGCCGCCCGCTGGGTGTGGTGTTGGTGGTGGCGGCCTGGAATTACCCCTATCTCATCGCCGTGAACTCCATTGTACCAGCGCTGATGGCGGGCAATTGCGTGGTGTTGAAACATTCTGGCCAGACGCTGTTGAGCGGCGAGCGTATCGCCGCTGCCTTTCAAACGGCGGCGCGCGATATGGATTTGCCGCAGGCCTTGCAAGACGGCTTGCTGGCCTGCCTGCATCTCGACCATGGCGCCACAGCAAATGTCGTTGCGGACAAACGCATTGCCCATGTTAATTTCACCGGATCGGTTGCTGGCGGCCATGCCATCGTCGAGGCTGCCAAAGGCAGATTTATCGGCCTGGGGCTAGAGCTAGGCGGCAAAGACCCCGCCTATGTGCGCCAAGATGCTGACCTCGATGCCACCGCCGAGGCTTTGGTCGACGGCAGTTTTTTCAACAGTGGCCAATCATGTTGCGGCATCGAGCGGATTTATGTCGAGGCCAGCGTGCACGATGTGCTGGTTGAGCGCATGTGCGCCCTGACAAAAGAATATGTGCTTGGCTCGCCCTTAGACGAGGCCACCACATTGGGGCCGATGGTGCGCCAACAAGCCGCCGATAGCGTGCGCCAGCAAATCAGCGATGCCCTATCGCAAGGCGCCAGCGCGTGTATCGAAGGAAGCCATTTCGTTGCCAGCCAAACCGCCACGCCCTATTTGGCGCCGCAAATTCTGACCCATGTCACTCACGATATGGAGATTATGCGCGAAGAAAGTTTCGGCCCCGTGGTGGGCATTATGGCGGTGGCCGATGACGCCGAAGCCATCGCGAAAATAAACGATAGTGTTTACGGGCTGACCACCAGCGTTTGGACAAAAGACACGAAAGCCGCCAAAGCCATTGGCGCGAAAGTTCGCACGGGCACGTTTTTTATGAACCGTTGCGACTATCTCGACCCGGGGCTGGCTTGGACGGGCATTGGCGACACCGGACGCGGCGCCAGCCTATCGCAAATCGGCTATGAGCAATTAACCCGCCCGATGAGCTTTCACCTCAAAACAGGAGCCTAATATGTCGCGCCTCGGCCTCCATCGCACCCTTGAGGATATGCGCGCGCAAGTGGCCGCGTGGAAAGCCGATGGGCTGCGCGTCGGGCTTGTGCCGACGATGGGCGCTTTGCACGCCGGCCATTTGTCTTTGGTCGACGCCATCGCGAAAAACGCCGATAAAATTATCGTCTCTATTTTCGTCAATCCGACGCAATTTGCGGCGCATGAAGACCTCTCCACCTATCCGCGCCAAGAGGCCACCGATTTGGCCGCGCTGGAGACCACGCCAGCCGATGCGGTTTTTGCCCCCACGGTTCAAGAAATGTATCCGCAAGGCTTTACCACGGGCATTTCTATGGCGGGCCCTGCGCTTGGGTTGGAAAGCGAAACGCGTCCGCATTTCTTTGGCGGCGTGGCGTTGATTGTATTGAAACTGCTGACCCAGACGCAAACCGATGTGGCGATTTTTGGCGAAAAAGATTACCAGCAATTGATGGTCATTCGTCGCATGGTGGCCGACCTCAATCTGCCCGTCGAAATTATGGCGGGCGCGATTCAGCGCGAAGCCGATGGGCTGGCTATGTCGTCGCGCAATGTCTATTTGGATGCCGAGCAAAGAAAAATCGCCGCCCAACTCAACGTCATTTTACACCAATTGGGCAATCATCGCGCCAGTGCAGAGGTGGCCGAGGCCGAAGCCAAACGCGCTTTATTAGAAGCGGGTTTCACCGAAGTCGAATACGCCTGCATCCGCGATGCCGAGACGCTTGGCGTGCCAGATGCCAACACCCGAGCGCGCCGCGCTTTGATTGTCGCGCGCTTGGGCGAAACCCGCCTGCTCGACAATAGTCCTGCGGTTTAAAGCAGCCCCATATCGGTTAGCTCTTGGCGCAAGCCCTCGGGCATATCTTCATCGACTTCCATATTATTGGGCGCATCTACGGGCGCATCTTCTCTGGTCAAATAGCGCCAGCCCTGAAACGGTCGGCGCGCTTGCAGGCGCGTCAGCACCAGCTCGGGGTCGAGATGCAAATGACAACGGCGAATGCCTTGGTCATCGACGAATTCTTCGATATCGATAATCTGTTGGCGCACCCGAATTTGGCGTTTGATAACCCAATACAGCGAGCCGCCCTCCAGCAAATCACCCTGCCGCTTTGGCACCATGCGCGTGGTGTGAAACACTTTGCCATAACTCGCTTGCAGACGGTTTTGCCAAACCACCAAATCCGAAATGTCATCGGCGCCCACACATAATTTGACCAGATTGACGCTCATGCGATTTACGGGGTGAAAATCGACACGCGGTCGGATGCGGTAAACAGCGCATAAAAGCCGCCGCCAACCGCGCCGCCGATGAGGATGAAACTATCGTCGCCCGCATGATAGGCCATCCGATGTCGCCCGCCATCCGGCATCGGCGCTTGGCGTTGCCAGCGCTTGCCGACCAACCGATTGTGGCTAGCCATCACTTTGCCCGTGGCGGGGCTAAAGCCGCCTGCGAAATGCAACCCATCGCGGACCACGCCCAAGGCGCCGCCGATAATCGCAATCGGCAAATCTGGCAATTTCCGCCACTGACCGGTTTTTAAATGGAACGCCTGCACCGCTTTGACCGGACGCCCCGAAGCGCTTTTGCCGCCCGCGATAATCACTTCCTCGCCAAGCCGCGTGAAAGCCGCATTGGAGACAGGTATCGGCATCGGGTTTTTCCAGCTCGACCATTTGCCCGTGCTGAGATGATAGCTCTGCACGCGGCCTGCATCTTTGCCAATGCCGCCCAGCAGAAACACGCGGTCCTTATCGAATACGCTCACATGGTCGGCACGCGAGCTTGGCAGATTGCCGAGCTTCAACCAGACGGCTGTGTCGGGCGCATACATCCATAAATCGGCACTTAAGCGCGCGCTTTTATTTTCGCGCCCGCCCGAAACAATCACCCGCCCCGTGCCAGAGGTCATGGCGAAATGCGACAACCCCACAGGCAGCGGCGTTAACGGGCGCCAGCCATCGGCGCGAATATCATACTGCTCGAAGAAACTGCGAAGCCCCTGCCCCAGTTTGCCGCTCATGATGAATAGCTTGCCATCCATCTCGCTGGCCACCGCATTGGGCACCGCCGTGGGCAAAGCTGTGCCTTCGCGCCAGTCCGCTTGCACAGAAACCAGCATCAAACTCAGCATTAAACCTGTGGTGAAAAACCATTTTATCATCTTCTTATTCCAACCAACTTATGCCGCGAAAGCAAGCGCCCAATTGGCGCAGGCTTAAAACAAAACTACCGTGGCAAACCCTAAAAACACCAAAAAGCCAATGACATCCGTCACCGTGGTCACAAACACGCTCGACGCCACCGCCGGATCAATGCCTGCCCTATCGAGCCCAACCGGAATTAAAATCCCCGCCAGCGCCGCCACCACAAGATTGACCACCATGGCCGCCGCCAAAACCCCGCCCAACAAAATATCGTCGAACCAATAGGCGCCCAAACTACCCGCAATGACCGCAAATACCACGCCGTTTAAAAGCCCCACGCCAAATTCACGAGCGACCACACGCGCCAAGTTTACCGGCATCAGTTCCTGCGTTGCCAGCCCGCGCACCGTGATGGTCAGCGTTTGCGTGCCCGCATTGCCACCCATCGAGGCCACAATCGGCATAAGCACCGCCAAGGCCACCATGCGCTCAATGGAGGCATCAAACAGGCCAATCACCAGACTGGCCGCCACGGCCGTCATCAAGTTTAACAACAACCAAGACACCCGACCGCGCGCCGTTTCCAACACGCTATCGGTCACCGTCTCATCGCCCACCCCCCCAAGGCGCAAAATATCTTCGCCTGCCTCGTCGGCAATCACTTCAAACACATCATCGGCAGTGATGACCCCAAGCAGGCGTTGGTCTTCATCGACCACAGGCGCGCTGACCAAATTATACCGCTCAAACAAGCGCGCCACTTCTTCGCGGTCGGTGTCGCAGGCGATGATGGTGAAATCATCATGCAGCAAAGCGTCCACCACGGCGGGGCGTTGCGAGCGCAAAAGCTCCGATAAATGCACCACCCCAATCGGCGTATGCGTCGGGTCGGTGACATAGAGTTCGAGAAACTCATCGGGCAGATTTTCGGCTTCGCGCAAATGGTCGATGGTCTGCCCCACCGTCCAAAAAGGCGGCACGGCTACAAATTCGGTTTGCATCAGACGACCCGCACTGTCTTCTGGAAAATCTAGCGAGCGTTGCAATAAAAGACGCTCGGAAGTCGGGATGCGCTGCAACACTTCGTCTCGCTCGGCCGCATCCATATCTTCCAAAACGAAAACCGCATCATCGCTATCTAGCTGCTGCACCGTCGCCGCCAGCGTGTCGCTATCGACGGCCTCCAGCGCGGCATCGCGGATGTTATCGTCAAATTCGGCAAACACTTCGGGCGCCAAATCGGAACCCATAAGCTCGATGAGCGTGCGGCGCAAATCTGGCTGCAATAGGGTAATCAGCTCGGCGATATCGGCCTCATGGCGGTCTTCGAGTGCGGCCATAAGGCCTGCGCGGTCTTGCGCCAAGATGAGCTGGCGCACCGCCTCGAAGCGTTCGCTGGTTAGCTCATCCGAGCCAAGGTAGTCGCTTTCCTGCGGCGTATCGGCGGTGCTATCGCTCACGGGCTTGCCTTTCTGCTCTGGCCTTATTCAGCATTGGGTTCGGCCTCTTTGCTATATGAAGCAAAATGGCGAATGACGCAGCAAAATTATCGCTCTAACATAAATCAGCCGAATGATTCGGCCAATTGGAGGAGATTTACCATGATTGAAATTCTATTCGCCACTTTGGTGTTCTACGCAGCTGGCCTCATGTTGCCAAGCCTCGTGGGCGTGCTTCGCAAGGAACTCAACCTCGACTTTCTGGTTGGCCCGCGCGACGAACAGCCAGAGGTATCGGCTGTGGTGCAGCGCATTCGCCGCTCCAGCGCGAACTTGCAAGAGAGCCTGCTGATTTTCATCCCCCTCGCCTTGCTGGCCATTAGCAGCCAAGCGGGCGTCGCTGAAACCGCCACGATTTGGCTCGGTCTTCGCGTCGCTTATCTGATTACCTATGCGATGGGCTTGCGCCATGTGCGCACGATTATTTGGACTATCTCGATGGTCTATCTTTATCTGATGGGCGCGGCCTTGGTATAATTACCAGTCGAATTCATCCAAATGCTCGGAGAAAAACTCTTCTTCGTCATAAAACCAAGCCACATCAAGAGCTGGATTTGGTTTCGGAGGTTTTCGGAAAAACAAGACAGTATCGTCGGTCGATTTTTCGGCCGGCGATTTTTTCTGCGGGGGTTTCTTATCGTCCATCCTCACGAGCCTTTCTTAGCCTGAATGCGGCTTTGCAACTCGGCCTGCACTTGGGCGGTCAGCGGAAAGCGGATGGCCATGATAATCGCGGCAATGAAAAACACCGCTGGCACAATCGCGTAGAGCACGCGCAAGGTGATTAAATCTTCGAAAGCATTTTCAGCCAGCAATTTGGCATTAAAGGCGGTCAGCGACAGCGCGCTAATGGCCAAAAATGTGCCAGAGGCCGTCGATATTTTGGCCGTCATACTGGCGAAAGCAATATAAGAACCCGCCCGCGCCTTTCCGGTTTCTGCGGTTTCTACATCCACCACATCGGCCAGAATGGCCAGCGGTAGAAATTGCAAACCTCCAAAACAGGTGCCCTTGGCGATGAAAAATCCGACGAACAACCAATAGTCATCCGCCGTGAAGGCCATGTTAATGGCCGAGATAATCGCGACCGTGACGAGGCAAATGCAAAACGCAATATGCTTGCCCAATTTGCGCCCCAGCCACAACCAAACCGGAACCGCCGCCAGACCCGCCACAAAATAGATGAAATATAAAGTGCCAACGCTGGTCGCTTGAATGACCGACTTCATGAAAAATAAAGACAGCGCATTGCGAAAGGCCTCGGCCAAAGTGACGATTAAAATCATCCCGACGACAAGGCGCATCGGCTTATTGCCCCAAACCCGCACAAGACCCGACATAAAGGAAATGGGCTTTTGCCCTGGCCCATCATCGGCTGGCACTTCGCGCACGAAGAACATCAACGCCAGCGCGGCAAGCGGCGCCGCCACGCAGATGGCAATCGCCATGCCGCGCATAATCGAGGCGGTGCTGCCATCGCCATATTGCTCGACCAAAAACGGAATAAACGCCGCGCCCAATAGACCTAGAAGCGTGAATTGCTCGCGCCATGCCGTCACCCGCGAGCGCTGATAATAGTCAGGCGATAGCTCTGCCCCCCAAGCCCCATAGGGCAAGCCGACCAAAGTGGTGCCAATATACATGCCCGCAATACAGACCAATAAATAGGTCGCATCGGCGCCTGCAATCGGCACGAAAAGCATCCAGATAGAACCGCATAACACCGGCACACCCAAAAGAATAAACGGCAGACGACGCCCCAAACGGGTTCGCGCCCTGTCGGATAGCGTGCCAACGAGGGGATCGGTGACCACATCGGATAATTTCGCCAACAGTAACATCGTCGCCACCGCAGCCAGAGAGACGCCGATTTCGCTGGCATAAAACACTGGTAACCAAATGGCGATGGGATAGCCCACCAGAGCCAAAGGCGCGCCCATGAGGCCATACATGCTAAGAGTGGTTTTGCTTAAAGATGTCGACATGTCGCTTCCTCAAATACGAATTTCAGCAAAAGTATGTCAGGGCATTTGGCCAATCACAACCGAGAAAAACATCGAAACACCCATCCAAACCCAAATAAAGGCGCGCCGAGCGTTTTGCGATTCGCATGCCTTTGTGACGAAATCACCCGCCAATGCGCGAAATTAAGTTTTAAAGGAGCGTGTTATTTTGTAATTATATTACGAAAACAGGCAAATTCGGCAAAAAGACCTTTCTGAAAGGTGGAATTCACCGCCTTGGCGAGTAACATCATCGGACTGCTGGTCTTTGGCCATCAGAATACAAACAAAAATGGGAGAGATATAATCATGGATCAAATTAAAACAATTGTTGGAACTGTTACGGAAGTTTTCATTTCCTTACTCGCGTTAGCCATCGTGGCCAGCCTCTTGGTTGGTGCAGACAATATGGCTTTCCTTGGCGACGTCGCCGGAAACATTACCAAACTGGTTTCCAGTCTTGGTGAAGCAGGTCTGCCTGGACTGATCGCTCTTGGCGTCATCCTTATGCTTTTCCGCAAAGACTAAACAATACGCCCAATAGCAAAAACAATAGGAGGTAATTATGAAAACGGTTTCCGAAGGTCTTCTAACCTTGAGAGATTTTTTCTTACGCATCGCTGA
>JAQWIP010000032.1 GCA_029248825.1 Alphaproteobacteria bacterium | reverse complement strand
GTTTTGCTGAAATGGCGTCACGGGAATAATTTGATAGCGCAGCATGTCATCTCCTCTAGAAGCGACCAGCATAAAGCTTTTGGCAGCAGAATCAAATCAGCTTAGGATTTTAAGGGTAAGTTTAACAATCGAAAGGAGGTGATCCATTGTCTATTATACGGAAGCATTTGAGGTTTCAAAGCCAGCGTGGAATTAGGAATGTGGAGCAGCCTTCGCTGTCCAAGGACGCGCAAAAATAAGTGGGTTTGACCTTAAATCCAACCAGATTTCAAATCGGGGGCGTCGGCTATAGGCAGGCGCCCTTTTTGGTTTATAAACAGATATGACCCTTTTTCTCGGCATTGATTTGGGCGCCAGTAGCGTCAAGGCTTGCCTGCTTTATGCAGCCGGCGAAACGGTCGAACGCCGCGCTTTGGTGCGCGCCAGCATCCAAACCCATCACCCCCAAACCGGCCATAGCGAACAAGACCCCGCCGATTGGCGCCAAGCCATGGCAGAGGCATTGGCGCAGCTAACCAAAAGCCATGCCAGCGACATGGCAAAGCTAGAAGCCATTAGCTTTTCTGGAGGGGCGCATATCGGCGTGCTTTGCGATGCCAGAGCCCAGCCCTTGCGCCGCGCCATCTTGTGGGACGACCAACGCGCCGCCTATATCGCAGCCGAGCTGGCCGCAAAAGGCGAGGTCGAAGCCATTACCGGCAATCGCCCCAACGCGACTTGGACATTGCCGCAACTGCTCTGGCTCGGCCAGCAGGAAGCCGAAACCTTGGCCAAAACCGAACGCCTATATTTCGCCAAAGATTGGCTGCGCGCACAATTGACGGATCAATTTTCTAGCGATGCCACCGAAGCCGTTGGCGCCATGATGGCCGATAAAAATGGCGCTTGGGACGCCCGCCTGCAAGCCATGAGCGGCCTGCCGAATACCGCCTTTGCCCCGCTTCTCGCCCCCGCAGAGAAAGCCGGCAAGGTCACCCCCGCCAGCGCGCGCGAGTTCGCCCTGCCCGAAGGCGTGCCGGTCTATCAAGGCGCCATAGACACTTCGATGGAATGGCTTTGCGCAGGCCAGCAGAGCGCGGCGATGGCAAGCCTAAAATTGGCTTCGGCAGGCGTGGTCGCTTTCACCAGCGCGCAGACCGAGAGCTTTGCGCCCGTCTCTTTCTATCCGCATATTATATCGGACTGGCACTATCACGCAGCCGGCATGAGCGATTGCATGGGCGCCATCGATTGGGTGCGCCAGACCCTCACGCCCAACCTCAGCCCGTTTGAGTTTACCAAAGCCGCCAGCCAAGCGCCCGTGGGTGCCGATGGATTATTATTTTACCCCTATCTTTCGGGCGCCCGCGCGCCGTTTTGGGATGCGCGCTTAACCGCGGAAATGCGCGGCCTCACGCGCGGCCACAGCCAAAGCGCCATTGCGCGCGCCGCCTATGAAGGCGTCGGCCACGTGCTGAACGCCATTTGGCAAGACATGACCCAGCGCCTCGGCCAAACGCCAAGCAGCCTTTGCGTTTTGGGCGGCGGCTCGCAAGCGGCTTTTTTCTGCCAACTTTTGGCCGATATGTTGAACGTCGAATTGCAGGCAGGCAGCGAGAGCGATTGCGCTTTTGCCACCGCCCTAATGGCTGCCACCGCGCATGGCGAATTTGATAATCTGAAAAAAGCCGCCACTGTGGCCTTTCAACCCAGCGCAAAATTTAGCCCTGACAAAGCCGCACAGGCGCGTTACGCTATTCTGCATGATAATTTTATGTCCCGCCACAAAGCCTAAGCTTTGGGCGCAGACACTCGCAGCAACGTTAAGAGATAAAGGAATAGACCATGGAAAACCGGATTGATTATCGCGTAGAAAATCACATTGCACATGTGCATCTCATTCGCGCCGACAAAATGAACGCGCTAGACGCCGAGATGATGGAAGCCCTCATTGAAGCCGGCGAGCGCGTGAAGGCCGATGACAGCCTTCGCGCCGTCGTGCTTTCTGGCGAAGGCCGCGCTTTTTGTGCGGGCCTCGATATGGGCAATTTCGCAGCCATGGCGGGCGGCGGCGACGCTGGCGTCAGCGGCAAAGGCAAAGAGCGCCAACTCTTGGCCGCGCGCAGCCACGGGCTTGCCAATCGGCCGCAAAAAGTTGCTTTCACGTGGCGCGAAGTGCAAGTTCCCGTCATCGCCGCAGCACAAGGCTTTGCTTTGGGCGGCGGGTTTCAAGTGTTTATGGGCGCCGATATACGCTATGCCGCGCCTGGCACTAAGTTCTCCATCATGGAAGCGCGTTGGGGGCTTATCCCCGATATGGGTACCACTCATGTGATGGCACGTTTGGCGCGCGAAGACATTGTTAAGGAATTGGCCATGACGGCGCGTATTTTCGAGGCCGAAGAAGCCTATGAACATGGCTTCCTGACGCGCATTTGCGATGACCCAATCGCCGCCGCCTTTGAAACCGCCACGGCCATTGCCTCGCGCAACCCGCATGCCATTCGCGCCACCAAACAGCTATTCAACGAGCCAGCAGACCGCTTTGTCGCCGAAACGCTGATGCTGGAGAGCGTGTTGCAAGATGATATCATCGGCTCGCCCAATCAAGTCGAGGCGGTAAAAGCCGAGCTGGAAGGTCGCGAAGCGGTGTTTAGCGATGCGCGTCCGGCAAAGGCGGCCGAGTAACGCTTAGCCAGCCCAAATGCCGCTCACCCGATCGATGAGCCAATAGACCGAAACGCCACCGATAAGCACAATCGGCACTTGCCCCAGCAAGGGATAGCGCGCGACAGGTTTGGCCAAAAACCGACCCGCCAGCAGCGCGGCCGCCACGACCATCAATTGGCCGACTTCGAGGCCAATATTAAACAGCGCCAAAGCCGGCAGTGCCAAATCGCGCGGCAGGCCGATATCGCCCAAGACACCAGCAAAACCAAAGCCGTGCAAAAGCCCGAAGCCAAAGGCCATGAGTTGCGGATAGCGGCTGGCCAAGGTTGAACGGCGCGCTTCGGGGGTTACCAATTCCACCGCGAGGAATAAAATCGATAAAGCAATAATCGCCTCGACCACCGCAGAGGGCGCCGTGACCGAACCAACCATCGACAAAGCCAAAGTCAGCGAATGCGCCAAAGTAAACGCGGTGATGACATAGACCAAATTGCGCAAACCCCGCACCAAAAGCACCAGTCCCAAAACAAACAAAATATGGTCAATGCCCAAAAGCAAATGCTCGACGCCAAGACCAAAGTAAGCCGATAGGCCTTCGCCGCCGCCGCTAAATTTTTGCACCGGCGCTTCTGCCGTCAGCCGAAGATTGGTGCTGTCGCCCCCCAGCCCACGCATTCGAACGAACACATCGGTGATGGTTTTTTGCAAGCCCTCTACGCCGAGCCTCTGCCCCACCAACCCGCCCTCGCAAGTCAATTGAAAGCGCTCAATCAATACCCCCGGGCGGCGTTGCATTTTGCTGCTGCCGAGGCGCGTGCAGACTTCGGGAAACACGGGGCGCAAGCCCAGTCCCGCCACTTCGAACCGACTAGTATCGCGCACGGGCTGTTTCCAAATCACCTGATATGTATCGGGCGCGGTTTCATTTATTTCAATATAGCCGGGGCGCACTTCATGGGCTTGCGCGGGCATAAAATATCCCGTCAGCAGCCAGACGCCGAGCATCCAATAAAACAAGCGATGCCTCACTTCTCTTCTACCGGAACCAGCTCAATATCATAAGAGGCACGCAGCTCCCGCCAGGCTTCCAGCTTGGCGAGGCGCCCCTGTTCATTGGCCCAATCTTTCGCGACTTTATCGGCGATGGTTAAAAACCGAGCGGCCTGCGTTTCATAGCGCGTATCCACCGCCACAAGATGCCAGCCATAGGCCGACCGCACAGGCCCAACCCAGCCCTTGGCGGGGGTCGCGGTTTTGGCGTCAAACAAAGTGGCGGCAAAATCGGCGCCCATGATTTGCCCCATCTCTAATTGGTCTTGGCGCGTATAAGCGCGATTGAGCATGAAAGGCTGGCCGAGCGCGCGCCAGTCTTCGGCCTGACCGCCAGTGATTTGGCCATTTCTAACTTGGCGCAATAGATCGCGCGCTTGCGCTTCGTCGCTGGCATAAATATGGCGCCACGTGAGTTTCGCGGGCGTGTCATAGCTGGCGCGGTTTTTTTCAAACCATTGCTGCAAACCCGCTTCATCGGGCAGTTCTGGCGGGTTGTTTTCATCGAGGAAAAACTCGACTTTTTGCGCCAGACGACGGCGGATAATCACATCCTCGTCATCGAGGCCGAGGCGTTTGGCTTCACGAACCAGAATTTCTTCGCGAATATACCCTTCCACCAGCGCATCCAATTCTTGCGCACTGGGACGCCGCTTGGTCTGGCCTTCCCATTGCGCCACCAGTTTCTCGACCAAAGGCAAATCAATCAGAATGCGACTTTCCAGACGCTTGCCGCTGGCATAATCGATGGCAAATAGCCCAAGCCCCAAGGCGACGAACCAAACCAGTCGGTCGCGCAAGAGAGAAACCCATTTTTGTTTCATGCGTGTCTTATTCAACCCTAGTGTTCAAGCCAAATTGGCGACGACCAAACGCGTTCTTGGATGGTTTTCGCCAAGGATGGATTGGGCATAGTATCGGCACGAATGGCATCCCACGTCGACCAGCGACACGTTGGGTTTTCAATCCCACGGACATAATAAAACGCGTTTTCACCGGCGTTGCTTTGCGGGTCGCGCCAATGGGCTTTCAGCTCATCCGCACCTGTATCGGCGCTATAGGCGCATGTTTTCGTGTCCACAACACTGTTGTTGTCGGGGCAGCGATTGGTTTTCGCATCGGGGGAAGCGCCACCCGCGCAAGCGACATCGTAAATTTTCTCATGCGATTGGCCTTCGCCATCGACCCAACCTTTAACGATTTGCAAGCGCTGCAAAGGCGCACTGCCCGGGTCGCGCGTTGCCCAAACCAAGAAGTCAGGGCTTTGGCCTTTGCGCGCTTTCAAATCAGCGCCCATTGGCACGCCGCGTTGATAGGCTTTTTTAACCAATTGCGCATCGTCGAGCCATTTGGCTTGCAGGCCGTAGCCGGCAAACATGCGAACCCGCATGCGCGGGCCACTGGTGCCGAAAGTCTCTTTGCGGCGCATGGCATCGAAAATCGAGCCACGCGTATTTTCATCGGCCCAAACGCCAGCCAGACCCGAGGCGCCCCAGCTCGACCATTGCATTTGCAAAAAGCCGGGCGCCGGATTTTTAGGCGGATTGCCGGTTTGCGCGCCTTCGATTGTATTGGCTTGAATCCACCAATTGCGAATGCGGAAAATCTGCGCGCCCAAACGCTGCGTCCAGCTCAAACGAACCGACCCGCGCAAGCGGCCATTGGCATCGACCAAACCGATTTTCGACCAATAGTCATATTCATCAAAAGCGCCCGCCGACACATGGGTATCGGAAGCCGAAATCAGGCCAAATTTATTCGGGTTGCCTTGACCCCGCGCCTGCATTTGCAGACCGCGCTTATAGGCATCGCGAATGTAAGAGCCTTCCTCCCGACTTGGGTGCCAGGTCGCGATTTGATAGGGCATAATTTCAAAAGCGGCGAACTCATCGTTCGGGCTTTGCAAAGGATGCACTTCCGAGGTGCCTTTGACTTGGCTGATTTCCACCAAAGGTTCATTGCGCATGCGAAGCTCGCTATAGGCTTTGTCAATCGGGGCGCCATCATAGGTCACATCGTCGAACATAAAGCCATCGGAGCCGTTTGAATTATGCGGAATGGCAATCGAGTCCATGCCTTGGGCGCGCACGCTATCCATCCAACGCCAGAGATTTTCTGGGTTTTTAGAGATAAGACGCGAAAACGGCTCGGCCGGCGCATCGCCACGGAACAAAACATTGCGGTGCAAGTTTTCAAATGTGTCTTGCGAAGACGTATATTCATAGCCAATCATCGCGGTAAATTTGCCCGGATCATTATGGCGATTGGCCGATTGTTTAATGTCTTCCCAAGTCGAGCGCACAATGTCCATATCCAGCAAATCATCTTCTACTTGCTGGCCAATATAAGGCATCATGGCGCCAAAGGCGGTGCGGCGCGCCGAGGCTGTTTTGGCCTCGCGCAAGCCACTGGCCACGCGGTGTTTGCTGACGGCAGTGGTTTCGTCGAACATAGCTGGCACCATGCCCAAATACATGGCGTGGTCGGTCACGGCCTGAAAATCGAGCGGAACGCGCATTTTCATCTCAAACCCAGATGGGTGCCTAATCGCTTTGCCTTTGGCAAATTCATAGGCCGCATCGGGGCCATTGCGATTGCCAAAAATAAAGGCGTCAAACGACAGATTGGTGTGCAAATGGGTTTCGCCAAACAAAGCCTTGCGGTCTTCGGGGCCAGCCTGCACGGCAAGCGGCGCAACGAGTAAAGCGGCGGTTAGCCAGCTACGAATTTTCATGAGTCTCTCCCTAATTTTCTCGAGTTTGCCTCAAGCCCAAGCGAAAAACAAGCCGCCATAGCGCCAGCGATTGACCTTTGTCGCGCAACCGATAAGCTACTCGCAAGGGGAGACACTATGTATCGAGATATCTATCAAGATTGGCAAAGCCAACCGCAGGCCTTTTGGCACGCCCAAGCCGCGCGCTTAAGCTGGCATACGCCCCCCAAAACCATTTTCAAAGCCAATGAGACAGGCGAACGCTGGTATATCGATGGGGTGCTGAACACGTGCTTCAATTGCGTCGACCGCCACGTGCAAGACGGCCATGGCGAGCGCATCGCCTTTATTCACGACAGCCCGCTAACCGATAGCGTGACCAAACTCAGCTATGCAGACCTGTTAGACCGCGTCGAATTGGTGGCAGGCATGATGGCCAGCCACGGCGTCGAAAAAGGCGATCGGGTGATTATCTATATGCCGATGATTGCAGAAACCGCGATTGCCGCTTTGGCCTGCGCACGCCTTGGCGCGGTTCATTCGATTGTCTTTGGCGGTTTCGCCGCGGCCGAGCTGGCCACGCGCCTTGAGGATGCCAAACCCAAACTCATTCTCGCCGCCTCTTGTGGGCTAGAGCCAGGGCGCACCATCGCCTATAAACCCCTGCTCGATAGCGCCATCGAACGGGCCAGTCATAAGCCGAGCGCGTGTCTGATTTTTCAACGCCCCCAAGCCGAGGCCACCCTCGAAGCTGGGCGCGATTTCGATTGGCAAAGCGAAGAAGCCAAAGCGCGCGCGCAAAACAACCGTCCGGCTTGTGTCCCCGTCTTGGCTACCGACCCGCTTTATATTCTTTATACTTCTGGCACAACGGGCGTTCCCAAAGGCGTGGTGCGCGACACGGGCGGGCATCTGGTGTCGCTGTCTTGGGCGATGGAAAATATTTACACCATTGGCGCCGGCGATGTGTTTTGGTCGGCGTCTGATTTCGGCTGGGTGGTCGGCCATAGTTTCATTCTTTACGGCCCCCTTTGCGTGGGCGCCACCAGCCTTATTTACGAAGGCAAGCCCGTCGGCACGCCCGATGCAGGCGCCTTTTGGCGGGTGCTGGCCGCGCATAAAGTCAAAGCCTTGTTCACCGCCCCTACGGCTTTTCGCGCGATTAAAAAGCAAGACCCCGAAGGCAAGCTGGTGGCGGAGTATGATTTGCGCCATTTCGAGACTTTATATTTGGCCGGCGAGCGGGTCGACCCCGACACGATAAATTGGGCGGAAGCCGCGCTGGGCGTGCCTGTGATTGACAATTGGTGGCAGACCGAGACCGGCTGGCCGATTTGTGCCAACCCGCTGGGCATTGAATCCCTGCCGATTAAAAAAGGCTCGCCCGCTGTGGCCATGCCCGGCTATGAGCTGGCGGTTTTGGGCGAAGATGGCACGCCTGTGGCGGCGCAAGAAACCGGAGCCATTGTGCTGAAACGCCCCCTGCCGCCTGGCTGTTTGCCAGGGCTGTGGCAAAACAAAGACGGCTTTGAGCAATCTTATTTGCTGGATTATCCGGGCTATTACAAAACGGGCGATGCCGGTTTTCTCGACGAAGACGGCTATCTTTATGTCATGTCGCGCACCGACGATATCATCAATGTCGCAGGCCACCGCCTATCGACGGGCGGGATGGAAGAAGTTTTGGCGGGCCATCCAGACATCGCCGAATGCGCCGTGATGGGTGTCAAAGATGCGCTCAAAGGCGAATTGCCGCTCGGGCTTTTGGTGTTCAACGATGGCGTCAACACCCCCGAAGAAGAGATTGTCCAGCAATGCATTCAAAAAGTGCGCGATGAAATTGGCCCCGTGGCTTCGTTTAAATTGGCGACGCGCGTGGCCCGTTTGCCGAAAACCCGCTCGGGCAAAATATTGCGCGCCACGCTTCGAAAAATCGCCAATGGCGAAGACTGGAGCCTGCCCGCCACCATTGACGACCCTGTGATTCTAGACGAAATTAGCGAGCGCTTATTGGCGCTTGGCTATCCGCAAACCCCGTAAAGGAAACCTCCATGACCGACCTTGTTACCGTAGACCGCCACGGCGCCACCGCCATTGTTACGCTCAACCGCCCCGAAGCGATGAACGCTTTATCGGCCCCTTTGAAAAGCCAATTGGCACAAACCATCGACACGCTCGAGGCCGACAGCGATATTCGAGTAGTGATTTTAACCGGAGTTGGCGAGCGAGCTTTCACGGCAGGGCTGGATTTGAAGGAACTTGGCGGCAATGCCGATGGCCCCGCCATTGCCATTACCACCGATGATCCGGTGAAATCGATTGGCCGCTTTTCAGGCCCCGTGATTGGCGCCATTAACGGCGTGGCCATTACGGGCGGCTTTGAAATTGCCTTGGCTTGCGATGTGCTTATCGGCACGCCCAACACACGCTTTGCCGATACGCATGCGCGCGTTGGCATTTTGCCTGGCTGGGGCTTGAGCCAAAAGCTCACCCGCCTGCTTGGCCCCTCGCGCGCCAAAGAAGTTTCGCTAACCGGCAATTTCATCTCCGCCGACCAAGCCCTAGACTGGGGCTTGATCAATCATGTCGTCGCGCCCGATGCCTTGTTGGAGACGGCCTTGAAATTGGCCAGCGACATGGAATCTTGCGTGCCAGAAACGCTGGTTGCCTATAAAGCCCTGATGGACGATGGCTACGCGCAAAGCTTTGGCGATGGCATGCAAATGGAAGCCAAACGCAGCGGCGCGGCCAATTCGCAAGTCGACGGGCAAGCCATTGAAGCGCGCCGCGAAACCATTCGCCAGCGCGGCCAAAACCAGAAATAAGCCGATTAAAGGAGCGTCTCATGTCTAAATATTCTCGCCACACGCCCGCCACCGCCTCGTTTTCTGGCTGGCGCGCGCCCGATAACATCCGTTGGGCTTTGCGCAATTTCTCCATTCTGCCGAGCGCGATGATTTCGCGCGGCGAGCACGTGCATCCGCTACCAAAGGGCAGCCCGACAGACGTCGAGACATTTACCTATACGCATAATGGCCAGTCTCTCTCGCTGGGCGAGGCCATGGCCGCCGACTGCGTGGATGGCTATCTGGTGGTACAAAATAGCGAGATTATCTACGAAAATTATTTCGATAATTTCCGCGCGCATGACCATCACCTATGGGCATCGATGACCAAATCTCTCATCTCCACCGCCTATGGCATCGCCGCCAGCGAACACGGCATCGACGAGACGGCCTCGCCAGCCAAATATCTGCCCGAGTTGGAAGGCAGCGTATTTGCCGAGGTCAGCATTCGCGACACCTTGAATATGGTGACCGCGTTGAATTATACCGAAGACTATGAAGACATGACGCCGGGCAGCGTGCATTTGGAATATTTCCGTCGCTTGGGCTTTTTCGCCGATTTTGAATTGCTGGCCATCGACCCCATGCAGAGCGATACGCCGCGCGGCGTGCGCGATATGTTGCCCAAATTTACCCGCGCCGAAGGCGGCGTCAGCGGGGCGGAATATGAATATCAATCGCCCAATGTCGATGTCATCGGCTGGCTCATCGAGCGCGCAACCGGACACCCCTTGAAAGACTATGTGCGCGATAAAATCTGGGCACCTTTGGGCACCGAGCATGATGGCGTTTTCACCACGGATGTGGCTTTCGCGCCCATTTCAACCGGTGGCTTTAACTCGACTTTGCGCGACGCCGCGCGCTTTGGGCTGATGGCTCTCGGCCATGGCAAATTGGGGGATACGCAAATCGCGCCCGCCGATTGGATGGCCGACACGTATGCGTTGACGCCCGAAGACCTAGCTGCAGGCCAAGCGGGCATTAACACCGACCCCGAGCATCCCAAATATATCCCGGGCTTTAGCGGCTATCGTAGCTTCTGGTGGAATTTCGACGCCACCCAAGGCGAACGCCTTGCGATGGGCGTGCATGGCCAAGTGATTTACGTCAATCAGGCGAAAAACCTCGTGATTGTCACTTTCTCCAGCCCCGACCAAACCGCCAATATGCTGCGCAAAAGCTTCAAGCAAATGCTGGCAGGCACCCGCGCTTTGGCCGCGAGCCTTTAAGGGGCGAGCTTACTTGGTAAATTTAAGGCCGCTATCGCGCAAGGCACCAAACTTCACCAAGAAGATGTCGGCGATATAGTTTTGATACATAACCCAAGGTTTAATGCTGCCCTGTTTTGGCAGTTCGGCGCTTTTGCGGGTGATATAGCCGGAGGAGAAATCGAGCAATGGCTCGAACTCGACGTTGGCCATATCGGGTGTCGGCATGGCACGGCCTAAGTTTTTTCGATCCATATAATTGATCATCCGTGCCAAATAGCGCGAGGTCAAATCACAGCGCAGCGTCCACGAGGCATTGGTATAGCCAAAGGAAGCGACGAGGTTTGGAATGCCTGAATACATCATGCCTTTATAGTTCAGCAGATTGCCAGGCTCGACCGCCTCGCCATCGACGCTGACTTCTATATTGCCCAAGAAATTCAAATCCAGACCCGTGGCAGAAACCACAACATCGGCCTCGAGCGTTTCGCCCGATTTCAGCTCAATGCCCGCTTCGGTAAACCGCTCGATATGGTCGGTCACAATGTCGGCTTTGCCTTTGCGGATGGAAGTGAAAAAATCTCCATCGGGAGCCAAACATACGCGCTGATCCCACGGGTTATATTTTGGCGTCAGATGTTTCTCGATATCAAAGCCTTCGGGCAGCAATTCTGGCAATTCATCCAGAAGGCGCTTTTTCACGGCGTCTGGATATTTGCGGCACATCCAAAAGAAGAAGCGCCCCATAAGCACATTTTTCCAGCGCGTCAGCCCATAGGCCATCATGGCGGGCAAAAACTTGCGGGTGAAATTGGCAAAACCGTCTTCGGCTGGGCGCGCCACGATATAGGTGGGCGAGCGTTGCAGCATTTTCACGTCCGCCGCATCGCGCGCCATGGCTGGCACAAGAGTAACCGCCGTCGCGCCAGAGCCGATGACCACGACTTTTTTGCCTTTATAGTCCAAGCCTTCTGGCCAGAATTGCGGGTGAACAATCTCGCCTTTGAAATTGTCGGCGCCGGGGAAATCTGGCTGATAGCCATGGTCGTAATTATAATAGCCCGCGCAACTGTGAAGGAATTTGCAGCTTTGGATATGCTGTGCGCCCGTGGCTTTATCTTCAATTGTTACAAACCATTTGCTGTCGGGGGTCGACCATTTGGCTTGCACGACTTTTTTGCCGAACTGGATGGTTTCATCGAGTTTGCCATCGCTCACCGCGCCTTTGAGATAATCCATAATGGCGGGGGCATCGGCGATGGCTTTGGCTTGTTTCCAAGGGCGGAACGAAAAGCCCAAAGTATACATATCGCTATCTGAGCGCACGCCGGGGTATTTGAACAAGTTCCATGTGCCGCCAATACTGTCGCGCTGCTCGAGGATTTCAAACGAGGCCTTGGGGCTATGTTTCTTCAAGTGAAAGGCCGAGGAAATACCGGAAATACCGGCTCCAATAATCAAGACATCTGTGTGCTTTACATCAGCGGTTTGGACATCTGCGGTTTGGGACTGGCTCATGTGGCTTCCATTCAAATCGTTAAGGGTCTTTTCTAGACTTTAGTATGCCCCGATTGAAAAAAAGGGCAAGCCTTGAGAGCGAGACTTTCGCCCTATTTCATCGTCGGGATAATGAACGACTGGTCGTCGACATCGCCCGAAGGCCAGCGCTGGGTCACCGTTTTCACTTTGGTGTAGAACTTAATGCCCTCTGGCCCGTGCTGATTGGTGTCGCCAAAGGCCGAGCGTTTCCAGCCGCCAAAAGTGTGATAAGCGACCGGCACGGGAATCGGCACGTTAATGCCCACCATGCCAACATTTACCTTGGAGGCGAACTCGCGCGCGGCCAAACCATTGCGGGTAAAAATAGCCACGCCATTGCCATAGGGATGCTCGGACGGCAGGCGCGCGGCTTCTTCAAGATTTTCCGCACGCACCACTTGCAAAACAGGGCCAAAAATTTCTTCTTGGTAAGACTGCATATCCGACGTCACTTTATCGAACAAAGACGGGCCAATGAAAAAGCCCTCTTCATTGCCTTGCAGGCTGAGGCCACGGCCATCGACCAAAAGGTCGGCGCCTTCTTTGACGCCCATCTCGATATAGCTCTCGACTTTGGCGCGATGCGCGGCAGAAACCACAGGGCCGTAATGGGCGTCTGGGTCGCTGGAGACACCAACGGTCAGCTTGGCCATTTCTTCTTGCATACGAGAGATAAATTCATCGGCTGTGTCTTTGCCGACAGGCACAGCCACAGGCAAAGCCATGCAGCGTTCGCCAGCCGAGCCGAAAGCGGCGCCAGAGAAATCGGCAATCACTTGATCCATATCGGCGTCGGGCATAATAATGCCGTGGTTTTTCGCCCCGCCCATGGCTTGCACGCGTTTGCCGTTGGCGGCGCCCGTCGAATAGACATATTGCGCAATATCCGACGAGCCAACGAAGCTCACGGCCTTAATATCTGGATGATGCAATACCGCATCCACGGCCTCTTTATCGCCATGCACCACGTTCAACAGGCCTTCGGGCGCGCCAGCTTCCAGCATCAACTCAGCCAAGCGCACGGGCAGACTTGGGTCTTTTTCCGATGGCTTCAAAATAAACGCATTGCCGCAAGCAATGGCGATGCCGAACATCCACATGGGAATCATGGCGGGAAAGTTAAACGGCGTAATGCCCGCCACAATGCCCAAAGGCTGGCGGGTCGCATAAATATCAATGCCGGGCCCGGCGCCTTCGGTATATTCGCCTTTCAGCAAATGCGGAATACCACAGGCAAATTCGATGACTTCCAAACCGCGCTGAATATCGCCCTTGGCATCGGCAATCACTTTGCCGTGTTCCGACGACAGCATGGCGGCCAGCTCGTCCATATTATCTTCCAGCAATTGCTTGAAAGCGAACATCACACGAGCGCGTCTTTGCGTATTGGTGACGGCCCATTCGGGTTGCACTTTTTTCGCCGCATCGACGGCAGCTTGCATATCGGCTTCGCCGCCCAAGCAGACGGTGGCCTGAATTTGACCCGTGCTTGGATTATAAATATCGCCATCGCGCGTGGCCACGCCTCGGGTCGCTTGACCTGCAATAAAATGTTTTACTTCCCGCATGATAATCCCCCTGATGGCTTGAAATTGGCGTCAAACTATCAGGTAAACGCCCTTGCGCCAAATGATAAGTAGAGCGGAACTATCGGGTGGCCTCGGCTTCGCCCAAAGCGCTTTTGTTGAAGAAGGACACACTCAAAAGGCTCGGCAAAAGCAACACCGCGCCTAACAAAGCCTGCACAAGACCCAGCATGGTGAAGCTGGCAAAACGTTGCAACATCACCAAGTCAGAGGTCAAGAACACGCCCGCACCGAAGCAGAATAAAAACGTCGACTGCACAATCGGGCGACCTGGCACGAAGAGGGCTTGGCGCAGAGACTGAATTTGGTCTACATGCTCGTCCACCAAATGG
>JAQWIP010000029.1 GCA_029248825.1 Alphaproteobacteria bacterium | reverse complement strand
CACTCGGTCGCCGTCGCAAAGCTCATGAGTGTCATAAGCTGATTTCGCGACAATTTCCAGATTATGCTCAACGGCGATTTTGGTTCTCGCCAGACCCAATCGGTTGAGCAAATCGGCGACACTCAATGGCGGCTCAAAAGTTTGCGCTTCGCCATTTACAAAAATTTTCATGCGGTTCTCCAAGGCTCGGCTGATAATGCAAATCTAGCGGTCAAAGCGCAAGCCCCCTGCCCGTTTCGCCTGAATTAAGCCTGTTGAAAAACTTGCACTTTTTTGAAATCTCCGCTACCCAAAACAGAGTAATACCCTTGTTTGAAGGAACCCTAGGTCGATGGCTCAGGCAATCACGATTATCAACGGCCCGAATTTGAACCTGCTCGGCACGCGCGAGCCGGAAATTTATGGCACTACCACATTGGCCGACATCGAAGCCATGTGCGAGGCGCGTGCCAAAACCCACGGGCTAAGCGCTCATTGCTTTCAAAGCAATGATGAAGGCGAATTGGTCAATCTCATCCAAAAAGCGCGCGAGAGTGCGGCTGGCGTGATTATCAATGCGGGCGCTTATTCGCATACTTCCGTGGCCATTCTCGATGCTTTGCAGGCTGTGACCGCGCCGATTATGGAAGTGCATTTATCCAATATTTTTGCCCGCGAAGAATTTCGCCATCACTCCTATGTTTCGGTCGTGGCGGCAGGCGTAATTTGCGGGCTGGGCGCGCAAGGCTATGAAATGGCCATCGACGCGCTGGCAGTGCGTTTAAACTCGAAGTAAATCTAGCCATAAGAGGACACCCCATGGCCAAATTACCAGATAAGAAAACAATTAAAGAACTCGCCGATTTGCTGGCCGATACAGGCCTCAGCGAGATTGAAGTCGAGACCGGCGAAGTCCGCATTCGAGTGGCGCGCCAAGGCGTTGCGGTCAATGCCGTTGTGCCGGCACCTGTTGCCGCACCCGTTGCCGCACCGGCTGCCGCCGCCGCCTCCTCCGCCTCCGGTGCTGGCGATCTAGCTGGCGCCTTGAAATCGCCGATGGTTGGCACGGCCTATCTGTCGCCCGAACCTGGCGCGGCGAATTTTGTGAAAGTCGGCGATAGCGTCAGCGAAGGGCAAACGCTGCTCATCGTCGAAGCGATGAAAACCATGAACCCAATCGCTGCCAATAAATCTGGCAAAATCACCCAGATTATCGTTGGCAATGAACAGCCCGTCGAATTTGACGAAGTGCTGATGATTATCGAGTAACCCATGGTTAGCAAAATCCTGATTGCCAATCGCGGCGAAATTGCTTTGCGCGTCATTCGTGCCTGCCGCGAAATGGGCATTGCCTCCGTGGCCGTGCATTCCACCGCCGATGATAACGCCATGCATGTGCGCCTCGCCGATGAGAGCGTTTGCATTGGCCCCCCGTCTGCCGCCAATAGCTATTTGAGCATTCCTGCGATTATCGCCGCTTGCGAAATCACCGGCGCCGATGCCGTGCATCCGGGCTATGGATTTTTATCCGAAAACGCCAAATTCGCGCAAATTCTCGAAGAACATAACATCACTTTCATCGGCCCAACCGCCGAACACATCAATCTGATGGGCGATAAAATCGCGGCCAAAGCCAAAGCCATTGAGCTGGGCATTCCGGTCGTGCCGGGCTCGGACGGCGAAGTGAAAACCGCCAAAGAAGCGCGCGCGGTCGGCCTTGAGATGGGCTTTCCTGTCTTGGTCAAAGCGGCCTCTGGCGGCGGCGGACGCGGCATGAAAATTGCCCTCACCGAAGACGACATCGAAGAAGCTTTCACCACCGCCCGCTCTGAGGCCAAAGCAGCCTTTGGCGATGATGCGGTCTATATTGAGAAATATCTCGGCAAGCCGCGCCATATTGAAATTCAAGTGGCCTGCGATACGCATGGCCATGCGGTGCATTTGGGCGAGCGCGATTGCTCGCTGCAACGCCGCCACCAAAAAGTTTTGGAAGAAGCTCCCTCGACGGTTTTGGACGATGCGGCGCGCGCCAAGATTGGTAAAATTGTAACCGACGCTATGCTCGGCATGAGCTATCGCGGGGTCGGCACGGTCGAGTTTCTATTCGAAAATGGCGAGTTTTATTTCATCGAGATGAACACCCGCCTGCAAGTGGAACATCCGGTTACCGAAGCCATCACGGGCATTGATTTGGTACGCGAGCAAATTCGTGTCGCCCAAGGCGAGGAGCTGAGCTTCACCAAAGAAAATGTCAGCTTCTCTGGCCATGCCATTGAATGCCGCATCAACGCCGAAAACGCCGAAACCTTCACCCCTTCTCCCGGCACGATTCAGACCTATCATGCGCCGGGCGGATTGGGCGTGCGGATGGATAGCGCGATTTATTCTGGCTATGCCATCCCGCCCTATTACGACAGTCTTATTGGCAAATTGATTGTCCATGCCGAAACCCGCGAGGCGTGTCTCATGCGCCTAGAACGCGCCTTGGGCGAGTTTGCGATTGATGGTGTGGAGACGACAATTCCGCTGTTTGAAAAACTACTGCCGAATAAAGACTTCCGCAAAGCCGATTATGACATCCATTGGCTGGAAGTGTTTTTGGGGATGAAAGAAGCCGACTAATTGGTTCGGGTCGGCGGCAGGCTATCGCCGGTGAAAATCATCCCGTCTTCGGTTTTGCACGACAACGGCCATAGGTCATAGACGGCGTGTTCTAGCGCGTGAATGCCTGGGCTGGAAGCAAACATCCAGCCGCTAAACAGGCTGCGGTCGGCGCCATTTTTAAACTCAGACACTTGCAAGAAAGACTTGGTTTCTGGCGGCTCTTCGGGCGGCGTTGAAATGCAATCCTGCATGGTCAACGTCAGCGCGCCGATGGTGACTTCTTCGCCCGCGCGCAGGCTTATGTCGCGCACTTTGGCGGTCACTTTATGCAGCAAGGAAAACGTGCCAATCCGCATTGGCCGCGCATCACCCTCGCCTTGGGTTGGAACCTCCAGCGTCGGCACGATGAACACCGATAGGGACGGCTCGTTTTCTTCGCCTTGTTCGGCAAAGAAATTGTCGTCCGCCGCCTCCACGCTTTCCGCTTCTTCGACGGGCGGCGGCACCAAGAGGGTTGGGGGCATCATTTTATCATCGATAATTTGCGCGCGCGCCGGAGCGCCAACACAGGCCAAAGCCAACAAAGCGACACAGGCAAGCTTGAAAGCGCTACTCGTTGGCAGGAGATTTGATAAGCGATTTGGCACGCTACTTAGACGTGCCCTCGGCACTTTCGTCGTCGCCTGCGCTGAACAAGGCTTGGCTGACCAGACCGATCAAATCGACCGAGCCTTGGGTGTAGAGAATTTCATCGCCCTCGGCCAAAAAGTCTTCGCTTCCGCCCGGCGATAGCGACACATAATTGCCGCCCAAAAGACCTTCGCTGGTGATTTTTGCACTGGTGTCTTCGGGCAGTTCGGTGTCGCCCGAAATGCTGAATTTGGCAATCGCGTAATAGCTTTGCGGGTCGAGTGTCAGCCCCGTAACGGTGCCGACTTTAATGCCTGACATGCGCACATCGCTGCCCACGGTTAGTCCGTCGACGCGGTCGAATTGCGCGTTCAGCGCATAGCCTTCGCCGCTATCGGCTTCGGTGACGGAATAGCCATAGAGAATGAACAAAGTGGCGATAACCAAAACGGCGGCTCCGACCAGTGTTTCAACGAGATTATCTTTCATGGCGTTTCCTCTATCCGCAACCCTTTCTCGGGTCGTTCTATTCTGGTTTCCAAGCATTATAGCCTTCGGCATAAGACGCGGCATCGGCGGGCCCTGCGGGCTTATGCGCGTCTTTTGTGCCGGTCATATTCATCTGATGCGGCTGCATCCAATCGCGTTGGGTCATTTGCGCCTCATCCGGCGTTTCATCGACTGTATAGTGCAGCCAGCCATGCCATTCGGCTGGCACGCGCGAGGTTTCAATGTCGCCATTGTAAATCACCCAGCGCCGCGTTTTGCCGTTAATCGAGGCGGCTTTTTTGTCGATGTAATAGCAATTGCCTTGCCCATCGACGCCCACTAATTCGCCACGCCGCCATGTGTTCAGCAAAGTTCCGAAGGTTTGGTGATGCCACCACGTAAAAATCGTTTTCAGAAAACGCAACATTAAGGTTCCCTCCATTTGGCCATAGCATAAACCAAGCCATCTCAAAAAACACGAGCAAAAAGCGCGAAGCCGACTTTGCCTTATTGGCTCTGCTCTATTGGCTGTCGTCCGATTGGCTTTCGCCGTCTGCGGTTGGCGTCGGCAAATTCAACCGAATGTGCAGCTCGCGCAATTGCGCGTTGGACACCGAGCTTGGCGCTTGCATCAGCAAATCTTAGGCCTGCTGGTTCATCGGGAAAGCCACCACTTCGCGCAAGTTTTCTTGCTCGGCCAGCATCATCACAATGCGGTCGACGCCTGGCGCAATGCCACCATGGGGCGGGGCGCCAAAGCGGAAAGCGTTCAACATGCCGCCAAATTCTTCTTCCACAACCGCATCGTCATAGCCTGCTAGCTCAAACGCTTTCAGCATAATGTCTGGCTTATGATTCCGAATGGCACCCGACGACAGCTCGATGCCATTGCACACGATGTCATATTGGTAGCCCTTGATATCCAAAGGATCCATGGTTTCCAAAGCTTCCATACCGCCTTGCGGCATCGAAAACGGATTATGCGAGAAGTCCAGTTTGCCCGTCGTTTCATCGATTTCATACATCGGAAAATCGACAATCCAGCAGAAGGCGAATTGATCGCGGTCGATGAGGTCTAGCTCATGGCCAACGCGGTTGCGCGCGCGGCCTGCAAATTCGGCAAACGCTCTCGGCACGCCGGCACAAAAGAACACGGCATCGCCATCTTCGAGGCCTAATTGCGTGCGAATTTGTTCGGTGCGCTCGGCGCCAATGTTTTTCGCCAGCGGCCCTGCGCCTTCGCCATCGCGGAAGAAAATATAGCCAAGACCCGGTTGGCCTTCGCCTTGCGCCCAAGAGTTCATCCGGTCACAAAACGCCCGACTGCCGCCCGTCTTGGCCGGAATCGCCCAAACCCGAACCTTGTCGTTTTTCTCAATCATATTGGCGAAAATCTTGAAATCAGACCCCGCAAAGCTTGCGGTCACATCTTCCATTTCGATGGGAATGCGCAAGTCAGGCTTATCCGAGCCATATTTTTGCATAGCTTCCGCATAGGGAATGCGCGGGAAAGTTTCGGTCACGCGCTTGCCTTTGCCGAACTCGACAAACACATCGTGCAGCACGGGCTCGACCGCTTGGAAGACATCTTCTTGCGTTACAAAGCTCATCTCGAGGTCGAGCTGATAAAACTCGCCGGGCGAGCGGTCGGCGCGCGCATCTTCATCGCGAAAGCACGGCGCGATTTGGAAATAACGGTCAAAACCCGCCACCATCAGCATTTGCTTAAATTGCTGCGGGGCTTGTGGGAGCGCATAAAACCGCCCCGGATGGGTGCGCGATGGGACGAGGAAATCGCGCGCGCCTTCGGGGCTAGAAGCGGTCAAAATAGGGGTTTGATATTCGCGAAAGCCATCGTCGGTCATGCGACGACGCAACCAAGCGATGATGTCGGAGCGCAAAACAATATTCGCGTGCAACCTATCGCGGCGCAAATCGAGGAAGCGATAGCGTAGGCGAATGTCTTCGGGGTAATCGGGTTCGCCAAATACGGGCAGCGGCAAATCGCCAGCTTCCGAAAGAACTTCCAACTCAGAGACATAAATTTCAATGTCGCCGGTTGGCAGATTTGGGTTTTTGGCCTCGCCATCGCGGGCCACCACTTTGCCCTCGGCGCGCAAAACGCTCTCGGCGCGCGCCCCCTCGGCAACGGCAAAAAACGGGCTGGAAGGCTCGATAACCAATTGCGTCAAGCCGAAGTGGTCGCGCAAATCAATAAACAGCAAGCCGCCATGGTCGCGCTTACGATGCACCCAACCCGACAGGCGGACGGTTTCCTCTAGGTTTTCAGCGCGCAAAGCGCCGCAATTATGGCTACGATACTCGTGCATGATGTCTTCCTCTTTGCCAAAAGACGCGTTGGTCTTTTTTAAGCCTGATAAGCTCATTCCTGAGCTTAAACACACCGCTTCAGCCGATTTGTCAAGATGCCACAAGCTC
>JAQWIP010000005.1 GCA_029248825.1 Alphaproteobacteria bacterium | reverse complement strand
TCCATGTCCCTAGGAGGTCAATGTCATCCCATCAAATGCCGGTGTCACATTGCTTGGTAGCTCTTTGCACAAGGTCTCGTAGTCCAAATCAATATGTAAATTGGTCAAAATAGCCTGTTTGGGTTTTAGGGTTTCAATCAGCTCTAGCGTTTTATCGAGATGGAAATGCGTCGGATGCGGGTCGCGGCGCAAAGCATCGACAATCCAGCAATCCAACCCTTCCACAGCGGCAAAGCTCTCTTCGGGTAAATCACTTATATCGCTAGAATAAGCCACATCGCCAATGCGAAATCCAAGACTGTCTATCGCGCCATGAATTTGTCGAAACGGTGTGGCCACAATATCACCCCCCTCGCCGCCAAGGGTCATCGGCTGATAGGGCGTGGAAATGCGATTGTCTTTCAAGATGGCCGGATATAAGGAGCCCTCGCTTTGGTGAAAGCAATAATCAAACCTCGTGGTCAGCGTATCGGCCGTGGCTTTATCCATCCAAACTTCGATTTGCTTGCGCCGCGCATAAACCATCGCGCGCACATCATCGATGCCATGCGTCTGGTCGGCGTGGTCGTGCGAATAAAGAATGGCATCCAGCCAAGTGGTTTTGGCGGCAATCAATTGCGCGCGCATATCTGGCGATGTATCGATGAGGACGCTGGTCTGGCCTTCGTCGCTGGTTTTTTGCACCAAAAGCGAGCAGCGGGTGCGTTGGTTTTTCGGATGATTGGGGTCGCAATCGCCCCACGAACCATCCAGGCGCGGCACACCGCCCGACGAGCCACAGCCCAAAATGCGAAAGCGCAAACTCATGAGCGAACTCCGGGGCGCGGCGCTTTGGCAAAGAGCGTAAAAAAGTTTTCGCTGGTGATGCGCGCCAGCTCTTCGGGGCTGACGCCCTTTATTTCGGCCAGCATGCGCGCCGTATCGGCCACAAAAGCTGGCTCATTGCGTTTGCCCCGATGCGGCACAGGCGCTAAAAATGGCGCATCGGTCTCGACCAAAAGCCGCTCGAGCGGAATGGTTTCGATGGTTTCGCGCAAGGCTTTGGCGCTGTTAAATGTCGCAATGCCCGAGATGGAAATATAAAAGCCGATGTCTAACGCGCGCCGCGCCAACTCTGGCCCCGCCGTAAAACAATGGATGAGGCCAGGATAAGCGCCCTTCCCCATCTCGTCTTCTAAAATATCCGCCGTATCCTCATCGGCATCGCGGGCATGAACGATGAGCGGCAATTGGCTTAGGCGCGCCGCCTCAATATGGGCGCGGAAGTTTTTCTGCTGCGCGTCGCGTGGGCTGTGTTCGTAAAAATAATCCAAACCCGTTTCGCCAATGCCGACGACTTTTTCATGCGCCGCCAGAGCCACCAATTGCTCGCCCGTTACCGGCGCTTCGCTGCCCGCCTCATGCGGATGAATGCCGACCGAGCAAACCAACTCATCATGGGCTTCGGCCAGCGCGATGATTTTATCGGCCTCGCTGACTTTGGTGGAAATCGTGACCATTAAATCCACGCCCGCCGCTTTAGCGCGCGCCAGAACCCCATCTCTATCTTCGTCGAAATCGGTGAAATCTAAATGGCAATGGCTATCGACCAACATGGCGTTTCCCCTAAATATATTGGCCGTCATCAATGGTGATGCTCGTGCCAGTCATGCCCGCGCCCATGGCGCCTGTGAGCAGCAAAAGCGCGCCATCGAGATCGCTTTGATTGGCCAAACGCCGACGCGGCCAGCCTTCCATTTGCTTTTTGCCGCCCTCGGTTTTCCACCAAAAGTCATTAATCTCGGTTTCAATATAGCCCGGGCAAATGGCGTTGACGTTAATGTCTTTGCGCGCCCATTCGCGCGCCAAACCTTTGGTCATCATCAAAATGCCAGACTTGGAGCTGCAATAAGGTGTAAGGCCCGGCAGAACTTTAAAGGCGCCGACCGAGGCAATATTGACGATACGCGCGTGGCTGCCTTGGGTAATGTGATGGCGCGCCATTTCTGTCGATAGGAAAAACGGGCCGGTTAAATTCGTCCCCATCACTTGATGATAATCGGCAACGGAATAATCGAGCGCCGATTTGACCACATTCATGCCTGCATTATTGATGAGGATATCGGGCATGAAACTCTCGTCGCGCAATTTGGCGAAGAAATCGGGGATGGCCTCAAAATCATTCACATCCAGCGAGACCGCATGAGCCGTGCCGCCATTGTCGCCAATCACTTGCGCCAGCTCGGCCAATTTATCGGCGCGGCGCGCGGCGAGGACAACGCGCGCGCCAGCTGCGGCCAAAACTTTGGCAAAGCGCACGCCAAGCCCAGAGCTGGCGCCCGTCACCAAGGCGGTTTTGCCAGTTAAATCTGTGCTGTTTTGAATATCTGCTTCGCTCATTTTCGGCTCCTATGGGAATGGACATTATGAGCAGGCACTCTGCCAGACTTCGGTTTTATTTGCCAGACTATTGAAAATTGCCTTAGGCTAGAAGCCATGAAAAGGAGCTAAGCAGATGACCGCCTCGCCAGAAAACCAAATTCCCGTTATGCAGCTGGATGTTATTTCCGATGTCATTTGCCCATGGTGTTTCATCGGCAAGCGCAAATTAGATGCGGCTTTGACGCAAGTGAGCGATTTTCAAATCAATCTCATGTGGCGCCCCTATCAGCTAGACCCCACCACGCCGCCGGAAGGCCACGACCGAAAACAGCAAATGATCCGCAAATTTGGCCCCGATGCCGGCAAACAGATTTTCAAAAACGTTCTCGCCGCCGCCGAAGGCACGGGGATTAACTGGAATTTTGATAAGATTACCCGCACGCCAAATACGCTCAACGCGCATCGGCTCATTCGCTGGGCGGCCAGCACGGGCCAGCAGCACCAAATGGCCGAAGCGCTGTTTTGTGCCTATTTTGAGCAGGCGCTGGACATTGGCGATGTGGATGTTTTGCTGGATATTGGCGAGGCACAGGGGCTGGAGCGCGCGCTATTGGTCGACTTATTCGCCAGCGACCGCGATGTTGAGCAGACTCGCGAGGATGACGCCGCCGCCCGTGATTTGGGCGTGACGGGCGTGCCAGCCTTTTTGGCTGGCGGCAAATTTATGCTGATGGGCGCGCAAGAACCCGAATATCTCAACCTTTTCCTTGATAAAGCGCGCCAAAAACTCGCCGTTCAATAGGCTTAAGCCGCCGCTAATTCGGCCAATCGCGAGGCCACCGTGGCCGCGATTTGCAAACGCGCGTCGGCGTCTTCGCATTTAGCGCGGAACACCAAGCTTTGGTCAGGGCGAATTTTCACCCGCTCGGTATGTTCGGCGACATAGGCGATGAGTTTATCGGGATTGGCAAAACTTTGATTGCGGAACACCACGGCCGCGCCCTTGGGGCCGACATCAATTTTGTCGACGCCTGCCGCAAAGCAATCGATTTTAATGCTCAAAACCGCCAGTAAATGGCGCACTTCTTCGGGTAAATCGCCGAAACGGTCAATCAGTTCGGCGGCGAAGGCGTCGATATCTTGGCGCTC
>JAQWIP010000047.1 GCA_029248825.1 Alphaproteobacteria bacterium | reverse complement strand
GACCTACCCGAACCCTATGGTAAATCACGAGGCGGCTCGGGCGCGAGCCTTGGATAGTTTCAAATCTTTGTAAAATAACCCGTTGAGTTTTTCGTTGCGTAAAGAGTACCCCTTATGAAAATTGCCATTATCGGTTCCGGAATATCTGGAAATGTCGCCGCCTATAAATTATCACGCGACCATGACGTAAGCGTATTTGAAAAACGCGACCGCGCCGGAGGCCATAGCGCCACCAAAGATATCGACTACACAGGCAACGGCGATTGGATGAGCGTCGACACGGGCTTTATCGTCTACAATGAGCTGAATTATCCAGGCCTGATTGCCTTATTTGACGAACTCGGCGTCGACACGGAAGCCAGCGATATGAGCTTTGCTTTTTCTGCCGATCGGGGGCGCTTTGAATGGTCTGGGCAATCTTTGGCGGCGGTATTCGCGCAGAAACGCAATTTTTTAAATCCGGTTTTCTGGCTCATGTTGCTCGGTATTTTTAAGTTCAATAAATGCGCCGCGCGCGACCATCAGGCTGGCACTTTGGGCGACGAAAGCCTCGGGGTTTGGCTGAAACGCAACCGGATGAGCAAAGTCTTTATCCAACGCTATTTGTTGCCCATGGGGGCGGCTATTTGGTCGACGCCAGCCGATGAGATTATGGATTTTCCAGCCCGCAGTTTTTTGCAATTTTTTTACAACCATCGGTTGATCAATCGCGACCGCCCGCAATGGCGCACCGTGTCGGGCGGCAGTCGCGAATATGTTCAAAAAATCACCCAAAAATTCGCCGATAAATTACACCTCAACGCCGAAGTCGGCGAGGTGCGCCGCACGCAAGATGGCGTCATCTTGAGCGTGAACGGCGAGAGCCATCGTTTCGATGAGGTGATTTTCGCCTGTCACACCGACCAAGCCCTAGCGATTTTGCAAGACCCGACCCCGCAAGAGGTCAGCCTGTTGAGCCGCGTGCGCTATTTGCCCAATGATGTTTATCTGCACCGCGACGAACGCCTGATGCCGAAACGCAAAATCACGTGGTCGGCGTGGAACTATCTGACGCAAAAAGGCGCCGATAGCAAAGTGATGACCGTCAGCTATTGGATGAACCGTTTGCAAAACCTCGATGCGCGCTATCCGGTATTTGTCACCCTCAACCCCCTCACCCCGCCTGCGGCCGATAAAGTCTTTGGCCATTATCGCTATGACCATCCCCAATTCGATGCCGATGCGCTGCAAGCGCAAGTCGATTTACCGAGCGTTCAAGGTAGCCATCGGGCTTGGTTTTGTGGCGCTTGGGCGGGCTATGGCTTCCATGAAGACGGCCTGCAATCGGCCTTGCGCGTGGTAGAGGCACTAGAAGCCAAAACGCCAGCCAAACAGCAAATCAAAGATACGTCATCTGAGGCGGCCGAGTAATGTCGGCCAAGCCAAGCCCCGCGGGCCAAGCGAGCGCGCTCTATGTCGGCGCGGTGCGCCATGCGCGCTATCAGCCGAAGACGCATCGCTTTGGCTATCGGGTCTTCTCGGCCTATCTCAACGTCGATGACCTAGATGGCGACCGATTGGGTTTGAAGCTATTATCGGTCAATCGGTGGAACTTATTTTCGCTGCGCCTGCGCGACCATGGCGCGCGCGACGGCACCCACTTGCGCCCGTTTTTAAATGGTCTGCTGGGTGAGGCCAAAATCAGCCCGCCCGATGAGATTTACGTTTTATGTTATCCGCGCATGTTCGGTTTCGCGTTTAATCCGCTGACGGTTTATTATTGTTATGAGGGCGGGCAAATCAGCGCGATGATTTACGAGGTTCGCAACACCTTTGGCGATGACCACACTTATGTGGTGCCGCTCAAGGGGCAGTCGCGCGATACGCTGACGTTGCATTGCCGCGATAAACGCCTGCATGTCTCGCCTTTCATGGAAATGCAGGCGCGCTATCATTTTTCAACCGCCGCGCCGCATGAGGATTTGCGGATGGTCATTCGCGAAACCCAAGATGACAAGCCGCTTTTGGTGGCCAGTTTCTTTGGAAAAAAGCGCCCGCTTACCGATGCAAGCCTGCTGAAGGCTTTTTTGACGCATCCCCTGATGACCGTGAAGGTTGTGGTTGCAATCCATTATGAAGCTGCCAAGATATTTTTAAAAGGTGTGCCGTTTGTCAAACGTCCCGAGCCGCCCAAACAACGCCATAGCTGGCAGGAGATGAAATGAGTTCCATAAAACCTGGAAAACAGGTGCTAACCGCAAAACAGCCGCGCCTCCCCACGGCGGTAAAAATTATATCCTTGGTTTTGAAACATCTCACACGAGGCCAGTTAAATCTTGAGCTGCCCGATGGCCGCATGCTGACCTTTGGCACCCCCGTGGATGACGATGGCCCCGCCGTTTTAACCGTCCATGACAAAAAGCTGTTCCGCCGCTTAATGCGCAATGGATCGATGGGCTTTGCTGAAGGCTATATGGAAGGCGAATGGACTACGCCGGACCTTAGCAAACTGCTTATTTTGCTAAACAAAAACATGACATATATCTCACAAACCATTGATAAAAATAAGTTTATGAATATTGTCAATCGTATCATTCATCGCCTGCGCCCTAATACGCGCGAAGGCTCGAAGCGCAATATTCATGCTCATTACGACCTCGGCAATGCGTTTTATAGCCTCTGGCTCGACGCGACGATGACCTATTCTTCGGCGCTGTTTCGCGATAGCCAGCAAAGCTTGCGCGATGCGCAAAACGAGAAATATCGTGCCTTGGCCGAGAGCGCCAATATTGGCCCCAATGACCATGTTTTGGAAATCGGCTGCGGCTGGGGTGGCTTTGCCGCTTTTGCGGCCAGCGAGATTGGCTGCAAAGTAACCGGCATTACCATCTCCAAAGAGCAATTGACCTATGCGGAAAACCGCATTGAAACCGCGGGTTTGGGCGATAAAGTCGACTTCCAATTCCGCGATTATCGCGATGTGACCGAACAATATGACCGCATTGTCTCCATCGAGATGTTTGAGGCGGTGGGCGAGAGCTATTGGTCGACCTATTTCCAGCAAGTCAAAAACCTGCTGAAACCCAAAGGCAAAGCGGGTTTGCAGATCATCACCATCGCCAATGAGCGGTTTGAGAGCTACCGCAAGAAGGCCGATTTCATTCAGCGCTATATTTTCCCGGGTGGCATGTTGCCCTAGCCGGCGAAATTGGATGCGGAATTTGACAAAGCTGGCTTGCAATTGGTGCATCGCGAGGATTTCGCGCAAGACTATGCGCGCACGCTGGCCGAATGGCACACGAAGTTTCTAGAGGTCTGGCCAGAAGTGGAAGCGCTGGGCTTTGATCGACGGTTCAAACAAATGTGGCGCTATTACCTGTCCTATTGCGAGGCAGGCTTTGATACGCGCTCCATCGATGTGTCGCATTTCACCCTAAAACACGCCCAATAGAGCGATTTGCGCTATTTATTGGTGGATGACCGCACGAGCTTTACATAAAGCCCGCGCGGCAGCCAATTGATGGCGCGCAACAAGAAGCTGAACCGCTTCGGGAACGAGATATGCGTCTTGCCCTTGGCCAATCCATTGGCGATGCGACGCGCCGCGTCTTCGGCTTCGATGATAAAGGGCATGGGAAAAGGATTTACATCGGTTGCGGGGGTTTTTACGAACCCTGGCGCCACCATAGACACATGCACGCCAGAGGCCTTTAAATCCATCGCCATCGACTCGCCCAAGTTAAACAAGGCGGCTTTCGAAGCGCCATAGGCGGCAGACGTTGGCAAGCCGCCATATCCCGCCACCGAAGACACGAGAGACAAATGCCCCATGCCGCGCGCCACCATTAGCGGCATCAGCGCGGCCAACCCATTGACCGTGCCGGTGAGATTAACCTCAAATGTGCGGTCGAATATCTCTGCCTCAAACTCTGGGAAGGCGGTCGGTAGATAAATGCCCGCGTTCATAATCCCCAAAGCGATGGGGCCGAGTTTTTTCTCAATCTTTTGGGCGGTGGTGGCCATAGCATCGCGGTCTGTGACATCGCAGACGAAGGCGGTGATATTATCTTGGCCTTTGGCAATCGCTGTCAAATCGGCCTTGCGCCGAGCCGAGATGGCCACTTGCCAGCCGCGCGAGGCCAATTCCAGCGCCAAAGCGGCGCCAATGCCAGAAGAGGCGCCGGTAATCCAAGCGCAGCCGTCGAGCGGCGTGACAATTTTAAGGCTCATAGGAACTCCGCCGTTTTGAAAAATTTTAAGGTCGCGCCCATTCGCGGCGCGGTGGCAGACTGGCTGGGTCAATGGGGCTGATCACCAGCACATTGCCGCGACGCGAAAACTCGGTGCGTACCCATTGGCCAGCGTCTGTATACCAAATATCGATCGCCAATTTTCCTGTCAAACGAAACCGCGTGGACTCGACGCTACCCGTTGGCAAGGCCAACGTCTCGCGCCCGATTTCCTCGACTTCGGCCTCGAGTAAGCGGCCATCTTGGGTCGAGACGAAACGCGATTGGCGGATGAAATTCGGGTTGAAATAAGTCGTTGGCATAATCGGGTCGGCCATGGCGCCTTGATATTTCGTGCCACTGCCCGCCAACACATCGGCTTCGCGCTGAAGATTGGTGAACTCCGCATCGCCATTATTATTGGTTCGCGAGACGATGGATTGCACTTTGCCATCGCGCCAAATTTCTTGGTTTTTATGGGTATAGTGAAACAAAGTAATAGGGCCGAATTTGAAATCAATCTCAATGTGAACATCGACGATGAGATTGCCAGCTTCGTCGCGGCTAAAGTCGAAGACCTGAAAGCCGTGGCGTTTGCCCTTGCGGGTGACTTCATAGGCCAATTGATTGCTGGCAGGAATGCCGCCGAGCCAATCGGTAGAGACTTTATCGGCAAAAGCCGTGGCGGGTGAGGTGAGCCAGAACAGCGCGGCCAGAAGCGCAAAGCTAAAGCGTGAAAAAGTCACGAGCCATACGCCCAAGTGTATCGGTGAATCGCAAAGCGCCATCGGTCACGGCCAAGCAAATGCAGTCTTCTTCGCCCTCGGCGCGCGGACGGTGTTGCACATCATGGTCGGCCACCGCCAATTCTCCGCGCTCATAGACCCGCTCGCCATCGCGAAAAACGCCGCGCAAAACCAAAGTCGCTTCCATACCGTTATGCGTATGGCGCGGGGCGGCTTTGCCGGGTTTGATTTTCAAAAGCTTTACCGTCTCGCCCGCATCGCCAATCGGCAACTCCATATGGCGCACGCCCGGATAAGCAAAGCGCCAGCGCGCTTGCTCAATCGGCTTGGCGAGAAACGCCCGCAGCGGGGCTGGCAAATCATCATTTAGCGCGCTTGTTGCGCTTGTTTCTTTGGGAGCTATGGGCGCCTCTGGCTCGTCCAAGCGCGCCATCAACTGGTCGAGCGCATCGGCGTTCATATCGGCTGGCTCAGCTTCTTCGAGCAGCGCGCCGTTGATTTTCTCCAGCGCGGCCACATCTTGGCGCGCTTCTGGGGAGAGGGTTAAATAGCTGGCCATCAGCACAGACATGCCATGGCCTAGCTCCCCACCTACATATTGAGCCACGAGGGTATCGAGACCCGAGGAAACTTCATTTTGTACGATCAAAATCTTCTCTTTACGCTTCTATTACTGCAGCAATACAACTATATACGATATAGATCATCGTTTGGATTACACCAATATATTTTTAATCCAAACCCCACCAAAAGCCGCTTAGGAGATTTCAATGCAGTTTCATACAGGCATGATCGAAGCCATCGGGAACACCCCTCTTATTCAGCTGAAAAAAGCCTCGGCGGAGACCGGCTGCACGATTTTGGGAAAAGCCGAATTTATGAACCCTGGCCAGTCGGTTAAAGACCGCGCCGCGCTTTATATCATCCGCGAAGCCGAAAAATCTGGCGCCCTAAAACCAGGCGGCACGATTGTCGAAGGTACCGCCGGAAACACCGGTATTGGCATTGCTTTAGTGGCCAATGCGCTGGGATATAAATCGGTGATTGTGATACCTGAGACACAGGCGCAAGAGAAGAAAGACATGCTGCGGCTGGCGGGCGCGGAGCTTATCGAAGTCGCCGCCTTGCCCTATGCCGACGATAATAATTATATCAAATATTCTGGCCGTCTGGCCGCCGAGCTGAACGAGAAACACGAAGCGGGCGCCATTTGGGCCAATCAATTCGACAATGTGGCCAATCGACTGTCGCATATTGAAACCACGGGGCCAGAGATTTGGGCGCAAACCGAAGGCAAAGTCGATGGCTTTACCTGCGCCATCG
>JAQWIP010000160.1 GCA_029248825.1 Alphaproteobacteria bacterium | reverse complement strand
CCGTTTGATTTGGGGGTTTATTATTTACAGCTTGCGGCGCGCGAAAAATTCGGCGCGCCTTGCACGCAAATTCGGGGCCGTGTGCGCGCCATGAATGGCGAGTTTTCCGGCGGCACGGCGGCCTCATTGGGCGCGACCATGGCGGCTGTCGGCAAAAATCCGGATTTGCTGGGCGTTCTCATCAATCCGTTTTCCTTGGCAAATGGTTTTCAAGGCCCCGACCAACCTGCCGATAATGCGATTTATGAAGATGAGATGACCGGCATGTGGGTCGCGCCATTCATCATGGCAGCAATCAATACGAAAAACGTGCATCGCTCGAACGCGCTTTTGGGGCATGCCTATGGCGAAGATTTTAAATATGACGAGATGATGGTGACAGGTGCCGGCGACGAAGGCAAAGCGGTTGCCGAATTTATGGCGGGGCACAATCCTTTGGTCGGCGAGGGGGTTCCCCAACCAGGCGAGGGCCCCGATAAGGCTTCGCGCGAGGCCGGCAATTATGATGTCTTGTTTATTGGTCTGACAAGCGATGGCCAACGCTTGGAAGCCAGTGTCGGAGGCGATTTGGATCCGGGCTATGGCTCAACCTCTAAAATGCTGGCCGAGAGTGCGATGTGCTTGTTGAAAGAAAAATCGAAAGAAAACGGCGGCGTTGGCGGGGGTATTTACACGCCCGCTCCGGCTATGGGCGAGGCTTTGATTACCCGCCTTTGCGACAATGCTGGCCTTTATTTCAAACTCGAGGGCTAAAGCTCGCAAAGCTTGGAGGCAGGCGGTATGGCGGTTTCAAAATATATCGACCCAGATTTAGTTCCCGGATTGGAGCGCTTAAAAGCTCTGGTCGGGGACGGTTTGGATGTCGCGAAAGATTTGCAGACGTCGCGCGTCAATTCCAATGTGCGCGATGAAACGCTAATCAATGCTTTGCAAATACCCGACACGCTGGCGTCGACGCTTGTTTCTTGCCCCGCCGAGGGCGCGCATCCCAGCGTCGATTTGCGGGTCATGCATCCGCGCGATGCAAAAGCCCCCATGCCTTTGTTTTATTGGATACATGGTGGTGGCTATGTTTTGGGGACGGCCAAACAGGGCGATTTATTCACCCTCACGGCGGCGCAACAATTGGGCTGTTTTGCCGCCTCGGTGGAGTATCGCTTGGCGCCCGAAGCGGCCTATCCCGAGCCTTTGGACGATTGCTATCGGGGGCTGAAATATCTGCTGGATAATGCGGCCGAGTTCAACATTGACCCGACAAAAGTGATTATTGGCGGCGTCAGTGCGGGCGGTGGCTTGGCAGCGGGGCTGGGGCTTTTGGTGCGCGACCGCGCTGAATTTTCTCTGCTTGGCCAAGTGCTGCTCTATCCGATGTTAGACGACACCAATGTCGCGCCCGCCAGCGAGACGCTCGGCGATACTTTGGTTTGGAGCCGCAAGGCCAATCTCTTCGGCTGGCAATCTTATTTGGGCGAGGCTTTTGGCAGCGATGACGTGCCGATATATGCCGCGCCCGCGCGCGCCGAAGATCTATCGGGTCTGGCGCCAACCTATATGCCGGTAGGCGATTTGGATTTGTTTTTGCAAGAAGACATCGCCTATGCCCAAAAGCTGACGCAAGCGGGCGTACCGACGCATTTTCATATTTACCCGGGCGCCTTTCACGGCTTTAACGGGTTCGCCGCCGAGGCGCCCGTATCGCAACACTGCAATCAAGAGATTTTCAGCTTCGTCGGAAAAATCTTGGCCGAAGCTGGCTCGTAAAGGCGCACACGATGACCTCTCATTTGACACTTTACGGGCCTACCGTCTCTAGTTTCACCCGCATTTGCGCCATTGTAGCGGCAGAGGCAGGGCTAACGTGGGAGATTATCCCAACCGGCTCTGGCTCCAAAGAAATGGCCGAGCATCACCCTTTCATGCGCTCGCCTGCGGCCTATATCGATGATTTGCATTTCTACGAGTCGCCCGCGATTTGCAGCTATCTCGACCGCGCCCATAATCAGAGCGCCTTGCACCCCACCGCGCCAGAGGGGCAGGCGCGCATGTGGCAATGGATCAATGTGGCGTCGCATTATGTTTTTCCTATCACCGAAGAGCGTTTGGTGATGCCGCGCGTGGTGGCGCCTTTGATGGGGCGGACGCCGGATGAAAAATTGATTGCCGATGCGCTGCCCGTGGTTCGCTATCACTTAAATGTGGTGGAGGCGCGCTTGCAAGAGGTCGCGTTTTTAGCGGGGGCGGCTTATTCTTTGGCCGATAGTTTTATGTATCCGGTCATCGAAGCCACCTGCGCCGCCCCCGAAGGGGTTGCGATGGTGGCCGAAATGCCGGCTTTGAAAGCTTGGTTCGATGCCCTCGGCCAGCGTCCGGCTATGCAAGAGACGGCCTGGCCGGACATAACGCAGATGGCTTAGCTTAAGCGCTGCGATGCTTATAGCGCTGCGATGCTTACAGCGCTGCGATTTGCGCCTGTGTAGTTTCCCAAAGTCGTGCCGCCAATTCCTCGTCGGCCGCCCAAGGGCGCACACCGTCCATGGCCGGACTATCGGCGGCTACGGCTTCGGCCACATTACAATCATTGCAATAAAGCCCGCCCAAGCCCTCAAGCTTGGGAGAGGTCGCGGCCCATAAAGTTGTGCTGGCACCGACCGAGGGGGATTTAAAGCCAGCGGCGGCCAAATCGGACGGGCTGCCGTCTTCTTTCGTCCAGCCAAGCGCCACCATTTCTTCATTGGCCAAATGGCGTTGCAAGGGCGTGAAAATACCGCCGGGGTGAACCGAAAACGCGCGCACGCCTTTGTCCTTGCCGCGTCGGTCTAGCTCGACAGCCAGCAGCGCTTTGGCGGTTTTTGATTGGCCGTAGGATTGCCATTTTTCGTAAGCGCGGGTTTCATAATGCATGTCGTCGAAATCAATGCCGCCGATGCGATGGCCGATGGAGGACAGGGTAACCACGCGCGCGCCTTGGGCGGCTTCGAGCGCGCCCATGAGTTTGTTGATGAGCGCAAAATGGCCGAAATGATTGACCCCAATTTGGCTTTCAAACCCTTGCGCGGTTTTTTCAAACGGGCAGGCCATAATCCCTGCATTGCAAATCAGGAGGTCGAGCTTTTTGTGGCGGCTTAAGAAATCCTCGCCGAATTTTTCGACCGAGGTTAAATCCGAAAGATCCATTTTATCGATATGGTCGGCGCTGATGACGCCGTCGAGTTGTTTACGGGCGCGCTCGATATCGCGGCCTGGCGCATGCACATGAGCGCCCGCACCGACCAAGGCTTTGACGGTTTCAAAGCCAATGCCCGAATAGCCGCCAGTGACCATGACGGTTTTACCAGAGAGGTCGAGACCGGCCACTACTTCATGGGCTTCGGGAGTAGGCGCAATGCCGCTGTCGATTGGTTTTTGATTTTCTGAGATGCCCATAAAACGCTCCTAAGGTTTGGGTTCCAATTGGCCTCAAGTATGGCGCATGCGAGGTAAAAGTCAAATCTCGCCAAGGCGGGATAAAGCGGGATGGGGCTTGCGGGCGCGGCGGGCGAGGCTTAAGGTTTTGCTGCAAAAGGGAGACCACCATGCAAGATTATCAATCATTAAGCCGTTCTGTTGAGGGACGCATTGCCATTGTTACCGGAGCCGCCAGCGGCATGGGACGCGCCACGGCACATCTTTTGGCGCGCGAAGGCGCCCATGTGGCCGTAACCGATTTAGACTTAGAAGCTTGCCAAAGCGTCGTCGATGAAATTGCAGCGGCTGGTTTTTCTACCGCCAAAGCTTGGGCGATGGATATGGCAGATGCGTCCATGATTGGCGAGTGCGTGAGCGAAATTAGCGCGCATTTTGGCGGCTTGGATATTCTGGTCAATAATGCTGGCTTCTCGATGATTGCCAAGATTGACGACGATGCCTATTTGCAGAGCTGGGAAAAATCTCTGGCGGTAATGCTGGAAGGCCCGCAGGTTTTAATCCGCCTCGCTTTGCCTCATCTGCGAAACTCGGATGCGGCGCGCATTGTGAATATTTCTTCCACCGAAGGTCTGGGCGGCAGCGCGGGCAGCTCGCCCTATACGGCCGCCAAACATGGGCTCATCGGCTTGACCAAAAGCCTCGCGGTGGAATTGGGCAAAGAGGGCATCACCGTCAATGCGGTTTGTCCTGGCCCCATTCATACGGGTATTACCGAGCTCATTCCCGACGAGCATAAGGCGACTTTTGCGAATCGGCGCACGGCCTTGCGCCGCTATGGACGGCCCGAAGAAGTGGCGCATGTCACTTTGTCTTTATGCTTGCCCGCCGCCAGTTATGTCACGGGCGTGGCGATACCTGTCGACGGCGGTATGCGCGCCAGAAATAACTAGCGCGCACACCCGCTTTATCGTCTCGCTACCAAGCTTTTTGATAGCCAAGCGTCAGCGTGTCTTGATGTTGCATTTGCACGCCATTGGCTTTTTGGTGGATAGCGCTGGTCCATTCTAAGGCCAAGCGATGGCCAGCCCAAATGCCGCGCTGCCCGACGAAATTAAAGCCGACGGAGAGATTGGCCAATTCGCCGCCGGTGAAATCGGTCTGGGCGGTTGGCACGGGCAAAGTGATGGCTCTATCGCCGCCGCGCAAGCGGTCTTGATAGCTGGCCTCCACGCGAGCCGAGGCACTGACAAAAGCCGCCAGACGCCGCGACACCCAGCCTTGCACACTGGCTTTATCGCCCAAACTATAGCCTTGCGAATTATCGCCAAGGCGCACAACGCCAGCGATTTGTCCGCCGTAGCGCCAATCGCCGTGCGCGCCATGGGTGAAGGTCAGCGTGGGTTTGAAGTCATAGGTGCCAGAGCCGAGCTGCATTGGATAGGGCAGGCGTTTGCCGCTGACTTGCATGTTCATCGGCGTCAGCACGCGCCCTGTTTGTTGGATAGACCCCGTCGGGATCGAGAGCGCCAAGCCATAATGCCAAGTGCCCGTAAAGGCGCCCAAACTTGCTTCGCCGCCGGCCAGCAGCGCACCCAAAGTGGTGTCGCCCAAGCCTTCGCTTTGGCTGGTGAAACTGCCGAGCAGAGCTTGGCTCATGGTGCCATAGGTGTTCAGCCGCATGCTGGTTTCATGGTGCATGGTCATGGCCAAAAAAGTGATGTCGTCATTGGGCGCATACATGGCACCGAGCATGGTCATTTTCATATCCATGGTCTGCGGCACCACACGTAATTGCGCCGGGCTGCCATGCTGGTTGGGCAGTTGCAAAACTTGCGCGTCGTCTATCGAGCGGGTGCCTTTTAGATTGCCTTCCATCAACATATCCATATGGCGCAAGGAAATCATCCATTCGCCGGTTTTATGGCGATGGTCGCCCATCACGCCAATGGGCGCATGGCTATCGGGGCGAGTGGCGGAGGCCGCATCGGCGAGGGCGGGCGGGAAAGCGGGGCCGAGGAGCAGCCAAGCGCCTAGCCCTATTTTTTGTAAATAAGTCATCTATCTGTCCTGTTTAATCGAAGGGAAATTTAAAAAGAGACAGAATGGGGTGGCGCCCTTGGCGCGGCGGCGCTATCGAGGCGCAGCGCGTGGTGAGGCCAGCTAAGCCAAAGCTTGGTCGTGGCACGGGGCGGATGAATTGGGGTAAAATCAAGGGGTGGCAAAACCGCGATGGGCGCGCTTGGGCAGCAATCGGCGCTCGGTCGGGCTTGGCTTTGCGTTTGCGGGCTTTCCACATAGACGGTTTCAAGCCCTTGCGCGGAGCAAATCACATGCACATCGCCGACGCTATGACACGCAGACGCAAGCGCGGCATTCGTAAGCAGCCAAGAGGCGATGAAAAAATGGAGGATACGCAAGGCAAACCGCTTTCGAAACGCGACACAGATTGGGGATTAAATAACTCATTTGGCACGCGGCGAAAAGCATAAAAATGCAACTGGCTTTGCACGCGACGCATTTTGCCTGTATAAACCGCGAGAGTTATTTTACCGCACAAGGAAACATCTGCATGACCGAAGCCGCCAAAAAGCCCGTGAGCCCGAATGCGCCCACGCAGGAAACGGTTCTGAGCGTTGAGCATTATACCGACCGCTTGTTCAAGTTTCGCCTGACGCGCCCGCAAGCTTTCCGGTTCCGCTCGGGCGAGTTCATCATGATTGGCCTGCCGCAAGAAAACGGTAAGCCGCTATTGCGCGCCTATAGTATCGCCAGCCCGAGCTGGGACGACACGGTGGAGTTTTATTCGATTAAAGTTGCCGATGGCCCGCTGACCTCGCAACTGCAAAAAATTGGCGAAGGCGACAAAGTTCTGCTCGGCAAAAAACCCGTTGGCACTTTGGTGTTGGATGCTTTGAAACCGGGCAAGCGGCTTTGGATGTTTTCTACGGGCACAGGTTTTGCGCCTTTCGCTAGCCTCGTGCGCGACCCGGAAACTTATGAAAAATTCGACGAAGTTATCGTCAGCCATACCTGCCGCGATGTGGCCGAGCTGGCCTATAGCCGCGAGATTGTCGATGGGTTTTTAAATGACCCCGATTTGGGCGAGATCGCGCAAGGAAAATTGCGCCTCTACCAAAGCTGTACGCGCGAAGAATTTGAAAACACAGGTCGGCCAACCGATCTCATTCGCTCGGGCAAATTATTCGAAGACCTCGGCCTTGAGCGCCTTGACCCGAGTGTCGACAGAGCGATGATTTGCGGCTCTATCGATATGACCAAAGAGTTGAAAGACTTGATGGAAGAACATGGGCTGCGCGAAGGCGCCAACTCAGACCCGGCCGATTTTGTTATCGAGCGGGCCTTCGTTGACTAAGGAGTTGACTAAAGAGCTGACTAAAGAGTTGATTAGCCTGTTTTTAGGCCGCCCAAGTCTAGCTCAATAAATTTACCGCCTTGGCTGGCGAGCTGGCGCAGCGTATCGCTAATTTTCACATCGGCGTTTTCGCTGTTCAGGGCTTCCATCGTGGCCAGAATTTTTTCCGCGCCCACCAAATCACCATACGCCATGGGGCCACCGGTATCGCCAGGCCAGCCGTAGCCATACGACCAAATCACATCGACATCGCTGGGGCGTTGGGCTTTGTTTTCTTCCAGAATGATCAGCGCTTCATTGACCATTGGGTGCAGGCAGCGCGCCAGAATATCGGTTTCCGACAGACCCGCTTCGCCAGGCGCAATGCCGGTGACATCGGCGATGACAGCTTCCGTGACTTTCGAGGGGCTGCGTTGGCGGTTCTCGTCATAATCGTAAAAACCAGCGCCGGTTTTTTGGCCACGACGATCCATTTCGCACAGAGTATCGCGAATGGGGTTGGAGGTTTTGGCGCCTTTTTTCCAGCCGATATCGAGGCCTGCCAAATCAGACATTTGGAACGGCCCCATTTTAAAGCCGAAATTATTAAACGCCGCATCGACATCCCACGGCAGCACGCCGCGTTTGACCAATTCATTGGACTGGAACTGACGTGCCGCCAAAATGCGGTTGCCCACAAAACCCGGGCAGACGCCAACGAGGGTCGCTACTTTGCCAATTTTCACCGCGATATCCATCGAGGTGGCCACCACATCTTCGGCGGTATCATCGGCGCGAACGATTTCCAGAAGTTTCATCACATTGGCAGGCGAGAAGAAATGCAAGCCAATGACATCTTGCGGGCGCGAGGTTTGCGCGGCAATGGCGTCGATATCCAAACCAGAGGTATTGGTGCCTAAAATGGCGCCTTGCTTGGCGATACCGTCGAGGGTTTTGAAGATGGATTTTTTCAATTCCATATCCTCAAACACCGCCTCAATGATGAGGTCGCAATCGGCGAGCGCGGCCATATCCAAAGCGCCATCGATGCGCGCCATGCGCTCGGCGACTTCTTCGACGGGGAAACGACCGCGGTCGGCGCTGCGTTGATAATTGGCTTGAATGACGCCAAGCCCACGCGTCAGCGCTTCTTGTTTGGTTTCAATCAGGGTGACGTGCAGGCCAGCGGTAGCAAAATTCATGGCAATGCCGCCGCCCATTGTGCCAGCGCCAATGATGCCGACTTTATGAATCGGGCGCAAATTGGCATCCGAGGCTAGGCCATCGATGACCCGCGCGGTTTGGGTGGCTTCATTCATATAGGCTGCAATATCGCTCATTGTGTGTCTCCTGTTGGACATAAAATATCTGCTTGGCATCATGTCGATTTGTGGGGGGTTGAGCAAGCCTGATTGCGCTTAAATTTTAGCCCTAAGCGGCCTATAGTCGATTTTCAAGATTAGCTAGGGAGATAAGCCATGCCGATGATAAACGTGAAAATTACCAAAGAAGGCGCCACCAACGAGCAGAAAAAACAAGTGATGGCCGAGATGACCGAAGTGCTGGCGCGTGTGTTGGGCAAAAACCCAGCCACCACGATTGTCATCATCGACGAAGTGGAAACCGAAAACTGGGCCATCGGCGGCGAACCCGTCAATGAATTACGCAAGCGAGTGTCTTAAACGCCTGCGAAGCTTTACTGGCTATTATACCAAATCGGCGACGAGAAAGCGCGCTCGCGCAACACGCTTGTGTGTTTGGTAATCGCGGGGTCTTCTTCCAAAGCAATCGCATCGAGCAGCGTGTGGCGCGTGCTTGGCAATTCTAGCACTCGCACATAATAAAACGCATTTTGCGTCGGGTTGAAATCTGGGTCTGTCCAGACGGTGGCCAATTGGCTGGCGCCGCCCTCGTGATGCGTGGTGGCATCGCTAATACGAACCTCTTGTTTGCCGATTTTGGTGCGTTTGGCATCATAGATTTTTTCATGGCTCTTGCCGTTCGCATCGACCCAGCCTTTGACCACTTGCAGGCGGTCGAGGTTTTGGCTCATCGGGTCTTTGGCCGCATGGATGAGCAATTGCATCGGCTTGGCTTTGGCGTGGCCGGTGATTTCACTGCCCATAGGAAAGCCTTTTTTATAGCCAATTTTGGCCAAGTTCGGGCGTTTGGCATCATAGGATTTAAAGCTCGTGCCGCCGAAGACGCGCAAAGCAATGCGTGGGCCGGATGTGGCGTAAACTTCACGGCGTTTGAAAGCTGCGGTAATGCCGTCGCGGGTATTCTCATCCGCCCATACCGCGCTTAGGCCTTGCGCCGAAGCGTCCCAGCCGACGGAGGTTGGCACTGTTGGTTTATGTTTGGTTTCGGGGCGGCTGTCATTGGCGTATTTGCCGTGGAAATTGCCCTCGTCGACACTGGCCAAAGCGGTGTGGCTATCGGAGGCTCCGACGACGCCGAATTTATAGGGATTGGCTCCGATTTTTTGTTCTAATTCCAGCCCACGGCGCAGCCCCGAGCGCATGAAAGCGCCAACCGCAGGGGTCGCTTCGATGGAGCGTTTGCCATTGGGTAAAATATGGGGGCCGAGCAAATGTTTGTATTTTTCAAAGCCCGCAAATTCATCGACGGGCGACAAAATAGGGTGAGTTTCGCTGTCGCCTTTATATTGAATGACTTCTTCAACGGGCTCCCATTTGGCGCGCGCTTGCGCATAGGCCAAATCGACCGGATTGCCGCTTTCGTCGACTTCGGGGAAAAACCGTCCCAAAGATAGGTTCATATTATGGCCAATGGCGACGAAATCTGTGTCGTATTTGGTCGAGGTTTTTTCCATCCACGCCCAAAGGTCGCGCGGTTTGCTCGAGTCGATAGACGAGAACGGCAGATAGCTTTTGGCCGTATCGCCGCCATCGGTGGTGAACACAATGCGGTGCAAATTGACCGAGTTCGGCATCGAACTCCATTCCCATCCCGTAAAGCTGGTGAATTTTCCTGGCTCATTATGGGCATCGGCAAAATCGACCATTTTGCTCCAAACCGAGGTGCGGACTTTCTTGGCATTGATGGGCGCCAAATCGCGCAATTTGCCGCGCGCCACCAGCCCGACGATATCGGCAAAGACTTCATTTTGTTTGCCGGCTTTCAGGTCGTCATAAATCCGCTTGCCCATTTTGGTACTTAAAATCGCGGGGTTGCCAGCTTCAATCTCGGCGAAGACGCCCAAAAACTCAGCATGATCGGTGACCACGAGAAAATCGAGCGGGCGGTCAATGCGCACGCGCGCGCGATGACCCGGATGCACCACCGGTAGGCCTTTGGCAAAGCGATAGGCGGTGTCTGGGTCGGCGGAACGATTGCCAAGCAAATAGGCGTCGAGCGAATAAGAGGTATGTAAATGCGTGTCCCCCCAGTAAAGCTGCGTTGGCGCATCCCCGGCCAAAGTCGCACCTGCGCCAAAGCTGGCCATCGAAAGCGCCAGCGTGGAGCCGAGCAAAGCTGTGCGAAGATTTTTCATGGTGACAAGTCCTCAAAAAAGTAAATCGGTGCCAAGTTAGTAGCAAAAGCGCAAGGCTTTGCAATTGCCCAAGGTTTAATAATGGGGTGGCTTTTCATCTTGCAAAGAAGGCGCACCGCCCGGGCTTGTGTCTTCGACTTCTTGCACGCGTTCCAGCAAAGCCGTTTGTTTGCGAGCCAGTGTCTCGCGCGCCTTTTCGGCCAAATGCAATTGGTCGCTTACCTCGTCCAGCGTATGGGCTTGGTGGGTCAGAATTTCTTCCAAAGCGGCAATGCGGCGTTCCAGGGCTTCGAGTTTGTTCGTATCGGTCATATGAAATCCCTAGCATGCGAGGGGCAAAAGGCAAAGTGGCTTCGTCTTTGGCGGCTAGGTTTTCGCGCCCTTTTTGGCGCCCTTTTCGTTTGTGCGAAACCGCTTGCAAAAACCCAAGAGTTTGTGAAACTCGGCAAATGAATGATTTGGATTTAACGGCGCAGGTTGCCCGTCTAAAGGCGAGGGACGTCAGCGCCCGGGAGTTGGTAGAGGCGAGTATCGTCAGGGCCGAAGCGCTCGAGCCAAAGCTTAACGCTTTGATCACACGCCGCTTCGAGCAAGCGCTTGTCGAGGCAGAAAAAGCCGACCCCGAAACGCCTTTCGCGGGCGCACCTTTTATGCACAAGGACTTGGTCTATGTGCCAGGTTTTGCCCGTAGCGATGGCGCGCATGCCGCTTTGCATCAGCAGCCCGAGCGCGCGCCGTCCCTTATTGGGGCTTTGCAAAAAGCCGGTCTGACATTTACTCAGTCTTTCGGGCTATCCCCAAAGCCGACGATTTGGCTCAATTGCTCGAAGCTAACCCGCGCCTGCTCGACATCGCCTGTGGCTAAATCCGCATAGGTTTTTTGCAAAACGGCGGCCGTGGTGGCTAATCCCGCGACCGGATAAATGATGAAGCGAAAGCCCACTTCCGTAAGCCGCTGGCGAGACAAAAGCGGGCTGCGGCCACCTTCCACCATATTGGCCAAAAGCGGCACGCCAGAAAAGGCGGCGCCAATCTTGGCAAATTCGGCTTCGCTTTCCGGCGATTCGATAAAGATAATATCCGCTCCGGCGTCTTGAAATTGCTTTCCTCGTTCGATGGCTTCGTCGAGACCGTGTTGTTCGCGCGCATCTGTGCGCGCGACGATTAGAAAATCGGGGTCTTCGCGAGCGGCAACGGCGGCGGCAATTTTCTTCACGGCCGCCTCTGGCTCTACCACCTCACGGCCTGGAATATGGCCGCAGATTTTAGGCACTTGTTGGTCTTCAATTTGAATGCCCGCCGCGCCCGCTTGCTCATAGGCGCGCACGGTTGCTTGGGTTTCGACAAGGTCGCCAAAGCCTGTATCGGCATCGGCGATGAGCGGGGTCTGCAAGATATCGCATAGGGTGGAAATTCTAAACTGCATGTCGGCGGCGCTCAAAAAGCCATTATCGGGTTGCGCCAATAGGCTGGCGGAAACGCCATAGCCCGATAGATAAAGCGCGTCGAACTTGGCCGCATCGGCAATACGCGCCGATAGGCCATCGTAAACGCCGGGCGCGATAATGGGCTCGGCTTGCGACAATTTTTGTCTGAGGCGCGCGCGATCGAGTGTCATCTGAATTTCCTTTGTTCGGCGACTAGTATTTCGTGTCTGCGCCCGAAGCGCCAGACCCAATTTGCACAAAACTTGCGCTTGCGGCCAATCGTTATTTTCTTTTAGGCTGAAAGCAGGAAAAAAGGGAGAGCGTTATGCCGCGTTTAAAACAAGCGGGACGGGAGATGAAAAATCCATATGCCGATCAGATTTTCGATATCTTATTTGGCGACCGGGATCCGGTAAAGCAGCCCGGAACCGCCACCGGCACGCCAGGCAATTGGTGGACGGTTTTTAATATTGTCCCCGATGCTTTTGAACACACCACACAAGGGTTTCAATTTTATCGCTCCGACAAACGCCAGCTAGACCCGAAATTACGCGAGCTGGGGCAAACGCGGGCTGGGTTTTCTGTCGGGTCGCAATTCGTCTTCTCGCAGCACTGCAAAGCCAGCCGAGACGCAGGCCTCAGCGAGGCGCAAATCGAAGCCATCCCGCATTGGCAAGTCGCCGATTGCTTTTCGGAATTGGAGCGCGCCATTCTCGCCTATACCGATGCTTTGGTATTGCAGCGCGGGCGCGTGCCAGATGGCGTTTTTGCCGTTTTGAAAGCGCATCTCTCGGATGAGGAGATTTTAGAATTTACCTATGTCACCTGCACCTACATGATGCACGCCGTCATGAGCCGCGCTTTGCGGTTGGAATATGATGATGTTGAAGAGCGCGTCACCGAGATAGCGGCGCCCGAAGCTGGCTCCATAGACGTGATGTCGATGGTCGATGGGGAGGACAGCTAATGGCCTATCATCATTTGGCAATCGCCGTTCGCGACATCCAAAAAACCCATGATTTCTACGAGCGCGTTATGGGGTTTGAGTTGGTTAAAGTGGAGGTCGCGCCGGTCAGCACAGGCGGCTGGGGCAAGCATTTCTTTTATCGTATGGATGGCGATGACACGCGCTTCATCGCCTTTTGGGCCTTGCACGATGTGCCGGAACAGGAGAGCTTTGTTTATGACCTCAATAAAGCTGGCAAACTGCCACCGCTGACCAATCACTTTTCTTTCAATGTCGACAGCCAAGCAGAGCTGGAAAGCCGGCGCCAAAATTGGCTCGATGAGGGGCTGGACGTGTTTGAAATCGACCATAATTGGTGCCATTCGATTTACACCAGCGACCCCGACGGCAATGCCATTGAATTTTGCAACACGACAGGGACGTTCAGCCGCCAAGATCGGGAGCAAGCGATAGCCGCGCTCGAGCTCGCCGAGTTTAAGCCAAGCCCCGAACCCGCCATGATGAAACTTTGGAAGGCGCCAAAGCCGCAATAAACCGAAGCCTTTAACGGGTCGTTCGAAAGGTCATGAATTGACCGCCCCGCGCTCGCGAGAGGCGTGATACCAAAACTTGCCCCAATCCCGTAGAAGGGGTCAGCACGCCGGCACTATGGGAAGAGGCGCTATGGTCATCGAATGCCAAGCAAAGCCCCAATTCGGCCAGCATTTTGGAGGTCGCACCATAGCCAGGGTCGCCGCGTCCGGAAACGCGCGTGCGCGCCGAACCTGCCTGTGAAACAGCGGTGACTTGTATTTCAAAGCCACCCGTGCGCAGCAACCACGCAGGTGGGCCTTCGCCTGAAGCGGGTTTGAATTTAATGGGTTGGCCTAGAAAATACCCAAAGCCACTGATCACCCAAGTGCCAACCAAGCGCAGCCACATGCCCAAGCTGGCGCATTCGCTATAGGAGACGTTTTGGTGTTCGCCACGTAGCGCGAGGCTGCGGCGCACGATTCTGGCGTTGATAGGGGCCATGAAGAATTTCGAAACGACACCATGGGCCCAGTCAAAACGCCATTTAAAGTCGGCGGCCATGCCGTCGGCGGTGCCGGGGGTGTCTGTCTCAATGCCGGTGGTGCCAGGGGCGGCGAGATAGGGATTGGCTTCCATGGCGTCGGTGTATTCGCCAGATTTTTTCGCCCGAGCCGTCGCCAAACCGGAATTTAACGTGCCGCCAGAAAAAGAGCCCGTATAGCGGGTATAGACCCCGAGGGTTTTTATGTTTTGGTTGGCTTTGGTCGCCAGCGTCTGGGTGGCAATCATGGTGCCAAGGTCGGAAGGGATAGAATCGACGCCGCCCGCGAGGATGACTTTCGCGCCGCTCTCTTTGGCTGTTTCGTGAAACGCTTCGGCCATTTGGCCTTGGTAGAAGCCTTCGCCGGAGAGGTCTGAGTAATGTACGCCCGCGCGCGCGCAGGCTCCCAAAAGAGCCTGTCCATTATTTTGCGAATAGGGACCCGCGCAATTCAGCACGACCGAAGTCTGGGCGACCATGGCGTCCACAGCCTTTGCGTTGCTCAGATCCACACATAAGACTTCTGGCCCACCCGCTAGCTTGGCCGAAAGGGACGCCAATTTGGTTTTGGTGCGCCCCGCAATCGCCCAAGGCTTGCCTTTGAGTTCAGGGTGGGTGTTGAGGTATTCGGCGACCAATTGGCCGGTAAATCCGGTGGCGCCATAGACGATTAAAGCAAAGGTTTGGTGAGACATCGTGATTTCCTTATGTGTGCCCTATTTAGCATGGGGTATTTGGGATGAAGTTTTTTGCGTATTGTGCAGGGAAAGAGGCCTTGCTCCGCCCCCTCTCCATCTCCAAGCGATTGCGCGCTCGCGAGAGGGAAGGAGAGGCTTATTCCGGATCGGCGATTTTCAACAATTGCTTGCCAAAATTCTGTCCCGTATAGAGCCGCTGAATGGTGGTGGGGATATTTTCAAAACCTTCGGCCATATCCACCTTGTAAACAATATCGCCAGAAGCGACCCAACCCATGAGGTGCTCGATAGCCTCCATGGCGCGCGGTAGGAAATCGAGAATAATAAACCCCTGCATGCGGCCGCGATTTGTTACCAGCGTCATTAAATTATTCGGGCCAGGTTCGGGTTTGGTTGCATTGTAAGTCGAAATCGCGCCGCAAAGGACAACGCGGCCATATAGGTTAATATGGTTGAGAGCGGCTTCTAGAGTGTCGCCGCCCACATTGTCGAAAAATATGTCCCATTTATCAGGGCAGTGGCGCGCGATTTGGGCACAAACATCTTCCGTTTTGTAATCGATTACGGCATCGAAGCCGGCTTCTTCCATCAACCATTTGCATTTTTCTTCACCGCCAGCAATGCCGACGACACGGCAGCCTTTCAGCTTAGCAATTTGGCCGACAATTGAGCCCGTGGCACCCGCCGCCCCAGAAACCAAAACCGTTTCTCCAGCTTTTGGCATGCCGATATCCAGCAAGCCGAAATAGGCTGTCATGCCGGTAATTCCAAGAATTGATAACATCATTTCTGGCGATACGCCGGGCGGCAATTTATTGACCCCCGTCGGGCCTTTGCCAGGTGTGACGATTGCGTAATCTTGCCAGCAGCCAGTCGTTTGCACTAATTCGCCAGCCGCAAAATCTGGATGGTTGGAGGCGATAACTTGCGACACGGAGCCGGCTCGCATCGGCGCGCCGATTTCTACCGGTGGCAAATAGCCAGGCCTGTCGACCATCCAATTGCGTTGTGTCGGATCAAAAGACAGCATGAGGTTTTTAACCAGCACCTCTTCAGCTCCATTTTCGGGGGCGCCAATTTCGGGAGCATCTGTCTCTGCATAGGTGAAATTTTTTGGGCCAATTGTGCCGTCCGGGCGGGCGGCCAATAGCCATTGTCGGTTGAGGGTCATAAGAAACTCCTTGTTTAAAATTTACGCGCCCAGCTCAGAGCCCTTTGCGAATACAACGAATAACAAAAGAGCTGGTTTAGTGACCAGTAGTCAGTTAAATATACTTGAAAGGGTAATGCAAGCCCAGAATTTCAAATGAGCGGCGATTGCCTCGCCCACTCCAGAAGCCCATTTGGCAGGCTGGACAGCGAAAAACGCTTCAGCTCATCCGTCGATTTGAAAAAATACCTTGAAATGACTAGCGGTCAGCTATATGCTAAATTCAGATCTCGCTCGCACTTAGAGAGCTGTCACCGGATCTGGCTGAAGCGGCCAAACAAATAGCACTATGGAGATACTTATGAGTTCAGTGGTTGCAATCAATCAAAGGGCGAGAACGGCGGAACAAAAAGCCCAGCGTCGAAACGCTGTATTAGAGGCCGCAGAGACATATTTTCTTGAGGTGGGGTATGAGGCATTCTCTATGTCTAATCTCGCCAAGAATATTGGTATCGCCAAGGGAACTCTCTATCTTTATTTTGAAACGAGAGAAGAGATTTTTCTGACCCTGTATGAGCAAAGCTTGGTTCGATGGAGCGATATCTTCATCGATGACCTGCGTGAGACGATGACAAGCCAAGTCTATGCTCGCAAACTGCTCACGGCAGCCGCCGCAGATGGCACATTTTTACCTTTGCTTATTCGGCTCGAACACCTCATCGAACACAATGTCGCGCTACCTCGGCTTATTCAGTCCAAACAAGTTTTCATCGCTCGAGTGGAGAAGATTGCTAAGGTCACGGCAAGCTCACTCGAACTGAGCGAGGCGCAAGCGACAGAGGTTGTGAAAACAATGGGTGTCCTTTTGATCGGGGCAACTCAGGGCGACCAGGGCCCCGCGCTGGATGAAGAAGACCTGCCGCAAGAGGTTCAAGACCTGATTGCTAGTTTCTCCTCCAAGCCCCTGTTCATTAAAAATGCGGTTCGCATCATTGAAGGTATTCGTATGGAAACCGCATTCAGTATTTAACCCAATCAAAACCTTTGCGAATGACAAAACCGCATGAAGGCAGACCCACAGGAGACAAAAATTATGAGCGCAGCTGAAAACCAAAACGTGACGAGCTTGGATACACAGAATCTAAAGGCATTAATCGAACGGCAGAGAAACGCTTTTCGTGCCGAGGGCGAAGTGACCTATGCGACAAGGATTGATCGGTTAAAGAGACTGAAAGCCTTGATTGTCGAAAATAAGAAAGAATTTGCGGCCACCACCAAGCGCGAATTCGGCAATGCGCGCTCTTATGAATTCAGTTTGTTCTCCGAGTTCGCGTCAAAGGTCGAAGGCATCGACCATACAATGAAACATTTGAAAGCATGGATGAAACCGGAGAAGAGAAAAACCAACAAGCCGATGAATTTTCTCGGTGGAAAAAGCCAAGTTCGCCATTTCCCAAAAGGGGTTGTTGGCATTATTTCTCCATGGAACCTCCCATTCGGCTTGACCGTTGCCCCTCTGACAAGTGCGCTGGCTGCGGGCAACCGAGCGTTGCTGAAGCCTTCCGAGTTTGTTCCTGAAACAGCGGCCCTATTCGCTGAGACTATTCCCAAATACTTTGCAGAAGACGAAGTCGCGGTCGTAACCGGGGGCCCAGATATCAGCCAACAATTCGCGGAACTCCCTTTCGACCATCTCCTGTTTACGGGTTCCACGAATGTCGGCGCGAAAGTAATGCAATCCGCCTCGAAAAATCTGGTGCCCGTCACGCTAGAACTTGGCGGTAAATCGCCTGTCATAATTGGCCGCAGCGCGAAGTTAGATATAGCTGGCACACGTCTGGCATTTGCTAAGCTTTTAAATGGTGGCCAATTATGCCTGTCCCCCGATTACGTTGTCGTGGCCAAAGAGCTAGAAGAGCAGCTTATTGCGCGGGTGGCTGAAGAAGCACAAGAAATGTATCCCAACATTACGGAAAATGAAGACTACGCCGGCATTATCAATGAAAGACATTTTGCTCGGTTGCAAAACTATATTGACGATGCGGTTGCCAAGGGAGCCAAGCTCACCATTGTTGGTGCGGACAAGACGCGCGCCTCCAAAAACAATCGCCGCATGCCCTTACACATTTTGCAAAACGTCAACGAAGACATGCTGGTGATGCACGAAGAAATTTTTGGCCCCATCCTTCCAATCCTGACTTACACGGACGTCACCGAAGTTCCAAATCAGATCGAGCCGCGCCGCAACCCGCTTGCGATGTATTATTTTGGCAAGGATAAAAACGAGCAAGAATACCTCTTGAATCATGTGCCAAGTGGCGGTGTTTGCGTCAATGATATTACGGTTCACTACGTTCAAGAAGACCTACCCTTTGGGGGTCTCGGGGCATCTGGCATGGGCTCTTATCACGGCATGGAAGGGTTTGCTGGCATGAGCCATCCGCGCGCCATATATAGCCAAACCCTGATTGATATCCTGCCTCTGATTGGCGCACGTCCGCCATTTGGCGACAAGTTTCGCAAGAATATAAGCAAGGTTCTTGGCTCAATCTAGATAGGCGGCTGGAAGCAACATGAAAAAACTTAATCTTTACGATCAAATCAATGCAACCTCCCTTTTGTTGGTTTCCCCCGAATGGCGAAAAGTAAAGACAGCCCGCAAGGCAGCAGCTTCATTTGAAACGCCGGATGTAACCCTGCCTGTTGAAACCCGAACGATTGCGGGTCGCACAGTCCGCCTTGCTGAAGCCGGGCCACCCGAGGCTCCCCTCGTGGTACTGCTCAGTCCGTTTCCGGAGAGCATCTTGAGTTTTGCGGGTTCTTGGAAAGCTCTGACAAAAAATTGTCGGGTCCTTGCTATTGACCTTCCAGGCTTTGGTGCTTCTGAAGGAGACCGCAAGGATATGTCTCCCAGCGCTCAGGGCGCGCATCTAGCGGCCATCTTTGACGAGCTTGACTTGCAAGATGTTCATCTTGTCGCGCCAGATGTCGGAATGGCAGCCGCGCTGGCTTATGTGCTCGACCATAAACATCGCCTTAAAACTATGGCCGTGGGACATGGCCTCGGAGCGCCTGGCCCATTTAAGCTGGCGTTTATGGTAAATATGTTGGCCAAATTCGGCTTCATGCGTTTCACAACGGGATTGTTAGGGGCCGGACCCCTGATTGCTTTCACGGCAAAACTCGGGGCCATTCGCCATCGGGCGAACGCCAAGCAGATGGATGACTATAAGCGGGCTTACTCCGGGCGATCCGGTGAGGTGGTTTACTGGTTTAAGGACTTCCGTGCCAGAGCCAAGCAATTGTCGGCTCGCGTGAAAGAAATCGAAATACCGACCTTGGTTTTCTGGGGTGAGCTGGATGTTCTGTTTCACCCCAGCAATGCGGAGTACCTCCATGCAGCTTTGCCGCAAAGCAAGTTAAACATTTTGCCTGAAGCGGGTCACACGTCTTGGGCCGATCAACCAGAATTATTCGCAGACATGATTACCGATTGGGTAAAGTCGGCAGGTAAGTAACCGCTTTTTTCGCAGGGGGCTTGGGTTATTTTATCAGATGTTCTGGGTATAGCTGGCTGGCATGCCGAGCAGCAGACCGCCATCGACGACCAATAACTGTCCGGTGATGTGATGGCTCATGCGGCTGGCAAAAAACAAAATAGGGCCGGTAATGTCTTGCGCGCTGGCCACTTGGTCCATCGGCGTGACGGCTTTTTGGCCGGCTGAAATTTTACCGAACATCTCATCGCCAAAGGCATTACGAAACCAATCCGTGCCGACAAAGCCGGGGCAGACCGCATTGACGCGGATTTTTTCAGAACCCAAAGCCCGGGCTAGCGACAAGGTGGCCGTGTTTAACGCCCCTTTGGAGGCGGCATAAGCAATCGATGAACCGATGCCGTGAACGCCGGCCACGGATGAGATATTCACAATCGCCCCTGAGCCGTTCGCTTTCATATGCGGGCGGCATTGCTTGATCATTTGATAGGGCGCAATCAAATTAAGCGCATAGATTTCCTCAAAATCGGCTTTGTCGAGGCCTTCCAAATCATCATGCGCCATGAATTTTGTGGTTCCGGCATTATTCACCAAAATGTCGAGCCGACCCCAGTGATCCATCGCCGCGTCGACTAGTTTTTTGCAATTGGCATCGTCCGAAACATCGGCGCCAACCGCGATCGCTTCTCCGCCAAGGTCTTTACATTGTTTTACAATGGCCTCCCCAGCCTGCTGGTTGGAAGCGAAATTGACCACGACTTTGCCGCCATGACGCGCAATTCCTAAAGC
>JAQWIP010000146.1 GCA_029248825.1 Alphaproteobacteria bacterium | reverse complement strand
CGATTGGATGGTGGTGGAAGCCGATGAAAGCGACGGCACATTCGTGCGCTTGCCGACAACGATTGCCATTATCACCAATATTGACCCCGAGCATCTCGAGCATTACGGCGACTTCGACGGCCTGCGCGCCGCTTTCGATCGCTATATTCAAAACATCCCATTTTACGGCGTTGGCATTGTCTGCCTCGACCACCCTGAAGTGCAAAGCCTTGTCGGGCGCGTAACCGATCGCCGCCTGATTACCTATGGGCTTGGCGAGCAGGCCGATGTCCGCGCCGTGAACATTCGCGAAGAGGGGCTGACGCAATATTTCGACGTGATATGGCGCGACCGCCGTAATGATGCGCAAAATAGTTTGCGCGATTTATCCTTGCCGATGGCGGGGAAACATAATTTGCAAAACGCGCTGGCCGCCATTGCTGCGGCCATAGAAGTGGGCGGCGATGCGACCAGTATTTGCAAAGGCCTATCCGAATTTGGCGGCGTGAAACGCCGCTTCACGCCGGTCACCACGCTCGATAATAACATCCGCTTGTTCGATGATTACGCGCATCATCCGGTAGAAATTGAAGCGGTTTTGGAAAGCGCGCGCGCCGTCACCAAAGGCCGCGTGATTGGCGTGATGCAGCCGCATCGCTATAGCCGCCTGCGCGACTTATTCGAGGGTTTTTGCGCCAGTATGAATGGTGCCGATACGGTTTTGGTGACGCCCGTATTTGAAGCTGGCGAGACGCCCATCGAGGGTTTCCATAGCGCCGCGCTGGCCGAGGGTTTGCGCGCGCATGGCCACCGCCACGTCATTCACGTCGAGAACAATGATAAATTAGCCGATGTTTTGGCCAAGGAAATACAAGCCGACGATGTGGTTATTTTCATGGGCGCCGGCTCCATTTCCGCCATGGCGTATGCCGTGGCCGAAAAACTGGGAGGCAGCGTCTAATGCAAAGCCTGCAAACCCAGATGCAAGATTGGCCGCTACCAGAGGTGCGCGGCAAATATCTGCGCGATGTGGCGCTGGCCGACCTGTGCTGGTTCCGCGTGGGCGGCACGGCGGATGTGGTTTTCCTGCCTGCCGATGCGGACGACCTATCGGAGTTTCTGGCGGCGCTGCCGCAAGAGGTGCCGCTGCATATTCTGGGCGCCGGCTCCAATACATTGGTGCGAGATGGCGGCGTGCGCGGTGTCGTGCTTCGCCTTGGCGCGGCCTTTGGCCAAATTAAACAAATTTCAGACAGGCAAATCGCAGCCGGTGCCGCCACTTTGGATGTCAAGCTGGCGCGCGCCGCCGCCGAGGTTTCGTTGTCGGGTCTAGAGTTTTATCGCGGCATTCCAGGTGCCATTGGCGGCGCCATTGCCATGAACGCTGGCGCCTATGGCGGCGAAACCAGCGATGTTTTGGTCGAGGTCGAAGCGCTCGATAGAGCGGGTAAAAAGCAGGTTTTCTCGGCCAAGGATTTGCAGTTGAGCTATCGCCATAATGGCTATTCGGAATTTTTGGTTTACACAGGCGCACGCTTTGAGGCGACCCCGGGCGACCAGCCAAGCATCCTTGCTGCCATGCAAGAGATTTCCGCCAAGCGCGAAGAAACCCAACCGATAAAATCGCGCACGGGCGGCTCGACGTTTAAAAATCCGGGCGGTGCCAATCCCGATGGCCCGAAAGCTTGGAAGCTCATCGACGCAGCCGGCGCGCGCGGTCTGCAAGTAGGCGACGCGCAAATGTCGGAGCTGCATTGCAACTTTATGATCAACCACGGAAACGCCAGCGCGGCGGATTTGGAAGGTTTGGGCGAGCAGGTTCGCGCTCAGGTCGCGCAAAGCAGCGGCGAGACTTTGCAGTGGGAAATCAAACGCATTGGGGAGGCGCTATGAGCGACGCACTCCATATCGGCGTTCTGATGGGCGGCTGGTCGCCCGAACGCGAAGTCAGCTTAATTTCGGGCGCGCAATGTGCCGCCGCCTTGCGCGAGCTGGGCTATCGGGTCACCGAAATTGACGCCACCCACGGGCTCGACCGCCAATTGGGAGAGGTGCAGCCCGATATTTGTTTCAACGCGCTGCACGGCGTTGGCGGCGAAGATGGCGAAGTGCAGGGGCTGTTAGAAGTTTTGCAAATTCCCTATACGCATTCGGGCGTGCGCGCCTCGGCTTTGGCGATGGATAAACATCTGTCGAAGCAGGTTTTTGCCGCGATGGATTTACCCATCGCCGCTTCTATTTTGGTCGAGAAAGGCAGCGTGCAAGGACACCCTATGGCGCCGCCTTATGTGGTCAAGCCGGTCAATCAAGGCTCCAGCGTGGGCATTGAGATTGTCGTCGATGGCGCCGATGCGGTGCCCGAGTGCCTTAGCGAAACGGGCTGGGCCTTCGAGGGCATGGCCATGGTGGAAGCCTATGTGGCGGGGCGCGAATTGACCTGCGCCGTGATGGGCGGGCAAGCGCTCGAAGTGATGGAAATCGTGCCGAGCAATGGCTGGTATGATTATCGCGCCAAATATGAAGAGGGCGGCTCGCGCCATGATTTGCCAGCCGATATCTCGCAAGCTTTGGCAGCGCAAATTCAAGAGATTAGTTTGGTCGCGCATGGGGCGCTGGGGTGTCGCGGGGTCAGCCGAGCCGACTTCCGCTTCGACGCCGATAAAGACCAACTCGTGCTTTTAGAAATCAACACCCAACCCGGCATGACGCCGCTCTCTTTGGTGCCAGAAATGGCCGCCCATAGAGGCATAAGTTTTGCCGACCTCGTTCAGTGGATAGTGGAGGATGCCTCATGCCAGCGGTAAAACAAACGAAATCAATGAAGCCGAGTTTTAAAAGCCGTCTTCGCGATGCGCTCATCTCGGTGCTGGTGACGCCGTTGAATTTGATGGCCATTGGCTTGCGGGTTTTATGGTCGGGGCGCAAGCTTCGCTTGGCTAGTTTGGCGCTTTTAGGTGCGGCTTTGGTGGCCAGTGTTTTCCGGTTTGACAGCCTCACGCCGGCCGCCGAAATTGTCCGCGCGAAAACCTATGCGGCCAGTGCCGCCATGGGTTTTGCGATTAATGATATTACGGTGGAAGGGCGAAAGCGCACGCAAGCGAGCGATCTTTTGGTCGCCGTAGATGCCCAGCAGGGCGGCGCTATTTTCGCGCTCGACCTCGATGAAATGCACGCCCGCATCGAGGCTTTGCCTTGGGTTCAGCAGGCTGTGGTGTTGCGCCGTCTGCCCAATATTTTGCATGTGAAACTCACCGAGCGTGACCCTTTTGCGCTCTATCAAGAGAACCAGAAAAAAGCGCTGATTGACCGCAATGGCGTGGTTATCACGCGCCAGCATTTGCGCGCTTTCGAACATCTACCAACGTTTTCTGGCGAGGGCTCTACTTTGCGCGCCAGCGATTTAATGGATCAGCTGAAAGACTATCCGGTTTTGCGCAACCGCATGGTGGCAGCGCATTGGACGGGCGGACGCCGCTGGACAGTGCGCCTTGACCATGGCGGCAAAGTTTTGCTGCCCGAGGGTAATATTGAAGGCGCGCTCAACCGCCTGATGCAGCTCGAAAAAGATCGCCGCATTCTGGCCGTCGAAAACCAAGCGATTGATTTACGCTTGCCCGATCGGGTGCTTTTGCGTCCCGACTCGAAGCGCTCCAAGCAAACCGTGAAACCCAAATCCAAGGCAAAGGTGGCTTCGTGAACCGACCCCTCCACATCGCTCAATTTGACCGCCGCTCGGCCATGCCGTTGCGCCGTGGGGTGATTGCCGCGTTGGATGTCGGCACCTCAAAAGTGGCTTGCCTGATTGGCGAGCATAGCGTCGATGGGTCGGGGCAAAACGGATTGCTAAGAATTTCAGGCCTCGGGCATCACGTCTCCGAAGGGGTGGTGGCAGGCCAAGTGGTCGACATGCGCCTAGCCGAAGACAGCATTCGAGCCGCCGTCGATGCGGCCGAGAGAATGGCCGGCATGGAAGTGCGCGATGTGGTTATCGGCGTGTCTTCTGGCCTCTTGACCAGTCGCATGGTCACCTCAGAGCTGCCCTTGATGGGGCAAAAAGTGACCCGCGAGCATATGGCGATGGTATTGGGCAATGCGCGCGAAGATTTCTGGACGCCCGATATGGAAATTCTCCATGCCATTCCGGTCGGCTACGACATTGATGATAATTACGCGATTGTCGACCCGCTTGGCATGCAGGGCGAAACGTTAACCGTCAGCTTGCACATGGTGGCCATGCCTGCGGGGCCGGCGCGCAATTTATTGGCCTGTATTGAACAATGCCACTTGCGCTGCGAAAAACTCGTCGCCACGCCCTATGCCAGCGCGCTATCGACCCTGATGGAAGATGAGGTAGACCTCGGCGTGTTGCATGTCGATATGGGCGCGGGAACCACAAGTGCCAGTATCTTCTATCGCGGCGAGGCGATTTTCACCTGCGTTGCCCCGATTGGCGGGCGCCATATCAGCACCGATATTGCCTTGGGGCTGAATGTCTCGATGGCAACGGCCGAGCGTATCAAGACGCTTTATGGCAGTGCCTTGGGGGCAACGGGCGATGAGCGCGAGCAATTTGAAGTTCCGGTAATGGGCGGCGACCACCAAATGTTGCCACGCAGTGATTTGACCAAAATCATTCGCCCACGCTTAGAAGAAATTTTTGAAATGGTTCAAACCAAGTTGACCGAAAGCGGCTTCGCCCAAATGGCGGGGGGTCGCGTGGTGTTGACGGGGGGCGCGGCGCAACTCAATGGCGCGCGCGAATTGGCGCATACGATTTTAGAAAAGCGAGCCAGAATGGCCTCGCCAATGCGCCTCACTGGCCTGCCCGAAAGTGCGACAGGGCCAGCTTTTTCTGCCTGTGCGGGTCTCTTGACCTATGCCGGGCGCAATCACGCCGATGCTGTGCTGAAGGAAGGGCGTGCTGCTGGCGCGTTCGGCTGGCTCGGAAATTGGCTACGGAGGAATTTCTAATGCTCCGAGCTGTTCAACGTAGGTCCGATGAGAGAGCAAACCCACTTCGCGCCGAGGCTACCCGGCAAATTCTATCGTTTTTTCAAGAGTGGAAAGCTCTTGAGGAAAATTTCGTTTTGATTCTTCAGAACCCAAACCAGACCTCGCTAAATTCGGCGAGTAGATAAGGAGAAAGTCATGAGTATTCAATTAACCGTTCCCCCGAAACGTGAACTCAAACCACGCATTGTTGTGTTTGGTGTGGGTGGCGCAGGCGGCAATGCC
>JAQWIP010000126.1 GCA_029248825.1 Alphaproteobacteria bacterium | reverse complement strand
ATTCCGCTGCTCTAACCAGCTGAGCTACTCCGCTCCAGGAGGCCATGCGTTGCAAAGCCTCGTTAAGAGAGAGCTTGATATAAACCAAATTAACGGCACTGGCAATTGCCCTTTTGAGCAATTTTTCGGCTAATTATTCGCCGCCGCGCGGGCGATCTTGGCGGCTCTTTTGCGCTGCGCCGACGAGCCAATATGTAAAGCTTTGCGATATTTCGCCACCGTTCGCCGCGCCACATCAATGCCCGCCTCGCCCAAAAGCGCCACCAGGGCCTCATCCGAGAGCGGCGCCAAATGCGCCACTTCCGCCGCGACAGCTTCGGCAATTCTTGCCTTAATGGCCGCCGAGGAGGTCGCTTGGCTATTGCTGCCGCGCGCTTTTCCTCCGAGCGCGGTCGAGAATAAATCCTTCAAGTAAAACACCCCCTTGGGCGTTTGAACCAGCTTGCCACTGGCCGAGCGGCTGACGGTGCTTTCGTGCAGCTCCAAAGTCTCGGCGATATCGCGCAAGACCAGCGGCTCTAGCGCCATCATGCCTTGGTTTAAAAACCCCTGCTGGCGGCCAATGATGGCGCGCGCCACGCGCAATAGCGTTGCGGCGCGTTGCTGTGTCGCCTTCTTCAGCCAGCGCGCCGATTGCACATTAGCTTTCATGAATTTTCGTTCCTCGTCGGTGATTTTGCGCGTCGCCATTTCTTCCCAATCGCGCTCCAACACCAAAACGCTGGGCAAAGTCGCCTCGTTCAAATAGGCCTGCCAACCGCCCTCGCCTTCCAGCACCACAATATCGGGCAAAGCCACGCCCTCGTCTTGGGTCTCAAAGCTGGCGGCGGGGCGTGGGTCTAGGGCGCGGATGGTTTGCAAATAGACGGGTAAATCTTCCTCTTTCACCCCTGCCGCCGCGCTTAGCCCGGCTATGTCGCCGCGTCCCAAGAGCGGCAAATTCGCCAACACAGCCGCATAGGTTGGCGTCAATTTATCCTGCGCCAGAAGCTGCAAACGCAGGCAATCGGCTAGGTCTCGGGCGAAGACGCCGGCGGGAGTAAAGCCTTGTAAATGGTTCAGCGTTGCGCTGAGCAAGGCAGGCTCAAGGTTTAAATGGGCGCAAATTTCGGCATCGCTCTCGCGCAAATAGCCGTCTTCATCTAACCAGCCGACCAGCTCGAGAGCTACGGCGGCGGCCTCGCGCTGGTTTATTTCCTCGCCGATTTGCCCGATGAGATGCGCCGATAGGCTGGGCGCCTCGGCCAAGTTTTGCTCTAGTCGCTGGCTCATATCGCTGGCTTCGCTGGCGGAAAAATCGACCCGCACAGCCACCACATCCGAGCCTAAGCCCGCGCCGCTCCTGCCTTGCACCCGCACCGCACGGGTTTGAGGGGCGCCCTTTTCGCCGCCCGCCTCGCGATAATGCTGCGCGTCGAAAGCCAGAAACGGATTCTGCTCCATCTCGCGCGCCAGCCGCTCGCGCAATTGAATATTGGTCAGCTGCAACAGCTGAATGGCCTGCTGCATCTGCGGGTTCATCATCAGTTTTTGCGACTGCTTTATTTCAATACGCGGCGCCAGCACCATGGACATCTCCTAGGCGACGAGCTTAACCGAAACCCCGCCGAAATGGCACGGTTTTTGCATACCAAAGCAAATTTTAAGAAATAGGGCTTACGAAATAGAAGCGCTTTTAATCCAGCCGCCACCCAACACGCGGTCGCCGTCACTGGCATAAAACACGCAAGCCTGGCCAGGCGACACGCCCTCCTCTGGCTGCGAGAGAACCACATCGGCTTTGCCGTTTTCACCCAAGTGCAATTGCGCAGGCGCCGGATCGCCCGTCGAGCGGATGCGCGCCAAAACCTCAATCGGGCCCTGTGCCGCATCGCCGAGCCAATTCACCTCATCGAGATGCACACGCGCGCGCGCCAAAGCCTCGCGCGGCCCGACAATCACTTCGCGTTTATCGGCATCAATCTCCACCACATAAATCGGGTCGCCGGTGGCCACGCCCAATCCGCGTCTTTGGCCAACCGTATAATGCAACACTCCCTGATGCGTGCCGAGAAGCGAGCCATCCATATGACGAATTTCGCCCGGCAGGCTGCAATCGGGGCGCAGGCGTTTAATCACACTGGCGTAATCGCCGTTCGGCACGAAGCAAATATCTTGGCTGTCGGGTTTATCGGCGACCATCAGCCCCAGCGAGGCGGCATAATCGCGGATCGCCTCTTTGCTCAAATGCGCCAGCGGAAAGCGCAAAAACTCGAGCTGCTCTTGCGTGGTCGAGAATAGGAAATACGATTGGTCGCGCGCCAAATCGAGCGGTCGGTGCATTTCCCAACCGCTATCGGTCTCACGCGTGGCGATATAATGCCCCGTGACCATGGCCACCGCGCCCAAATCGTGCGCCATGCCCAGCAGGTCGCGAAACTTCACCGTCTCATTGCAGCGAATGCACGGAATGGGCGTATGGCCAGCCAGATAGCCATCGACAAATTCATCCATCACGCTTTCTTTGAAACGCGATTCATAATCCAGCACATAATGCGGCATATCGAGACTGGCCGCGACCGAGCGCGCATCATGGATGTCTTGCCCCGCACAGCACGCGCCTTTGCGCCGTATCGCTTCGCCGTGGTCGTATAATTGCAAAGTAATGCCCACCGCATCATAGCCCGCGCGTTTGACCAGCGCCGCCGCCACCGAACTATCGACCCCGCCCGACATGGCAATGACCACGCGCTGCTGGCTGCGTTGCGCGCGCGTGCCAATACCGAGGTCGATATCGGGCAGCGCGTCGAGCGCGAAAGGGGTATTTTGTGAAGTCATAAGGGGTTCACTATAGCATGGCCGCGCTCGTCGCAAGACTTGGTTTTGGATTTAAGGTTTCGATTTTTTAGGCG
>JAQWIP010000122.1 GCA_029248825.1 Alphaproteobacteria bacterium | reverse complement strand
TATCGCTGAATAGGTCTTCCGATGCCATGGGGCACTCCACACTTGAACTTATCGAATCAGTGGTTAGTGTAGCCCACAGTTAAAATTTTGGAGAAACTAAATGGTGTCGGTAAATATACAGTCTACTTTGAAACTACCTTGCGGCGTTGAAATCAAAAATCGCATTTGCAAAGCTGCCATGACCGAGGGTCTGGCTGATGAGCGCAATCGGGCGACGAAGAAACATAAAACCCTTTATGGCCGTTGGGCTGAGGGCGGCGCGGGTATTTTGCTGACGGGCAATGTGCAAATCGACCATCGCTATCTCGAGCGCCCGGGCAATGTGGTGATCGAAGGCAAGCAAACCAAAGCGCAATTGGCCAGCCTGAAGGCCTATGCCAAAGCCGGCACGAAAAACAATACGCATCTGTGGATGCAAATCTCGCACGCCGGGCGTCAAACGCCAGCCGCTGTCGCGCCCACACCTGTCGGGCCAAGCGATGTGCAATTGCAAATGCCAGGCGCCGCCTTTGGCAAACCGCGCCCGCTGACGCACGAAGAAATTCTCGATGTCATCAAACGGTTTGCCCATGCGGCGAAAACCGCCAAGGAAACCGGTTTTACGGGCGTGCAAATTCATGGCGCGCACGGCTATTTGATTTCCGAGTTTCTGTCGCCAGATATTAATACGCGCGACGATAAATGGGGCGGTAGTCTCGAAAATCGTGCGCGCTTGCTGCTCGAAACGCTGCGCGCGGTTCGCAAAGCCGTGGGTAAAAAATTCCCTGTGTCTTTGAAGCTCAACTCGGCCGATTTTCAAAAGGGTGGTTTCACGCATAAGGAATCTATTCAAGTCGCCAAATGGTTGAACGACGAAGGGCTCGACCTTTTGGAGGTTTCGGGCGGCACTTATGAGCAGCCCAAACTCGTCGGGCTAGATAATTTGACGCTTAACCCAGACCGCGCCGAAGCCTTGCGCGAAAGCACCGTGGCACGCGAAGCCTATTTCCTCGATTATGCCAAAGACATTCGCAAAGTGTTTGAAGGCCCAATGATGGTGACGGGCGGCTTCCGCTCGCGCGCCGGTATGGATGCGGCTTTAGGCTCCGACGCTTGCGATATGGTGGGCATGGGGCGTCCGCTTTGTGTCGACACACATGTGGTCAATAAGTTGATGTCGGGCGAAGTGGATACCACCACTATCTTTGAAAAAAGCATGGAAATTGGGCCAAAATTCTTGCGCCCGATTTTGGGATTGAACTCGCCTTTCCGTCTGTTTGCAGCCCTCAACGGCTGGGGACAACAAGGCTGGTGGTGCCTTCAACTTCTGAGAATGGGGCGCGGGGAAGAGCCAAACCTTGAGCTTGGCGTGTTCAAAGCTTTTACCAGCTACCAATCGGAAGAGAAAAAAGCGGCTGCGGCCTATAACGCTTATTGGCAGGGCAAATAGCCCGAGAGGATATTTATGACAAACCCTTGGAAACGTCTCATCGGGCTGGCCGTGGCAGGATTTATTGCCGCCTGTAGCCCGCAAAGTTCGGGTCCAAAATTGTTTGTCATGGATTGCGGCTCGCTGACGCTAAAAGATGTCGCGGGCTTTGGCCTGACCAATGACGACACGCCCGTGCGAACGTTGTTCGTGCCGTGCTACCTCCTGCAACATAAAGGCAAAACCATGTTGTGGGAGGCGGGCCTGCCGCTCGCCATTGTGGGCGCGGGGAAAGTCGATATTGAAAGCCTACCTGGCGCCTATCTCGAATATGAAGTCTCGCTGGTTGACCAATTGGCCGAGATTGGGCTGACGCCAGCCGAGGTCGATTATATCGCGCTCTCGCATTTGCATTTTGACCATATCGGCGCGGCGAATTTATTCGCTGGCTCCACGTGGTTTGTGCAGCGCAGCGAGCATGAGGTGGCGTTTGGCGAGAAGGCCAATCCGGCTTTCGTGCCAGACTATTATGCCGCGTTAGAAACGGCCAAGACGCAAATCCTCGATGGCGACCACGATGTGTTTGGCGATGGCAAAGTGAAGCTTATTTCCGCGCCAGGTCATACGCCAGGCCATATGGCTTTGCTGTTGGATATGAAAAAAACTGGCAAACTGCTGCTCTCTGGCGACCTGTATCATTTTCAAATGTCGCGCCAGCTAAAGTCTGTTCCGGTGTTCAATCATGACGCTGAGGATACGCGCGAGGCCATGGAAAAAGTCGAGGCTCTGCTGGCCGAGACGGGCGCCACTTTGTGGATTGAGCATGATATGGAACTGGCTCGCACGCTGAAAAAAGCGCCTAATTTTTACCAGTAAACTTTCCCCCAAACGACAAACGGCCCCTCATTGCTGAGGAGCCGCCCTGTGAGCGCGTCGTGGAACGCACCCGCATTTCGTGTCGTCTTTAGACGCTGTAATACATGTCGAATTCGACTGGGTGAGGGGCATGTTCGAAGCGATAGACTTCTTCCCACTTCAGTTCCAGATAGGCATCGATTTGGTCGTCGTCCATGACATTGCCTTTTTTCAGGAAGTCACGGTCTTGGTCGAGAGCTACCAGAGCTTCGCGCAAGGAACCACAAACCTGTGGGACATTGGCCAGCTCTTCTGGTGGCAATTCGTACAAATCTTTATCCATGGCATCGCCCGGATCGATTTTGTTTTCAATGCCGTCGAGACCCGCCATCAACATCGCGGTGAAGGCGAGATATGGGTTGGCGGTTGGATCTGGGAAACGAATTTCCACGCGCTTGCCAGGTGCCGATGTGGCAAATGGAATGCGGCAAGAAGCGGAGCGGTTGCGCGCCGAATAGGCCAAAAGAACCGGCGCTTCAAAACCAGGGATGAGGCGCTTGTAAGAGTTGGTCGACGGATTGGTTAGCGCGTTCAAGGCGCGCGCATGTTTGATGATGCCGCCGATGTAATACAAGCAGTCTTGGCTCAAATCAGCATATTTGTCGCCAGCGAAAAGCGGCTTGCCGTCTTTCCAAATCGACTGGTGACAGTGCATGCCTGTGCCATTATCGCCAGCCACTGGCTTTGGCATAAAGGTGGCGGATTTGCCATACGCATGCGCCACATTGTGAACCACATATTTATACAATTGCAGGTCATCGGCGATGCTGGTCATCGTGCCGAATTTCAGACCCAATTCATGCTGAGCGGCAGCCACTTCGTGGTGATGCTTCTCAACTTTTAGCCCCATGTCTTTCATCACGCCGAGCATTTCGCCGCGAAGGTCTTGGCCGCTATCGATTGGGTTGACGGGGAAATAGCCACCCTTGGTGCGTGGGCGGTGACCCATGTTGCCGGCTTCATATTCGGTGCCGGAGTTGTCTGGCAGCTCTACGCTGTCGAGGGCGAAGCCTGTGTTGTAAGGCTCGTTCGAGAAACGAACGTCGTCAAACACAAAGAATTCAGCTTCTGGGCCGAAGAAAATTGTGTCGCCAATGCCCGTTGATTTCAAATATTCTTCCGCCCGCAGCGAGGTGGAGCGGGGGTCGCGGTTGTAAGCATTGCGCGAATTTGGCTCTAGCACATCGCAGAACAAAGTCAGCGTTTGTTGTGCGTAGAAAGGGTCGAGGCGCGCGGTGGAGCAATCTGGCATCAACACCATGTCGGACTCGTTAATGGCTTTCCAGCCCGCAATCGACGAACCGTCGAACATGGTGCCTTCAGCGAAGAAATCATCATCGACAAGGTCGATGTCGAGGGTCAAATGCTGCATTTTCCCGCGCGGGTCGGTAAAGCGAACGTCGACATATTGGACCTCATGGTCCTTGATCATTTTTTGAACGGTAGCTGCATCTGACATGTGTAATCTCCAAAAATTAGTCAGTGAATCTGAACTTAGTTAAGCGTCTTATAGGGCTTCGTCGCCGGTTTCGCCAGTCCGGATGCGGATGGCTTGCGAAATTTCCGAAACAAATATTTTGCCGTCGCCGATACGTCCGGTTTCGGCGGCGGTTTTAATGGCTTCAATGGCGCCATCGAGCTGGTCGTCAGCGACCACCACTTCGAGTTTTACCTTCGGCAAAAAGTCGACCACATATTCGGCCCCCCGATATAATTCGGTGTGGCCTTTCTGGCGCCCAAAGCCTTTGGCCTCGACCACGGTAATGCCTTGCACGCCCGCTTCTTGCAGCGCGTCTTTCACTTCGTCCAACTTGAACGGCTTAATGATTGCTTCAATTTTTTTCATGGCCTGTCTCCTGCACGATATCTGCTAATCTTATGCAATATTCGTGCCAAACTTCAGAGCAAGCCCAGAAACACGAGTCGTTTGGCGCCATAGCGCCGATGTGGTGAAAAATTAGGCAGATGCCTAAATATGCGGCATAAACAGAGGCGGGGCGCGGCAGGGCGAGGCGAAAGCCAAGATTTGCATTATTCGCTTGAACCCGAACAAAGCCGCCTTAAACTCTCGGCCAAGGTAAGCCTTATAGGAAAGAGATATCATGGTGAACGACAATACCCCGATTTTAATTGGCACAGGCCTAACGCTGCAAAAAGAAAAAGACGTTGAAAAGCTGAAGTCGCCTTTGGCGCTGCTTACACAAGCGGCGGAGGCGGCGCTTCGCGATGCTGGCGGCGCGGTGAAGGAAAACATCGATACGGTGGCGGGCATTCGGTTTGTTACCGACTCGCCCGAGGGCGCGAATTTGCCCATCGGGCGGTATAATAACATCGGCCTCAGCGTGGCGCGCGATTTGGATTTAGCGCCGACGCAAGCTTTGGTTGCAGCGACCGGCGGTAATTCTCCGCAAATGATGATTAATGAATTGGCTGAGCGCATCTCCAAAGGCGCGGTTGGCACGGCGCTGCTGGTGGGCGGCGAGGGGCTTGGCTCGATTATGCGCGTGCTGGGGCAGGGGCTAGATTTCTCGGATAAGCCAGGCTGGAACGACCAAATTGAGGGCCCGCGCGAAGAAGTGGGCGTCGAGAAAAACGGCTGCCTGCCGGTCGAGCGGCGCCATGGGCTTTACTATCCGGTGAATTATTATCCGATATTTGAAAACGCGCTGCGCCATCATTTGGGCCGCGATATCCCCTCGCATATGCAAAAACTCGGCGAGATGATGCAGCCGTTCACCGAAGTGGCGGCGCAAAATCCGTATAGCTGGTTTCCGGTGGCGCGCTCGGCGGCTGAGATTTCCACCGTCAGCAATGCCAATCGTCTGGTCGGCTATCCGTATCCCAAATATATGAATTCGGTCATTCGCGTCGACCAAGCCTCGGCCGTGGTGCTGACCTCGGTTGGCAAAGCGCGCGAGATGGGCATTGACGAGGGCAATTGGGTTTATCTGCACGGCTGTGCCGAAGCCAATGACATTTGGAACCCCATCGAGCGCCCCGA
>JAQWIP010000096.1 GCA_029248825.1 Alphaproteobacteria bacterium | reverse complement strand
GCATCTCGGTGAAAAGCAAACAAGATACGGTGCCGTTCCACCCGTATTACACGGTGAAAGATGGCTTCGCGCTGTCCTTGTTCCTTATCTTGTTCTCTTACTTCATCTTCTTTGCGCCCAATGTTTTGGGTCACGCCGATAATTACATCCAAGCCAATCCGCTGGTGACGCCAGCGCATATTGTGCCGGAATGGTATCTCTTGCCGTTCTACGCGATTTTGCGTGCCGTGCCAGATAAGCTGGGGGGTGTGGCCTTGATGTTTGGAGCGATTTTCGTTCTCTTCTTGCTGCCATGGTTGGACACATCGAAAGTGCGTTCGGCGCGCTATCGTCCCTTGTTCCGTCAGTTCTATGTTTTGTTCATTCTCGACTGCTTGTTGCTGGGCTATTTGGGCGCGCAACCCGCCGAGGGCATTTACATTGTTCTGGCGCGTATCGGCACGATTTACTACTTCGCGCATTTCTTGGTGGTTCTGCCAGTCTTGGGCTTGGTTGAAAAACCCAAAGCGATACCGGAATCCATTTCTGAGCCAGTCTTGGCCGCAAAACCTGCCGAATAGGCTCTGAGGGGTAAGAAACCATGCGCAAAGCAATAAAAACCATTCTTGGGGCGAGCCTTGTGGCGATGAGCTTCATCGCACCGGCTCAAGCGGCGGGCGATGCCAAACATCCCGCCGTCATCGACTGGAGCTTTAACGGCGCCTTTGGCACCTATGACCGCGATGCTTTGCGTCGGGGCTATCAGGTCTACAAAGAAGTCTGTGCCAGCTGCCATTCGATGAACCAACTGTCGTTCCGCAATCTTTCGCAAGAAGGCGGGCCGGAGTTCAGCGAAGCCGAAGTCAAAGCTATTGCCAAAGAATATGTCGTCGAAGATGGGCCAGATGATTATGGCGATATGTATGAGCGCGCGGCTTTGCCGTCCGACCGCTTTGTGTCGCCTTATCCCAATGATAATGCAGCTCGTGCTTCCAATGGCGGCGCCTATCCGCCAGATTTGAGCCTGATCAATAAAGCCCGTTCGGGTGGGCCAGACTATATTCATGCGCTGTTGACGGGCTATCAAGAGGCGCCAGAGGGTGTCGAAATGCGCCCCGGCCTATATTACAATCCCTATATGGCAGGCGGCAAAATTGCCATGCCATCGCCTTTGATGGAAGACCTTGTCGAATATGGCGACGGGACGCCAGCGAGCATTGAGAAAATGTCCCGCGACGTGACGCATTTCCTCAATTGGGCAGCCGAGCCAGAGCTAGAAGCGCGCAAGCGGGCTGGCTTTATGGTGCTTATTTACCTCGCGATTTTTGCCGGCCTCATGTATGCCTCGATGCGCAAAATCTGGGCTGACTTGCACTAGCCAATCGCTAGGCTGAAAAACAAACCCCGCTCTGTGCAAACAGGGCGGGGTTTTTTTATGGACAAAACGGGCGTCAAACTGCCACGCTGAAAGGGTTAAAAACAACAAGAGGAGCGAGACAATGGCTCTCCACTTTTTTCTGCCCCTTGTGGCAGGCGGTCTAATGGCAATCGTATGGATTTCGACGCTCGGCGGCGGCGCCTATGTTCTGGTCAGCGGTCTATCGATTGGCGCTTTCGTGTTTGCGCTGGTCGCCACAGCGTGCAATCAAGCGGCGCGCGAGGATACGTAAACCCGCTAAACGTTAAAGCGGAACAACATCACATCGCCATCTTGGACGATATAATCTTTGCCTTCTTGGCGCAGACGCCCCGCATCGCGCGCGCCTTGCTCGCCTTTATGTTCGACGTAATCGCCATAGCCAATGGTTTCGGCTTTAATGAAACCGCGTTCAAAATCGGTATGAATAACGCCCGCCGCTTGCGGTGCCGACGAGCCGTCAGACACCGTCCAGGCGCGCGCTTCTTTGGGGCCGGCGGTAAAATACGTAATCAGTTTCAACAGCGTATAGCCTTGGCGAATGAGGCGATTGAGGCCAGGTTCGGCCAGCCCAAGGGTCTCGAGATATTCCAGCCGTTCGGCATCGTCCAATTGCGCCAGCTCTTCTTCGATGCGCGCCGAAATAACCACGCTTTGCGCGCCTTCGCTGGCGGCGCGTTCGGCCACTTTGGCCGATAGGCTATTGCCGCTCTCGGCGCTATCTTCTTCGACGTTGCAGACATAAATTACCGGCTTGGAGGTAATCAATTGCAGGTTGTCATATTCGCGTTGGCGGTCTTTTGGCACATCGGCCTCGCGCGCGGGGCGGCCTTCGCGCAATTCGGCTAAGGCTAATTCCACCAGTTCCAATTCGGCGGCCGCGTCTTTATCTTTGGCCGAGGATTTTTTGCGCAAACTAGCATCGCGTTTTTCGAGGCTCTCCAAATCGGCCAGCATCAGCTCGGTTTCCACCACATCCGCATCGGATAGAGGGTTAATGGCACCTTCCACATGGGTGATGTCATCATCTTCAAAACAGCGCAACACATGGGCGATGGCATCGACTTCGCGAATATTGGCGAGGAATTGATTGCCCAGCCCTTCGCCTTTCGAGGCGCCGCGAACCAGTCCAGCAATATCGACAAAGCTCAGGCGGGTGGGAATGCGATTGGCAGATTGGGCAATCTCGGCGAGCGCATCGAGGCGCTCGTCGGGGACGGCGACATCGCCGACATTTGGCTCAATGGT
>JAQWIP010000072.1 GCA_029248825.1 Alphaproteobacteria bacterium | reverse complement strand
CCAATATCAAGGCGCGCGCAATGGCGATGCGCTGGCGTTGCCCGCCTGAGAACTCATGCGGATAGCGCTCGGCCGTCTCGGGGTCTAGCTCCACCTCGATGAGAATATCGCGCACCCGCGCCGCCACCTCGGGCTTGGTTAGCTCGGGGCGATGCAGTTTCAAACCCTCGGCAATAATCTCACCCACGGCCATGCGGGGGCTCAGCGCCCCATAGGGGTCTTGGAAAACAATCTGCATGTTTTTGCGCAAATTCCGGCGCGTCATGCGGTCGGTCGCGAGAATATCAATATCGCCTAAAAAGGCTTGCCCCGTGGCTTTTTGCAGCCCCAAGAGGGCGCGCCCCAGCGTGGTTTTGCCCGAGCCGCTTTCGCCCACAATGCCCAGCGTTTCGCCACGTTTCAGGGTGAAGGAAAAATCGTTCACGGCTTTTACATGGTCATAGGTGCGTTGCAAAAACCCGCGTTTCATCGGAAACCAAACGCGCAAAGCCTCGGCGCGCACCAGCTCGTCGCTGGTTTGGCTCGGCGCGGGCGTGCCGCTTGGCTCGGCTTCGATGAGTTTTTTCGTATAGCTGTGCTGCGGGTTTTGGAACACGGCGGCGCAATCTCCCGCTTCCACAATTTCGCCGTCTTGCATGACGCAAACTCGGTCGGCCATTTTTTTAACAATGCCCAAATCATGGGTAATCAGCAAAATCGCCATGCCCGTCTCTTGCTGTAAATCTTTCAGCAGGTCGAGAATTTGTTTTTGAATGGTCACATCCAACGCCGTGGTCGGCTCATCGGCGATGAGCAATTGCGGCCTATTGGCCAGTGCCATGGCAATCATCACGCGCTGGCGTTGCCCGCCCGATAGCTCATGCGGCAAAGCGCCAAGGCGCGATTGCGCGTCGGCAATGCCCACGCGCTGTAGCAGACGAAGCGCTTCTGCGCGCGCCTCGGTACGGCTAAGGCCTTGGTGCAGCTCGATAATTTCACTGATTTGTTTTTCAATCGAATGCAGTGGGTTCAGCGAAGACATGGGCTCTTGAAAAATCATCGAAATTTTGGCACCGCGCACGCCGCGCAAGGCGTCTTCGTCGAGGCGCAATAGATCTTGGCCTTCGAAATGAATTTCGCCGCCTTCGTACAGGGCGGCGGGATAGGGCAGGAGTTTTAAAATCGACAGCGCGCTGACCGATTTTCCCGAGCCGCTTTCGCCCACCAAGCCGAGCGTCTCGCCTGCGCCAATATCAAAGCTCACGCCTTTCACGGCGTGGCTGATTTTGCCATCGCTGGTGAAGCCAATGCGTAAATCTTTCAACGAGAGTAAAGCGCTCATAATCTACCCCAAAGTCTTTCTCGGGTCGAAAGCATCGCGCACCGCTTCGCCGATGAAAATCAGCAGCGACAGCATAATGGCAATGGTAAAAAAGCCCGAAAGCCCCAACCAAGGCGCCTGCAAATTGGCTTTGCCTTGCGCCAAAAGTTCGCCCAAAGACGGCGAGCCGGGCGGCAAGCCAAAGCCCAAAAAGTCGAGCGACGTGAGCGTGGTGATGGAAGCGTTTAAAATAAACGGCATGAAGGTCAGCGTGGCGACCATGGCATTGGGCAGCAAATGGCGCGCCATAATCGTGGCATTGCCAACGCCGAGCGCGCGCGCCGCCTCTACATATTCCAAATTACGGGCGCGCAAAAACTCGGCGCGCACGACCCCCACCAAAGACACCCAAGAGAATAGCAATAAAATGCCCAGTAAAACCCAAAAGCCAGGCTCGATGATGGCCGCGATGATAATCAATAAATAGAGCGAGGGCACAGACGTCCATATCTCGATGAAACGCTGCATCGCGAGGTCGACCCAACCGCCGAAATAGCCCTGCACGGCGCCTGCGGCAATGCCAATGAGGGAAGAGGCGAGCGTCAAAATAAGCCCGAATAATACCGAGATGCGAAAGCCATAAATCAAGCGCGCCAGCACATCGCGGCCTTGGTCGTCGGTGCCGAGCCAGTTCTGCGCGCTTGGCGGCGCCGGAGCTGGGCGCTCGAGGTCTAGGTTGATGGTATTATAGCTATAGCGGAGCGGCGGCCAGACAATCGTGCCGCCGTTTTCTTCAATCAGCTCGATAACAAATGGGTCGCGATAATCGGCCTCGGTAGCAAAATCGCCGCCAAATTCGGTCTCCGCATAAGCGGCGAAAACCGGCATATAAAACGCGCCCTCATGGCGAATGAGCAGCGGTTTATCATTGGCCAAAAACTCGGCGAAGAGCGTCACCGAAAACAGGGCGGCAAAAAGCCAAAGCGAAATAAACCCACGCCGATTGGCTTTAAAATTGCGCCAACGACGCTGATTGAGCGGCGAGATATTCATTAGCCGCCCCCTTGCGCCGAGAAATCAATCCGCGGATCGACCCACATATAAGTGATGTCGGAGATAAGCGTGACCAGCAGCCCAACCAGCCCGAAGATATAAAGCGTTGCAAAGACCACCGGATAATCGCGATTGATAATGCTCTCATAAGACAAAAGCCCGAGGCCATCGAGCGAGAAAATCGTCTCGATGAGCAGCGAGCCAGTGAAAAACGCGCCGATGAAAGCGCCCGGAAATCCGGCGATGACGATGAGCATAGCATTGCGAAACACATGGCCGTATAGCACCCGCTTTTCAGGCAAGCCTTTGGCGCGTGCGGTGACGACATATTGTTTTCGTATCTCATCGAGAAACGCATTTTTGGTCAGCAAACTCGTGGTCGCAAAACCCGAGATGGAAAGCGCCAAGACGGGCAGGAAAATATGCCAAAGATAATCCAGGGCTTTTCCGGTCAGGCTCAATTGATCGAAATTATCCGAGGTCAGCCCGCGCAAAGGGAACCAATCGAAATAAGAGCCGCCGGCGAATAAAACAATCAGCGCGACGGCGAATAAAAATCCCGGGATGGCATAGCCAACGATGATGACGCCAGAGGTCCATACATCAAAAGCGCTGCCATCGCGGCGCGCTTTGGCGATGCCGAGCGGGATGGAAATAAAATACGTCAGCAAAGTCGCCCATAGCCCGAGCGTGATGGAGACGGGCAGTTTTTCTTTTATCAGGTCAATGACCGGAATATCGCGATAATAGCTCTCGCCGAAATCGAAGCGAGCGTAGTCTTTGACCAATTTGAAGAAGCGTTCATGGGCGGGTTTGTCGAAGCCGAATTGGGCTTCCAGCTCGGCGATGAATTCTGGGTCGAGGCCTTGTGCGCCGCGATATTTGCTGCTTGTGGCGGCTTGTGCGGCCGCGCCTTGCATGCCGCCAGAGCCGTCTTGCGCGCTGGTAAAGCGCGAGGTGGCGCCAACATCATGGCCTTGCAATTGCGCGAGGACGCGCTCTACGGGGCCGCCGGGGGCGAATTGCACAATGGCAAAACTAATCGCCATAATGCCGAAAATCGTCGGCACCATCAGCAGTAAGCGGCGAAGAATATAAGCACCCATGGGTGGCGAAACTCCCTCAAGATGTGAGTTAGAGATTAGGCAAAATCAAGCCTAATTATGTCACGAGTTCGACGCGCGGCAAGTTTTTAACGTGCCTCTTTCCACCAAAGCGTGGGAAAGCCAAGCCCATGTTTGGGCATGGGGTCGGGCCGCTTTAGGCCTTTCCAATAAGACAGGCGCTCGTGTGGCGAATGCCATTGCGGCATCACATAATGATTGGAAATCAACACGCGGTCGAGCGCGCGCGAGGCGGTAATGAGGGCGTCGCGCGATTTGGCGAAAATCAGATTTTCCACCAGCGCATCGACGACCGGATTTTCAATGCCAATATAATTGCGCCCCCCCGGTTGGCTGGCCGCGCCAGACGACCAATAATCGCGCTGCTCATTGCCAGGCGATAGCGATTGGCCAAAGCTCATTACCACGGCGTCATAATCGTATTGGGTGACGCGGTTTTGATATTGCGTCGGGTCGATGGAGCGAATTTTCGCCTCAATGCCCAGTTTGGCCAAATTCTTGATATAAGGCGCCACAATGCGCTCGAAAGCAGGCTGCACCAGCAAGAATTCAATGGTGAACGGCTCGCCGTTTTTCATCAATTTGCCATTTTCAATATTCCAGCCAGCTTTTTCCAGCAGCGCGCGTGCTTTTCGCAAAGATTTACGAATATTGCCCGAGCCATCGCTGATGGGGTTTTGAAATAGGGGGCCGAAAGTTTTGGCCGGCAATTGCTCGCGCCACGGGCTGAGTAATTTCAATTCGGCTTTTGAGGGCGCGCCTTTGGCGGCCAATTCGGAACCCTGAAAAAACGAGCCAGTGCGCGCATATTGGCCATAGAATAAGTTTTTCTTCGTCCACTCGAAATCATAGGCCCAGTTCAAAGCTTCGCGCACATGAATGTCGTTAAAGCGCTCGCGGCGCAGGTTGAAGACAAAACCTTGCATGCCTGCGGGGTTTTCCAGCGCGACAATTTCTTTGATTTGTTGGCCGCTGCGGATGGCGGGCGTGTCATAGCCTGTCGCCCAGATGCGGGAAGAGAACTCGCGCCGATAATCGACCTCGCCCGCTTTTAACGCTTCAAAGGCGACCGTATCATCGCCAAAATAAATATATGTCACGCGGTCGATATTATGTTTGCCCAAATTCACATTCAGTTTTTGACCCCAATAATCGTCGCGGCGCGCATAGGTAATGGCGCGGCCCGCGTCCAATTTGGCGATTTCATAGGCGCCAGAGACCGGCGGAATTTCCAACGTCGTATTGGCCAGCGAGCGTTGATTGGAGTTCCAATAGGCTTTTTTCAAAATCGGCAATTGGCCTAAAATCATCGGCAATTCGCGGTTTCCCGTCTGCCCAAAGCGGAAGGTAATCTCGTGCGGCGAGGCAATGTCATAGCCCACGACATCGCCATAATAGGCGCGATAAAATGGGTGGGCTTTTTTCAATGCGGTGAAAGAAAACGCTACGTCTTCTGTGGTGATGGGACTGGCGTCGGAGAACCGCGCTTGGGGGCGTAGTTTGAAACTGACGGATGAAAAATCTTTCGGATGTTTCACCGCCTCGGCAATCAGCCCATAGCTGGCGCTGGCTTCATTCATCGAGCCGGTCAATAAAGTGTCGTGCAACAGCCCCAAGCCTTCGGCGGCATTGCCCTTAATGGTGAAAGAATTCAGGTTATCAAAAGAGCCAATGGCAGCAATTTTCACCTCGCCGCCCTTGGGCGCTTGCGGGTTGACGTAAGGGAAATGCGCGAAACCTTTTTTCAATTCGGGCGCGCCAAATAAAGACAAGCCATGGCGCCAATCTTGAGCCAATGCCAGCGACGGCGTGGCGAGCAGCGCGAGCGCGAGACACAAAAGCTTCAGGTTAGAAATAGGCTGTGCCATGTCGGCTCCGTCTAGGTTTCACGAGGAAAGAGGATTAAGTCTAAAAAAAACAAACGCCGCGAGCAAGCAGGCTTGCACGCGGCGATAGATTTTTTTCACCTATAGAAAAGCGAATTATTTCAAGCTATCCAAGTAAGCGATGATATTGGCGCGGTCGGAAGCCTTGCGCAGACCAGCGAACGACATGCTGGTGCCGACGGCGTATTTTTTCGGGTTCAGCAAAAAGCCGTTGAGGGCTTGGTAATCCCAATTGCCGCCCATGCCAGCCAAAGTGCCGGAATATTTAAAGCCAGCGGCTTTGGCTACCGGACGGTCAACCACGCCATAGAGGGCAGGGCCGATTTTATTGGCGCCGCCGCTTTCGAAACTATGGCAAGACAGGCATTTTTTTGCCGTTTTGGCGCCTTTTTCGATCGATGCGGTTTGCAGCAATTCTAAAATGGAGACTTCAACAACGGCCGCTTCCGCGACGCTTGGCGCGCCCTCTTCTTCGACACCTTCCACAACATAGGCTTGCGGGTTGGCGGGTTCGGCATGAAACAAAATGTCGCCCAGATTTTGCACGCCCAGATAGACCAGCAAGGTAAACAAGACGGCACCAAAGATTTTATTCAGCTCAAAACTATCCATGACTTTTCTCCAAGGTGGCTTTTGACGCAGATTTGCTTGCATTGCTGGGCAAACCCACACCCATAAATTTTGCGCAGCTTACGCTTTTCAGCCTGTTTAGGCTTGCGGCGTAGCGTCGCACAGATTAGGAAATGAAGGCTGGATGTGCAATACGAAATAGGCATCCCACCCTCCGATTGAAGAGAGATTGAGGCGGGATTGAAGAGAGAGCTAAAGATGAGTGCGAAAAACCCGATTGTTCTAATTCCAGCCCGAATGGCCTCCACCCGCTTGCCCAATAAGCC
>JAQWIP010000053.1 GCA_029248825.1 Alphaproteobacteria bacterium | reverse complement strand
ATAGAAGAAAAATTAACCAAAGCCTATGCCCCCGAGCATTTAGAGGTTCTCGACGAATCGCATTTGCACGAAGGCCATGCAGGCGTTGCGCCAACCGCCGAGGGGCAATCGGGCGAGACGCATTTTCGCGTTCGCATGGTCGCCGCCAGCTTTGCAGGCGTCTCGCGCCTGCAACGCCAACGCGGCGTTATGGATGTGTTAAAAGCCGAGCTGGACGCCAGCGTACATGCGCTGGCCATGAAGTTGAAATCGCCCGAGGAAGCCGCGCGCGACGCCCAAGACGGCTAATCGGCTTTGGTGATGCGGACTTGCAAAATCCGGTTCTGCTGACGGCTGATAATGCGAAACCGCGCGCCGTGAAACTCAAACACTTGGCCAATTTCGGGAATAACCCGCGCCTCATGGATAATCAGTCCGGCCACCGAGCTGGCCTCGCTATCGGGCAGGCTCCAGCCCATTTCGCGGTTTAAATCGCGTATCGACAGCGCGCCAGAAACTTCCAGCGTGCCGTCGGGTTTGCGGCGCAACATCGTGTCGGGGCGGTCGTGTTCATCATCGATGGAGCCGACGATTTCTTCGAGAATATCTTCCATCGTCACAATGCCCATAATGGCGCCATATTCATCGACGACGAGGGCGAAATGCGCTTTACGCGAGCGGAAAGCATTTAACTGCTCGCTCAGGGAAGTCGTCTCCGGCACGAACCACGGCGCGATGGCGATATTGGCAATATCAATGCCCGATGGCCCCACCGGATTGGTAGCCAGCGCGCGCAGCAAATCTTTGGCGTGCAGCACGCCAATAATATTTTCGGGGTCGTCGCGCCACAGCGGAATGCGCGTATAGGGGCTGGCCAAAACCTGTTTGACAATTTCATCGCTCGGCTGGCTGACATCTATGGTTTCCATCGCGTTGCGGTGGATCATAATTTCTTCGACTTGCGTATCGCCAAGGTCGAGAATGCCGCCCAGCATATCGCGGTCGCCTTTATGCACGGCGCCTTCTTGGTGATGCAAATCAATGGCGCCGCGAATTTCTTCCACCGCTGGCACAAGGCTCAGGCTGGCGCTTTTGGCCAATCCCGTGACCCGCAAAAGCGTGCGCGAAATAAACGCCAAAGCAATGGTGACGGGCGCCAAGACAAATAGCAAAACCCGTAAAGGCCCCGAGGCGCGCAAGGCCGTCGCATCGGGCGCTAAAATGGCATAGGTTTTGGGCAGAACTTCCGCGAAGATAACCACCAGAGCGGTCATCATCAACGTGGCATAGACCACGCCGCTCTCGCCAAACATCTCGAGGAACACGCGCGTGGCCAAAGCCGAGGCCATGATATTGACCAGATTATTGCCGAGCAGAATGGCGCCGAGGAGGCGTTCTTTTTGCTCTAGCAAAATAATAACCCAACGGGCGCGGCGTTTGCCTTCTTGCTGCAAATGCAACATGCGCGCCTTGCTGGTGGCGGTCAGCGCGGTTTCCGAGCCTGACAAAAAGGCCGACAGCACCAGAAGAAAGAAAATCAGCCCAGCGGTCCAAATCAGTCCGGCGGAAAACCCATCCATTAGGCGTGCGCTCCTTGCGCTATTAAAAACGGATGCAAAGCCTGCGCGCTAACATCATCGGCGATATAAGTGTCGCCCAGCGCGCGCGCCAAAATGAAACGCATTTTACCCGCTTTTACTTTTTTATCTTGCCCCATAGCGTCAAGCAGCGCGTCGACGCCAAAGACGCCATTGCCGACTTGCGCCATGCTGGCGGGCAGGCCGCAGGCCTCGAGGTGTGCGCGCAAACGCTGGGCGTCTTGCGGGTCGCACTCGCCGCGATGCGCCGAGAAAGCAAACGCCAAAACCATGCCATAAGCCACCGCTTCGCCGTGCAGCAAAGCCTCGCCATAGCCGGTTATTTTTTCAAACGCATGGCCGAATGTATGGCCGAGGTTAAGCAAAGCCCGCTCGCCTGCTTCGCGCTCATCGCGCGCCACAATGGCAGCTTTGGCGCGGCAACTTTGCGCCACCGCATAGGCCACGCTTTGGGTATCGAGCGCGAGAACTTTTTCGCCATTGGCTTCCAACCAGTCGAAAAACCCGAGGTCGCTGAGCGCGCCATATTTGACAATCTCGGCATAGCCCGCGCGCAACTCGCGCGGCGGCAGGGTTTTCAACACATCCATATCGGCCAGCACTAAATCGGGCTGATGAAAAGCCCCGATGAGGTTTTTGCCCAGCGAGGCATTGACCGCCGTTTTGCCGCCAATGGAGCTATCGACTTGCGCCAAAAGCGTTGTGGGAATTTGAATGAAGCGCGTGCCACGGCGCAAAATAGACGCGGCAAACCCCGTCAAATCGCCAATCACGCCGCCGCCCAAAGCGAGGATGCAATCTTCGCGTTCTATTTTTTGGCTCAACAACCAGTCGCATAATTTTTCGAGCTGCGAGAGGTTTTTCGACGCCTCGCCCGCTGGCACAAGATAGCTGGCATGGTCGATGCCCGCGCCATCCAAGGCGCTTTGCAGGGTTTTTAAATGCGCTTCAGCGACATTTGTATCGGTGACAATCACGGTTTTGGGGCGCGGCAAAAGCGGCGCAATATAGCTGCCAGCTTGGCGCAAAAGGTCGGCGCCAATGAGGATGTCATAGCTGCGCGCGCCCAAGTCCACGCGCACCGTATCGCGCGCTTGCGCGTTGGGCTGTTGGCTCGATGAAGTAAATTCTAAATTGGTCATGATTTTGGCTTTAGAGAAAGGTAAGTCATTTGTCCAGCCTCCTCACGCGTCTTGTGGCTTGGCGAGACAGGTTTCAAGCGCTTTTATCAGCCGTGCCACGGCGTCCTCATGGGTGCCGCCGCCGACATCTACTTTTAAATCGGCCTTGGCATAAAGCGGCTCGCGCGCGCGCATCAGCTCGCTTAATTTGGCGCGCACGTCTTGTCCGACGAGCAGCGGTCGCTTGCCAGGTTTTTTTTGCACGCGGCGCACCAATTCATCGAGCGGCACATCGAGCCATATGGAATGCGCTTGCGCGAGAATTTGCTCGCGCGTCTCGTCCTGGACAAAAGCCCCGCCGCCGAGCGCCAGCACTTGCGGCCCCGCGGTTAGCAGGCGTTGGATGACGCGGCGCTCGCCATCGCGAAAGGCGGTCTCGCCATGGTGTTCAAAAATCTCAGGAATGCTCATCTGCGCGGCTTTTTCAATCTCCGCATCGGCATCGCGAAACGAAAGACCGAGCGCTTCGCCCAGCCGCACGCCAAGGCTCGATTTGCCAGCTCCCATCATGCCCAGCAGCACGATTGGTTTTTCAAATACGGGCCCTTCGGCCATGCAGGTCTCCATTCGTCGCGTGCCAAAATCAGTCACGTTTTATCTCACGTCCATTCAGAGTAGGCGCATTCACGAGAAGCGTCTAGAGTTTCGCGAAAATCTGCCCCGATTGTGCCTTATTGCTGATATACTCCTCAAGAATCGAAATGAAGGAGTTCCAGCATGGCGTCGAAACAAACGGTTATTATTATTTTAAGCCTCGCTGTGCTGGTGGGGGGCGTTTTGTTTCTGTCGCGAGCGGTAAAGCCGCCGCGCGAAACCGCCGTAGATGTGCTCGAGAATGACCGGTTTAATCAATAGAGCATCAGGATAATCTGGGTCGAATGGCTTTTGGTAAATTAGTTCAAGCCGGTTTGCTGACCGGGCTTTTGGTGTCGAGTGCCGCGCACGCGCAAAATGCTTTGCGCGCGCCGCTCAACATTGTGCCACCGGTTATGCAAACCGCCATTGGCAACCCGAAAACCGCAGATCGCAAAAGCGAAAAACTAGCTCCGCGCACCACCGCGCGACAAATGAAACGCGCGGTACGAGCCGTTGCGCCCGCGCCCGGCTCGGCGGCGGATATCGTGCAAGTGGGGCAATTGGGAACGCTGCAAGATGCGCCCGTCGGCTTGGAAATTGGTTTTGCGCAAGATTTAGAAAAAGGCGAAGCACCAGGCCTTTGGCGCGGCGCGCGGTTGGCTTTCATTGCCGACCAAATGGCGCGTCTGCCAACCCGTTTTGCCGCCTCGGCTTTGCGCGATGCCGAATTGACCTTGCACCGAGGCACGGCGGCGGCTCCGGTCGGCACGGTCGATGGCATTAGCTGGTTTGGGGCGCGCCTCAATCGGTTTTTGGCGCTCGGCGATACGCAAGCCGTTTTGGCTTTAGAAGCCCTGACGGGGGCGGCCGCCAGCGATGCTTATGCGGCGCGCGCCACCGTGCTGGCGCATTTGGGAACGGGCAACCCAGAGGCCGCTTGTGAGGTTACCCGCCCGCAACGCTCGACTTTGGGGCGGCGCGATAATTTGCGGTTTTTCTTGCAGCTTGGCATTTACTGCCAATTGCGCGCCAAGGAATTTGAAAAAGTAAGCCTGACCATGGACCTCAATCAGAAGACGCTCGGCGCGGATAAATTATTCCGCGACATGGCGTTTTTATTGGCCGCGCAAGTGCCTTTGACTTTTGGCACCAGCGAAGAGGCGGCGGCTGCGAAAAAAGCCAAAGAGGAGCCCCCTCTGGTTTTGCCGAGCGAGCTGACGCCTTTGCAAATTGCTTTGCTGCAATTGGCTGGCGAGCCTTTGCCCGCCAGTCTGCCCAGCGTACCGCCTTATTATGGTGGCGCTTTGGCCAGCGATTATAGCCAAGCGGCGCAACTGCAATTGGCGGTGGCGCATCGCGCGGTCTTGGCGGGGCGAATGCCAGCCGAGCAGTTTTCGCAAGTCTCGCAATTGGCCGACCTCAGCGGCTTTGCCGCGCTGCGCGCGAATGACGTAGCCACAGCGGAAACGCCAGAAGAGGAAACGCGAGAAGCGGAAACGCCAGAAGACTTAACGCCAGAAGACTTAACGCCAGAAGGGGGTGGGATGGAAGAAGCCTTCGCCGAAGCGGAAGCTGACATCCCAAGCGTTCCCGATGCGATTTATTTGGCGCAAGTGCTGTTGGCCGTAGATGCCACGGCGTCGCAAAATCAGGCGCAATTTGTGGCACAGGCTTTGCGCCAAGCTTCCGCCCGAGGCCTTTGGCGCGACCTCGTGCTATTGCTCGACGACCGATTGCGCGATTTGCCCATTCCGCTAGATGACGTGTCTTTAGAGGACGCGCAAACCCTAGAGGCGGTGGTTGATGACCCGTTTAACGACCCATTTAACGACCCATTTAACGAAGCGCCTCTGGTTGCTCTGGCACCCGAATTTGTGGCCGATGCGGATATTGCGGTTTTGCTGCCTGCCTTGCGCTATGTCGGACAGTTTGAAAAAGCCGAGGCTTTGGCGGGGACGCAAGTTTCGGGGCGCCTTGTCGAGCGCCTATTATCTTTTCTGCGGCCTGCGGCGGAGGCGCTTTTACCCGTGCAGGCGCCCGTTCTGGAACCAGTGCCGGAGCTATATTTGAGCGATACGCCCTTTACCGATGTGGATAACCAGCCTGCGGTAGAAGCCGAGTTGGCCGAAGACGCGGCACCTGTGGCAGAGGCCTCGGTCGCGCAATTGCTTGGCGCCATGCAACCTTTGCAGCCAAGCGAGCCGGCTCGCGAGACATCCGTGGAGCCGAGCCTGCCGCCCGAGTTGGATTGGGCCGCATGGGAGCTGGAATGGGCGGGGGCGGATGTGGCGCATCGTAAATTTTTGCGTCGAGAGCTGGCTATTTATCATGGGCTCGGCACGCAATTGCCGTCGGCCTTGGAAGAGATTTTGGGTTTATCGGCGTTGGATAGCGAGCAGCTTCGGTTGAAAAAATTGGCCGATAATAAATGGATTGGCGATTTCTTAATTGCCGTCGTGGCCAGTTATGGCGAGGTGCAGCCCAATGATTTGCAAACCCGCGAAGTGGTTTTGCTGTTAAAGAGTTTGCGCCATATAGGCCTGTCGTCGGTGGCGGATGATTTGGCGCGCGAGCTGTTCACCCGCGCTTCGGCGCGCCTGAGTGTTACATCGCCGCAAGCTTTTGGCGCCCAAGCATTGCGCCCCGTTTTATTTTCTCCCGACGAAGCAGCGCCACCGAATGGATAGGGCCATCGCCCTGTTTCTCGATATGATGAGCGCCGAGCGAGGTACCAGCCGCCATACGCGCGCCGCCTATGGGCGCGATTTGGAAACTCTGGCGGCTTTTTTAACCCGCCGAGGCGCCGATTTGCGCACCGCCACGCAAGAAGATTTAAGCGGCTATATGCGCTTTTTGAACCAGCAAGGCATGGCCGCCTCGACGGTGGCGCGGCAATTGTCGAGCCTGCGCCATTTTTATAAATTCCTCCTGCTCGAAGAACAGCGAGACGATAATCCTACCGATGGGTTAAAGCGGCCGCAAACGCAAAGGCCTTTGCCAAAATTATTATCGCTGGCCGAGACCGAGGCGCTCATCGAGGCGGCGCAAAATCTGCCGCAAGCCACCCAAGCGGCCAAGGCCAAACGCGCGCGCGCCATTTGTCTCATCGAAGTTTTATATGCCACGGGCTTGCGGGTTAGCGAATTGGTTAGCCTGCCGCGCGCCGCCATGGATGGGCCTTTGTTGATTGTGCGGGGCAAGGGCGGGCGCGACCGCATGGTGCCGCTGTCGGAGCCAGCCCGAATGGCAGTGGCCGATTGGCAGGGGCTACAAAATGCGATGGAAAAAACCTCGAATTATCTATTTCCCACCGGCGGCACCTCCGGCCATTTGACGCGCCAAAGGTTCAACCAAATCCTCGATGATTTGGCCGAGCGGGCCGGCATTGATAAGACCCGCGTCAGCCCGCATGTTTTGCGCCATGCTTTTGCCACGCATTTGGTGGAACGCGGCGCCGATTTGCGCGCGGTGCAGCAAATGCTCGGCCATGCCGATATTTCGACAACGCAAATTTACGCCCATGTTTTGGACGAGCGCAAAAAGCAATTGGTCGCCAAAGGCCATCCTTTGGCGCAAATCGAAAGCTTGCCAAACACCCAGGAAACGGAATAATTTAGCGACTCCGAAGGGAAGCCAAATGACCCAGACTTATTTAGAATTCGAAAAACCAATTGCCGCCCTCGAAGGGCAAATTCGCGAGCTGCGCGACGTCGATCGCGGCACGGGAAATAATGATGGCATTGATTTGGTGGCCGAGATTAATCGCCTCGAAGGCAAAGTGCATGAGCAGATTATCAAGCTCTATAAAAATCTCGACCCATGGCAAAAAACCCAAGTGGCGCGCCACCCCGCACGCCCCCATTGCAAAGATTATATCGCCGAGCTGGTAGAAGATTTCGTGCCATTGGCGGGCGACCGACTATATTCGGAAGACCATGCGGTCATTGCCGGACTGGGGCGTTGGCAAGGCCAGCGCGTGGCGATTTTGGGGCATGAAAAAGGCTCTACCACGGACGCGCGCCTGAAGCATAATTTTGGCATGGCGCGCCCCGAGGGCTATCGCAAAGCCATCCGCGTGATGGATTTGGCCGAGCGCTTTGACTTGCCAGTCGTTACTTTGGTCGATACGGCGGGGGCTTATCCGGGCATTGGCGCGGAAGAGCGCGGCCAGTCGGAAGCGATTGCGCGGTGCACCGATAAATGCCTGCAATTGGGCGTGCCATTTGTTTCGCTCATCATCGGCGAAGGCGGCTCGGTCGGGGCTTTGGCTTTGGCCACGGGCAATCGCATTTTAATGCTCGAACATTCAATTTATACCGTCGCTTCGCCAGAGGCCTGCGCGTCGATTTTATGGCGCTCTTCGGCGCAAGCCAATTTGGCCGCCGATGCTTTGAAAGTGACGGCGCAAAACTTGCAAGGCTTGGGCGTCATCGACCGAATTCTCACCGAGCCTGTGGGCGGGGCGCATCGCGACCGCAAGAAAACCATGCGCGATGTTGGCCTGGCCGTATCGGAAGAATTGGCGCAAATGGCGGGCCAGTCGGCCAAGCAATTGCGTGACGCGCGGCGTCAGAAATTCCTCGGTATGGGTCGCACGGGAATTATCTAAAGTTTTTTCAAAAAGCTCTGCACTTCGGCGGCGAATTTCTCGCTGTCTTCCAAAGCTGCGAAATGACCGATTTCATCATAGCTCGTCCAATGGATGATGTTGTAGCTATTCTCCATCAGGGAGCGCGGCGGGAAAGTGATATAGGGTTCGGCAAATTCGCCGATGCCACAAGGCACTTCGATTTTCTCGCCCGGCGCAATATGCGGCATCTCCTCGAAATAACCACGATAGAACCAGACCGAAGTCGCGAAAGTATCGGTCATCAGATAAATCATAATATTCGAG
>JAQWIP010000034.1 GCA_029248825.1 Alphaproteobacteria bacterium | reverse complement strand
GAAATTGCGGCGCTGGAACGCGGAGACGATAGCGCAGCTTAATGTTAATCGTGAGGGGTCACGGAGACTTACATGGCAACCAAAAAAGCCAAGGCAAAAGAGCAAGACGTCGAAACAGGCGATAGCCCACTTATCGACATGGACAATCGCGATGTGAAGCGCATGATTAAGGCCGCCAAAGCCAGCGGCTTTGTGACCATTGATGCGTTGAACGCGGTTCTGCCACCGGAAGAATTTACCTCCGAAAAAATCGAAGATATTATGGCGATGCTGTCGGAAATGGGCATCACCGTGGTCGAGACCGATGACGGCGAAGACGCCGAAGAAGACGCAGACGCCAAGCCAAGCGGCGAGACCGCCGTGGCCGCCTCTACCAGCACCTCGGCTGTCGCCAAAACCGCCAAAACCGGCGCGGCTGGCGATCGTACCGATGATCCGGTGCGGATGTATTTGCGCGAAATGGGCTCGGTGGAGCTATTGTCGCGCGAAGGCGAGATTGCTATTGCCAAACGCATAGAGGCGGGTCGCGAGACGATGATTGCCGGGCTGTGTGAAAGCCCACTGACTTTTCAGGCGATTATCATTTGGCGCGACGAGCTGAACGAAGGCAAAGTTTTGCTGCGCGACATTATCGATTTGGATGCGACTTTCGCGGGACCTGAAGCCAAGAAGATTGACCGCTCAGCCGCAGGGGCGGCGCCGCCACCATCGGGCGCGCCTTCGGGCGAAGCCGAAGGCGAGCCAGATGAAGACGATGATGACGCCGAAGCCAATATGTCGCTTTCGGCCATGGAAATGGAACTGAAGCCAAAAGTATTGGGCAGTTTCGACATTATCGCCTCGACCTATAAAAAACTGCGTCGCTTGCAAGACCAAAGCGTGGAGCTGCAAAGCGAAGGCAAAGAGCTGACCAAAGCGCAGCAAACGCGCTCGGATAAATTGAGCGGCGAGATTATTGATGAGGTCAAAGGTTTGGCTTTGAACAATAATCGTATCGAGGCTTTGGTTGAGCAGCTTTATGCGATTAACAAACGTCTGGTTGGGCTGGAAGCGCAATTGTGGCGTTTGGCACAAAAAACCGGCGTCACGCGCGACGAGTTTTTGAAGCAATATCAGGGCAATGAATATGAGGCCAATTGGTCGCGCCGTGTGGGTCGTCTGACGGGCAAGGGCTGGAAAGATTTCATCCAGAAAAACCGCGATGACGTGAAAACCATCCGCAGCGAAATCCAAGAGCTGGCCAATGAGACGGGTTTGAACATCACCGAATATCGCCGCATTGTGCGCACGGTGCAAAAAGGCGAGCGCGAAGCGCGCATTGCCAAGAAGGAAATGGTCGAAGCCAATTTGCGGCTGGTGATTTCCATTGCCAAAAAATATACCAATCGCGGCCTGCAATTCCTCGACCTTATTCAAGAGGGCAATATCGGCCTGATGAAAGCGGTCGATAAATTTGAATATCGGCGTGGGTATAAATTCTCGACCTATGCGACTTGGTGGATTCGCCAAGCGATTACGCGCTCGATTGCCGACCAAGCGCGCACCATTCGTATTCCGGTGCATATGATTGAGACCATCAACAAGCTGGTGCGCACGTCGCGCCAAATGCTGCATGAATTTGGCCGTGAGCCGACGCCGGAAGAGCTGTCGGAAAAGCTCTCGATGCCGCTCGATAAAGTGCGTAAAGTTTTGAAAATCGCTAAAGAGCCGATTAGTTTGGAAACGCCGATTGGCGACGAAGAAGATAGTCAGCTGGGTGATTTCATCGAAGATAAAAACGCTATTTTGCCGATTGATGCCGCCATTCAGTCGAATTTGCGCGACACCACCACGCGGGTTTTGGCCTCATTAACGCCGCGCGAAGAACGTGTCTTGCGTATGCGTTTTGGCATTGGTATGAACACCGACCATACGCTGGAAGAAGTGGGTCAGCAGTTCTCTGTGACGCGCGAGCGCATTCGCCAAATTGAAGCGAAAGCCTTGCGTAAGCTGAAACACCCAAGCCGGTCTCGCAAGCTTCGCAGCTTCTTGGATAATTAGACTTTAGGACGAATAATCAGGCTCTCCCAATGATGTTAACGATGATGAAGGCGAAAATTCACCGCGCCACAGTGACCCAATGCGACATGCAATATCAGGGTTCGATTTCGGTGGATCAAGATTGGCTGGACAAAGCGGGCATTTTGCCGAATGAGCAAGTCGATGTGTTGAACATCAATACGGGCGGCCGCTTCACGACTTATGCGATACCCGCGCCACGGGGTTCGAAAACCATTGGCATCAATGGCGCGGCGGCGCGTCTGGCGCAAAAGCAAGATTTGGTTATCATCATTGCTTATGCGAAAATGAGCGAAGAAGAAGCCGCCTCGCATGAACCTGGTTTGTATTTTCCAGAATTAGACGCATAATAGTATCCCTATTGGTATTGGGGCCTGTAGCTCAGGTGGTTAGAGCGGTCCGCTCATAACGGATTGGTCGCAGGTTCGAGTCCTGCCGGGCCCACCAATATTTGCTTTGGTTTATTCTGAGAGAGCTGTAAGGCTCGACGTCAAAGCCGCCAAATCCAGCTTTCCTTTTTCGGCAATAAACACCAATTCAGGCGCGCGCCGTTCCGCTTCGAGAAGCGTGTAGCGCTCGCCCACCAATTGCAATCGATGCGTGCCTGTATGGCCTTTGGCGCGCGCGAGTTTGGGCGCCACCTCGTCCAGCAAGGCGGTTAATTTTTCGATATCCAAGGGCGTCTGTGCCGAGAAGCTCATCGTGTCGAACAGTGTGTCGGCTAATAGTGGCGCTGTTTCGGCCATTTGGGGCATGTCGGTTAGGGAGCGCGAAGCCGAGGTTAGCATGTCGGCCAGAACCTCGTCGCTGGCGCGCGCGATGGGCGCTTGGGTAAGACTAGCCAATAGCTCTTGCGCGCTGGCCCCCGCATCCTCGGTTAAATCTGTCTTGGTCAGCAGGCAATAATCGGCTTGCGCGATTTGGCGATGGATAAGACCGCCGACAAATTTATCGCGCCGTTTGGCCGCCAGCGTGGTGGCGTCAATCGCCACATAAATACCCGCCAATTGCAGCCCCTTTATGCCATAGCCGAGATAGGCGAGGCGGGCGGGTTCGCCGGCGCCGCTGGCCTCAATCAGCACATGGTCGGGGCGCGTTTCGCTTTTTGCCAATTGCTGCAATTGTTGCAGCGCGTCATCTTGCAATTGGCAACAGGCGCAGCCATTGGCCAGCGAGATAGTGTCGCCATCATGCGCTTCGATGAGTTCGGCATCGATGTTAATGGCACCAAAATCATTGACCAGAATGGTCAGGCGTTTGCCCGTAAAGGCGGCAGGCGGATGCGCCAACAGCCGATTGATCAGCGTGGTTTTACCCGCCCCCAAATAGCCGCCCAATATGGTCAGCGGCAGCATTAGGGTTTTTCAATGGGGTGCGGCACGCCGTTGAACACGGTTCCCCAAATGGGAATATCGCGCAGCCCTTGTGCGCCCACCTCAAATGGGTCTTGCTCCAATACGGTGAAATCGGCGCGTTTGCCCGCCCGCAAACTGCCGACTTCATTTTCCAAGCCCAGCACATAAGCGGCATCCAGCGTGATGGCTTTCAGCGCATCGTAAATCGGCACGCATTCGCCCTCGCCGACGATTTTACCCGCCTCATTTTCGCGCGTCGCCGCCACCCAAGCCGAGTTCAGCGGCAAGGCGGGCGCCATGGTGTAATCGGAATGCAGCGCGAAAGGAATACAATTGCGCTTCAAAGTGCCAAGCCGCGCCATCGAATAGGCGCGTTCTTCGCCAATGGCATCGCGGGCATAAATCTCGCTCAGCTCGTGCAGGTAATAGACGTTCACGGAGGCGATGGCGCCAAGGCTGGCCATGCGGTGCACTTGCTCGGGCGTCGAGAGGCCAAAATGCTCAATGGTGAAACGGTGGTTGAAACGCGGCTTTTCGTCTTGCAATTTCTCCAGCGTATCGAGCGCCAGTTCCAGCCCCATGTCGCCGGTGCAATGCACATGCACTTTATAGCCCTTGAGCCATAAAAGCCGCGCCGCTTCTTCAAAGCGTTCTGGCACCATCATCCATTCGCCCTCATGGCCATCGAGATAACCGGGCTGGCCGACCATCATCAATTGCGAGAAAAACGCGCCATCGGTGAATAATTTGGCATGGTCGGTGAAGAATAATTTATCCGTATTCAAGTCGGGGTAAGCGGCCATTTCGGCTTCCACGCGAGCGTAATCTCCGTCATGGGCGAGCGCCAACATATTGGGCGTGTAATGCACCCGAAACGGCGTGTCGTCGGTGTTGAAAAAGCCGAGCGCGGCCTGCCATTCCATCTCGAAATTAAAAATCCCAATGCCCATATCGCCGAGCAGCGTATGACCGCCAAAATGCGCCACTTGCTTGAGGCGTTGCATGCCGAGGCCAAATTTCTCGGGCGACATAATCACCGGATTCAGCGCGTTAATCGCCAGCCGCAGGCCGTTTTCGTAAAATAATCCGTCTTCCAATTTAATCTGCGGATGCGCGCCGACCTCATTATTGTTGAGGCCAAAATGCTCCAGCGCGGCGCTGTTTAAAATCACCTCATGGAACGAGCGATGCCAAACCACGACGGGGCGCTCGGGGCAGGCTTCATCCAATTGCTTGCGGGTGATATCGCCATGCCAATTGCGATGATAGCCCCAAGTGAAAAACGCCTCTTCGCTATCGGTATTGGCCAAGTCGGCGAGGCGTTCGAGATAGGCCTCGTGAGATTTCGTGGCTGGCACATTTTCCCACGGCAAATCCCACGCCAAGGCGGTGATGAATTGCATGGGCAAAATAACCGCCGCCATACTGGGGTGCAAATGCGGGTCGATGAACCCTGGCATAATCACCTTATCCGCAAAGCGCTCGTCAATCGTGTGGGGGTGGCGGCGCATCCAAGGCTGCAAGCTCTCCAGCGTGCCGACTTCTAAAATCTGCGCTTGCCCGTCGTCTGTTTGGCGCACGGCAATGGCGGTGGCATGGGGCAGGCTCGGCTCCATTGTGTGAATGGCGCGAGCGGTGAAAATCGTGATGTCAGTCATGCGGGCTTCCAGATAAATTGCGAACGAGCTTCCATCATGGCGCAAAGCGGCGCAGACTTCATGTGCTAATTTGAGATAGGAGAGACAAATGGAACCCAGTGCTATTTTACAACCCGCCTTAGCCTTAGGCCTCTGGAGCGGTGTGGTGATGCTATGGCTGGCCAGAGCGCGGCTCAAGGCAGCGCCAACAACGCGCATCCCAAGGGATGAAGCCGCCCATCCCTCGGGCATGACCTATTTCCCAACCGAGGCGCGCCGCGTGGGCGACAATTACAATCACCTGTTTGAGCAGCCGACTTTATTCTATGCCATGGTTCTGCTCATCGCCGTTATGGGTCACGTCGATGCGCTGGCGGTGGCTTGTGCTTGGAGTTTTGTGATGCTTCGCATTGTCCACTCCTTGGTGCAGGCCACGGTCAACATCGTGGCGTTGCGGTTTGTTATTTTTCTGCTGTCTTGGGTGGCGCTGCTTGGTTTAATCGGGCGCGAGGCCTTGGCGCTGTTTTAAAAAAACCGACAGAACGACTTGCCCTCGCGTTGCAAAGCGGCGCACACTTGGTTTCTAGCTTTTAGAGGAGGAAAAAATGGAAGCTTCTGCAATTCTACAACCTGTTGTGGCACTGGGTCTTTGGAGCGGTGTGATGATGATTTGGATGTATGCACGCGCGTGCCAGCCATTGGCAAAACCAAAATTCCTGAAGCCGAAATGGGGCATCCCGCTGGCATGGGCTATTTGCCATCGGAAGTGCGTCGCATCGCCGATAATTACAATCACCTGTTCGAGCAACCCACGCTGTTTTACGCGATTGCTCTGGTCATTGCGGTCGCGGGTCATGTCGATGCTATGGCGGTTAATGCCGCTTGGGCGTTTGTTATCATTCGCGTGGTGCATTCGCTGGTGCAGGCTACGGTCAATATCGTGCTGCTGCGCTTTGGCATTTTCTTGCTGTCTTGGGTGGCGCTGCTCATCCTCATCGTGCGCGAGGCTCTGGTCATTTTCTAGACCGCCCTTCGCAAGACTTTAAAAAAAGGCTCTGCCTCTCCTTTTGGGGGCGGAGCCTTTTGGTGTTTGGGCAAAGTTTTGCCCCTCGCCAGAGACGCGCCTTGCCACTGCTCGTTAAAACTGGCAAAAAGTCATCATCTACGAAGGGGAAGAGAATGGCTGCGTATCAATATGTTTATGTGATGGATAAATTGTCCAAAACCTATGCCGGTGGCAAACAGGTTTTAAAAGAAGTGCGCCTATCGTTTTTCCCCGGTGCCAAAATTGGCATTGTCGGGGTCAATGGTTCGGGTAAATCGACCCTGTTGAAAATTATGGCGGGCGTCGACACCGAATATCAGGGCGAAGCTTGGGCGGCCGAAGGCGCCAAAATTGGCTATCTAGAGCAGGAGCCGCAGCTCAATCCAGATAAAGATGTGCTGGGCAATGTGATGGAAGGCGTGGCGGAAAAGCAGGCGCTTTTGCTGCGCTATAATGAATTGGCGATGAATTATTCGGACGAGACGGCGGAAGAAATGGCCTCTCTGCAAGACCAAATTGACGCGCAAAACCTCTGGGATTTGGACGCGCAAGTCGAGCAAGCCATGGACGCGCTGCGCTGCCCACCAGGGGACGCTTCGGTGGAGCATTTATCGGGCGGTGAAAAACGCCGCGTGGCGCTTTGCAAACTGCTGCTCGAAAAACCTGACCTCTTGCTGCTCGATGAGCCGACCAACCATCTCGACGCCGAGACCGTGGCTTGGTTGCAGCATCACCTAGAAGATTTTGCCGGCACGGTTGTTCTGGTTACCCATGACCGCTATTTCCTCGACCAAATTACCGGTTGGATTTTGGAGCTGGATCGCGGCCAAGGCCTGCCTTACGAGGGCAATTATTCCAATTGGCTGGAGCAGAAACAAAAACGCCTCGAGCAAGAATCGCGCGAGGACGACAGCAAGCAACGCACGCTGGCCAATGAGCTGGACTGGATTCGCCAATCGCCGAAAGCGCGCCAAGCCAAAAGCAAAGCGCGGATTAACGCCTATGAAGAATTGCTGGAGAGCCAAGGCCGCGAAGACGTGGGTCGCACACAAATCACCATTCCATCGGGCCCCCGTTTGGGCGGCATTGTGTTGGAAGGTGAAAACCTGACCAAAGGTTTTGGCGAGAAATTGCTGATTGATGATTTGTCTTTCACGCTTCCACCGGGCGGCATTGTTGGGGTGATTGGCCCCAATGGCGCGGGCAAGACGACGCTGTTTAAAATGCTAACTGGCGGCGAAACGCCCGATAGCGGCGCGCTTCGTGTGGGCGATACGGCGGTGATGGGCTATGTCGAC
>JAQWIP010000037.1 GCA_029248825.1 Alphaproteobacteria bacterium | reverse complement strand
GATAAGATTGAGATTTCCATTCCCAATCGCTCTATCCATTTGGCTGTCGCCGATGATGTGCTGGCCAAACGCCGTGCCGCTATGGATGCAAAAGGCTGGAAGCCCGCCGAAAAGCGCGCGCGCGCTGTCTCGAAAGCACTGAAAGCCTATGCGGCTTTTGCCACTAGTGCCGATCTCGGTGCTGTGCGCAAGATTGATTAAAGCGGCACGACCAAATCGCTGATGCTGCCGGTTTCGGCGGCATGGATGAATTCTTCCCCCAATGCATGGCTGCGACGCACGACTTCGTTCCATTTATCAAAACGTTCATTTTCGTTTTTCAAATATTTTGTGAAGTCTTGCCGCGACGGAATTTTGCCGTCGGGCAGTGCGCCAACCCATTGCCGCGAGGGCGCCACCATCACCACATTGTCCAGTAAATGAGGCGGGGCTTTGCGCCACGGATAAAATTTGTCGAACCAGCGCATTTTGAAGTGGTCGTAAAAATGCGGATATAAAATCAGCCCCTCGGTGTCTGGCCAAAAGGTGCCCGGCACGGGGTGATAATCCAACATGCCGCCATCATGGTAAATATGCGCGGGGTCTTCGGGCAAGCGCACGGGCGACATGTAAATCGGAATGGAGCCAGAGGCGCGCAAGGCCAGCATGAAATTCCCTGGCGTTAATTTATCGTGGCGCACGGCATAGCCATCGCGCGCGCGGAATTGGAGCGGGCTGCGTGGGTCGGAAAATACGGCGCGCTCGGTGAGGCCGCGCAAATGGTGGTGCGTACCCAGCGCCAACAGACCCGCCCGCGCCAAAGCCAAACCTTGGCTAACCCGATTGGCACTATTCAAACCGCCATGACACCGCACCGTGCCAATGTGCAGGCGATAGCGTTCATTGCTCAAAATCTCTTGAATGGCGTCAGGCGTGTGAGGCGCAAAGGCTTTGTTCAAGACAATGCCCGTCTGTTCATCGATGGCCTCGAGACGGGTGGCGCCTTGATAGCTTTGTTCGACATAGGCTTTGGCGGTGGCCAGAAGCGCCGCGCCGGGGTCTTTGCGCGCACTGGCCGAAAGCTTAAAGGCGCCGACCGATGTGCCGAATAAATCAACCGGCGTCGAGCGGCTGCGCTGCGGCATAAATTCGGAAAACACGGCATGGTCTAGTCCGGCAATGGCCAACCATTTGGCTGCGCCCGAGGCGCCGAAAATCGTGCTGATGTCATTTGGGGCTAATCCGTTTTCGCGGATATGTTTCAAGGCCGAGGGCCCCGCCGCGATGGTTAGGTCTTGTGCCGGCATCGTCATCTTAGCGTTCCTGGATGGCGCGCTGCAAATCGGCGAAAAGTTTGGCCGAGATAATATTCTCGCCCGGTTGATATTCGGGATGCCACTGCACGCCGATGCAATGGCTGGCTTTGGCATGGCGCACGGCTTCGATGGTGCCGTCTTCGGCGCGGGCTTCGACAATCAAGTCATCGCCCAATTTATCGATGGCTTGCCAATGCAGCGAATTGGTTTGCGCTTGTGGAACGCCGAGCAGGGTATGGAAATAGCCATCTTCTAAAAACGCGGCTGTATGGCGAGAGGCATAGCGCCCTTGCAAGGTGTCGGCGTCTGGCGTGCGATGGTCGAGCTTATTAGCCTGCGTTTGAATATCGGTGGCCAGCGAGCCGCCGCAAACAATGTTCAGCTCTTGCATGCCACGACAGACCGCCAGCGTGGGGAGGTCGCGCGTAAGGGCGCCGTCGAGCAACGAGAAGGCGGCGGCATCGCGGTTTTTGTCGAAAGGCTCATGCGCGGGCGTGGCGGGGACGCCGTAATGCGAGGGATGAATATTCGAGCGATTGCCGGTTATCAAAACGCCGTCTAGTTTATCGAGCAGACGCTCCGCGTTAAATTTCTGGCCAGGCATGGCAGCGGGTATCAGCACAGGCTGCACGTCCATATGCTCGGCCACGGCGCGTAAATAGAGGTGGTTGACCGCTTGCAAGGTATCGAGACCTTGGGTTTTTTCATTGCAAATAATACCGAGCAGCACGCGCGCATCCTCTTTTAAGCATGGGTGAGTTTACTTAACGCCTTTATGTCGATAAAACTACTAGCACACGACGTGACAAATTTCCGTCATAATTAGCGAGTATTTTTTGCAAATGAAAATGACCCATAAAACCATCTCAACCGTCATCGCTCTGTCCATGAGCCTTGTTGGTTTCGCACAGGCGCTTAGCGAACGCGAAGGCCTGGATATTTATCAACGCGGGCTATACCTCGAAGCGATTGAATATTGGAAAAAAGCCGCCGCCGCGGGCGATGCTGGCTCCGCATATCGTTTGAGCGAAGAATTTTTCGACGCGAAAATCGTTAAACGCGATATTAAATTAGCTTTGAAATATTTACAGCAAGCCTCGAAAGGCAATGATGCGCGTGCGCTGACCGATTTGGCGTCTATGTATGATTACGGCACGGGCGTGCGCGAAGACCGCAATAAAGCGGGCGAGCTATATTTGCGCGCCGCGCGCATGGGCATGCCAGCCGCCATGTTCAACGTTGCCTCCATGCTGGAGACGGGCGAGGGACTGGGGCAAGATAAAATCGAAGCCTATAAATATTACGTGCTGTCGCGCGACCAAGGTTTCGCGCCTTTCGCCAATAAAGCCATCGAAGAAATCTCGGCCAATATGACGGTCGAGCAAATCGCTGAGGGCGAAAAACGCGCCGATAATTTTATTCCGGATACGTTTTAAGCCGAATAGCCTGCGCGACCAAAGCCGGCCATTAAGTCGGCTTTTAAGTCCTCCACATGTTCGAGGCCGATGGAGACCCGCAGCATTTGCCCATCGGTTTCAAACGGCACGGCGGTGCGCGGCGTCTCGCAGGGCACGATGAGACTCTCAAATCCGCCCCAACTATAGCCCATGCCAAACAGCGTGAGATTGTCCAACATGGCGCCCAATTGGGTTTCGCTGCACGGCTCGAGTTCAAACGAAAACAGACCTGCCGCGCCGCTAAAATCGCGCTGCCATAAAGCGTGGCCAGCATCGGAAGGTAGCGCTGGGTAAAACACGCGGCGCACGAAAGAAAGCGCTTGCAGCCACTTGGCCATCTCTAACGCGCTCGCTTGGTGCTGTTGCAACCGAAGCGGCAGGGTGCGCAAACCGCGCAAAGCCAGAAACACATCATCGGGGGCGGCGCAAAGCCCAAGCTGCCCGTGGGTGCGCCGCAAATGCGCGTGGTTTTCTTGCGCGCAAGCCACCGTGCCGAGCAGCGCATCGGCATGACCGACGATATATTTGGTGGCCGCCTGCACCGAATAATCGACGCCATGGTCGAGCGGTTTGAAATGCAGCGGCGTTGCCCATGTATTGTCCAAAGCGGTTTTCACGCCACGCGCCTTGGCGGCGGCCACAATGGCTGGCACATCTTGCGCTTCAAAAGTTTGCGAGCCGGGGCTTTCCATGAAAATCAGCCCCGTGTTATCGCCGATGCAATCGGCAATATCCGCGCCGATGAGCGGATCGTAATAGGTGGTTTCCACGCCCATGCGCGCCATGAAATTATCGCAAAACTTGCGCGTGGGTTCATAGACCGTATCGACCATCAGCAAATGCTGTCCGGCTTCGACGCCAGCCAAAATCGCCAGCGATACCGCCGAGGCGCCCGATGGCGTCAGCACCGTGCCAGCAGCATTTTCGAGTTCGCTTATGGCGTCCTCCAAGGCGGCGGAAGTGGGGGTTGCGCGGCGGCCATAGGTAAAGGGCATTGCCTCTTGTCCGCGAATGGCCGCCAACGAAGGGTAGAGTATCGTCGAGGCATGATAGACGGGCGTGTTCACCGCGCCGTGGAAATCTTGCGGCTTGCGGCCTGCGAGAATGGCTTTGGTTTCATCTTTCATTGTTTTCTTTCGCGCGATTAGTGTTACATTTAGCTCTGATTATAATAGAACGATATCGTCTTAAAGTATTCTTGAAGGAAAGAGATTATGCAAATGCTCCGTAAACTTAGCGCAGGCTTACTGCTGCTTGCCGTCGCCAGCTTCGCGTCCACGCCAGCTGCCGAGGCGGCGGGCCAAACCCTTGAGATTGTGAAAAAACGTGGTCATCTGAAATGCGGCGTGTCGCAAGGCCTGCCAGGGTTTTCGACCCCTGACAATCGCGGCAATTGGACGGGCATTGATGTCGATTTTTGCAAAGCCGTGGCCGCCGCGATTTTTAACGATGCCGATAAAGTCAAGTTCACGCCGCTTTCGGCCAAAGAGCGCTTCACCGCCATTCAATCGGGCGAGGTCGACATTATCGCGCGCAACACGACATGGTCGATGCACCGTGACACGGCGCTTGGCGTCGATTTTCCGGTAGTCAATTATTATGACGGGCAGGGCTTTATGGTGCGCGCTGACTTGGGTGTTCGCAGCGCGCGTGACCTAGATGGCGCAACGCTTTGCACCAATCAAGGCACAACGACCGAGCTGAATGCGGCTGATTATTTCCGCTCGAACGGCATGCAATATGAAATTGTGGCTTTTGAAAAAGCCGATGAATCGGTGGCGGCCTATAACTCGGGTCGTTGCGATGCCTATACGACCGACCACTCGGCGCTTTATGCGCAAAAGCTCAAATTATCTGACCCCAAGGCGCATATCGTGCTGCCCGAGGTTATCTCGAAAGAGCCTCTGGGGCCTTTGGTGCGTCAGGGCGATGCGGCTTGGAATGATTTGGTGCGCTGGACGCATTACGCGACCGTAGCGGCGGAAGAATTTGGCGTGACCTCGAAGAATATTTCTGAAATGAAAAGCTCAAGCAATCCTTCCATCCGGCGCCTCATGGGGCAGGACGGAAGCTTTGGGGACAACCTCGGCTTGTCGAAACAATGGGCGGTTCATATCATCCGCGCGGTTGGCAATTATGGCGAGATTTTTGAGCGCAATGTCGGCGTCAAAACGCCGCTTGGCATCAAACGCGGCGTCAATGCGCTGTGGACGAAAGGCGGCTTGCAATACGCGCCGCCCATTCGCTAAAGAGGCTCGCCATCCAAAAGCTATTCCCTCTCCCGTGGCTGCGCGCCCGACTTCCGGCTGGCTTTAGCCGCGAGGCTGTCTTGCAAGTCTTGGTGCTGGCGGCCGTGCTGGGGGCTATGGCGTGGCTGGTCGGCAATGTGCAAAGCAATTTGGAACGCCAGAATATTAACTCGGGCTTTGGCTTTTTGTCAGAGCGCGCCGGCTTTGGCATCAATCAAACGCTGATTGCCTATACGGAAGACGATAGCTTTGGCCGCGTTTTGGCGGTCGGCCTGTTGAACACATTATTGGTGTCGGCTTTGGGGATATTTTTTGCCACGCTCTTGGGCTTTTCTTTGGGGGTGGCGCGGCTGTCACGGAATTGGCTGATTTCTAAAATCGCCATGGTCTATATTGAGATTTTCCGCAATGTGCCTCTGCTGCTGCAAATCATGTTTTGGTATTTCGGCGTGCTTCGTAACCTCCCTTCGCCGCGCCAAGCCGTATCGATTGGCGATGCGATATTCATGAGTAATCGCGGCTTTGTGGTGCTTTGGCTAGAGGCCAGTGCCGGCGCGTTTTGGTATGGGCTGGCCGCCTTGGGGCTTGTCATTGGCGGCATTTGGTTGCGCCGCCGTGCGGCAAATGCCCAAATCACCACGGGGCAAGCAACGCGGGTCTGGCGGCCTCTGTTGGGTTTGGCCGTGGCTTTATTTGGCGGCGCGGCGCTGATGGCAGGCGTGCCTTTCGCCTTGGATGTGCCGCACCTCAAGGGCTTTAACTTTCGCGGTGGATTGACGGTTATCCCCGAATTCGTGGCACTACTCTTGGCCTTGAGCCTCTATACCGCAGCCTTCATTGCGGAGATTGTCCGCGCCGGCATTAACTCGGTCTCTAAAGGCCAGCGCGAGGCTTCGGCCGCACTTGGTTTGCCCGAGAGCGTGGCGCTGCGTCTGGTGGTTATCCCGCAAGCTTTACGCGTTATCATTCCGCCCCTGACCAGCCAATATTTAAACCTGACGAAAAACTCTTCGTTGGCGGTGGCGATTGCTTACCCCGATATTGTTTCGGTTTTGGCTGGCACCACGCTTTCGCAAGTCGGTCAGGCTTTGGAGATTATTTTCATCACGATGATGATTTATCTGAGCCTCAGCCTGCTCACCTCTTGGGCGATGAACCGCTATAACCAGCGCATGGCTTTTGTCGGGAATAACACATGAGCGCCAAAACTTGGACTCCAAAGCCTGCGCGACCCGCGCCCGCCAATACCGTGGGCTTTGTCGGTTGGGCGCGCGAAAACCTATTCACGACCAAATTAGACAGCGCGCTGACCCTATTATGCGCCGCTTTGATTATCTATGTGCTGGACGTGGGGCTAGGGTGGGCGATTGTCGATGCCAGCTTTAGCGGCGACGACCGCAATGCCTGCCTCAAGCCGGTGCAAGGCGCGTGCTGGCCATTTATTGATGCCAAATTTGGGCAGTTCATTTATGGCCGCTATCCCGAGATGGAACGCTGGCGCGTCGATTGGGTGTTTGCGTTAGGGCTGCTTGGTCTGGTGCCGCTATTGATGCCGACAGTCGGTTTCAAACGCGCCAATGTTATTTTCATGCTCGGGTTTTATCCGATGTTCAGCTTCTTCATGCTAACCGGCGGCAGCTTCGGCTTGGCGGCTGTCGACACCAGCGATTGGGGCGGTCTTTTGGTGACGCTCGTGGTGGCCGTCACGGGGATTGTCGGCTCGCTGCCCTTAGGCATTTTGCTGGCGCTCGGGCGGCGCTCAGACTTGCCGATTGTGCGCGCCTTATGCGTCGGCTTCATCGAGATTTTTCGCGGCGTGCCGCTCATCACTGTCTTGTTCATGGCCAGCGTCATGTTGCCTTTGTTTTTACCCGATGGGGTAAACTTCGATAAATTGATGCGTTGCCTAATCGGTGTCGCGCTGTTCGCTTCCGCCTATATGGCCGAGGTGGTGCGCGGTGGTTTGCAAGCCATCCCCAAAGGACAATATGAAGCGGCGGCCGCTTTGGGGCTGGGCTATTGGAAAACCACGCGGTTGATTATTCTGCCGCAAGCCCTGAAGCTGGTTATTCCGGGCATTGTTAATACGTTCATCGGCTTGTTCAAAGACACCACTTTGGTGCTTATCGTCGGCCTGTTTGACTTGCTGGGTATCGTGCAATTGCACTTTACCGACAGCACATGGGCGACGCCCGAAACCCATATCACGGGCTATGCGTTTGCGGCTTTCGTGTTCTGGGTATTTTGTTTTGCTATGTCGCGCTATTCCATTTTCATGGAAAAACATCTTTCCACCGACCCCAATCAATAGAGCTAGGTAGAGCTATGACTGACCCTGTAATTCGCATTTCTGACATGAACAAATGGTTCGGCACATTCCATGTGCTGCGCGATATTAATTTGCAGGTGGCGGCGGGAGAAAAAATTGTCATCTGCGGGCCTTCGGGAAGCGGCAAGTCGACGCTTATTCGCTGCCTCAATCGGCTCGAGCAACACCAAGAGGGCGTCATTGAAGTGGAGGGCGTGTCGCTGGATGGCTCGGTGAAAAACCTCGAGAGCATCCGCTCGAACGTTGGCATGGTGTTTCAGCAGTTTAATTTATTCCCGCATATGAGCGTGCTGGAAAACTGCACTTTGGCACCAATTTGGGTGAGGCAGAAAACCAAACAACAAGCCGAAGCCTTGGCGCGCCAGTTTCTAGAGCGGGTGCGAATTCCCGACCAGGCGGATAAATATCCCGGGCAATTGTCGGGCGGTCAGCAGCAGCGCGTTGCCATTGCGCGTGCCTTATGCATGAACCCCGATATTATGCTGTTCGACGAACCGACCTCGGCGCTCGACCCAGAGATGATTAAAGAAGTGCTGGATGTGATGGTCGAGTTGGCCGAAGACGGCATGACGATGTTGTGCGTGACCCATGAAATGGGCTTTGCGCGCCAAGTCGCCGATCGGGTGATTTTTATGGATGAGGGCGAGATTGTCGAAGAAAACGCGCCAGAAGCGTTTTTCTCCAATCCGCAAAACGAGCGCACCAAAATGTTCTTAAGCCAAGTTTTGTCGCATTAGGTTGGCGCATAAGGCTGGCGCGACTAATCGTCTAAAATTTCAACTTGCTTGCGGTTGTAAGCGCTAAAGCCCGCCTGCTGATATAGCCTCAAAGCCGCCGGATGGTCGAGCGTGCAGGTTTGAATGATGATGCGTTTGGCCTCGCGCGCCTGAATAATCTCCAACACGTGGCGCACCATCAGCGGCCCATAGCCTTTGCCCATTTGGCCTTCGATGAGACCAATAAACACAATTTCGACTTGCGGGAAGAATTTGAAGTTCAGTTCGACAAAGCCAATCGTCTGATTGTTTTCGCTCAGCAGATAAATCTCGGTGGCGGGGTGATGCACCAGCGCGGCCAATTGATGGTCGTTCAAATAGCGCCGATTGACCCAATGCCATTGCCGCCCCACTTGGTCATAAATATCGCGATAGGCATCGAGCTTAATGCCTTCGATGCGTTGAAAACAAACGCCCTCTGGCCAAGCGGGGGTCTGTTGCACCAGACTATCGAGGCTGGCGAGGTCGCGAAACGGCGCCTCCATCGACAAGTGGGTTACCACAGTTTGAAAGCTCGCCATGGCGCGCGCCTATAGCCAATCGGGGCAGGGCAGGCCTTGCTGTTTCAAGAACTCAGGATTGAATAATTTCGACTGATAACGGGTGCCATAATCGCATAAAATCGTCACAATTGTATGGCCAGGCCCGAGGTCTTTGGCCATGCGCATAGCGCCAGCAATGTTAATGCCGCTAG
>JAQWIP010000024.1 GCA_029248825.1 Alphaproteobacteria bacterium | reverse complement strand
CGACCGAGTGGAAATAGTCCATTTTATTGGCGGAGGGTGAGATGAGCGCAAGCACAACAGATAAATTAGAAGATGGCTTGGTCATTGCGGGGCGCCATTTTTCGTCGCGCCTCATCGTCGGCACGGGCAAATATAAAGACTATGCCGAAAACGCCGCCGCCGCCGAAGCTGCGGGCGCCGAGATTGTCACCGTGGCCGTGCGCCGGGTGAACCTTACCGATACCCAAGCCCCCATGTTGGTCGATTATATCGACCCGAAAAAATTCACTTATTTGCCCAATACCGCCGGTTGTTTTACCGGCGAAGACGCGGTGCGCACTTTGCGTTTGGCGCGCGAGGCAGGCGATTGGAGCTTGGTAAAACTGGAAGTCTTGGGCGATGAGAAAACGCTGTATCCAAACATGGTCGAGACGTTGCGCTCGGCGGAGTTGCTTATCAACGAGGGCTTTGAGGTCATGGTCTATTGCAGCGATGACCCGATTATGGCGAAAGAGCTGGAAGACATGGGCTGTTGCGCCATCATGCCTTTGGCCGCGCCGATTGGCTCGGGGCTGGGCATTCAAAATCCGGTGAACATTCGCTTGATTATCGAACAGGCAAACGTGCCTGTGCTGGTCGATGCGGGCGTCGGCACGGCGTCAGATGCCGCCATTGCTATGGAATTGGGCTGCGATGGCGTGCTGATGAACACAGCCATTGCCGAAGCGAAAAACCCGCTGCTGATGGCCGAAGCGATGAAAAACGCGGTTATCGCGGGACGCCAAGCCTATTTGGCGGGGCGCATGGGCAAGCGTATGTATGCCGACCCAAGCTCGCCATTAGCAGGGCTGATTTAGCCTAATTCGTTAGCTCTTTGCGGGCTTTGACAAGGGCTGCGGTCAGATCGGCTGCCTCTAGAGCGCCTGGATAAATTTCCCCATTGATAATGAAAGCCGGCGTGCCATTGATGCCGAGGCGTCCGGCCAATTGGCTGGTGGCCTCGATGGCTTTGGCGATATCCGCCGATTGCGCTTTCTTGGCGATGGCTTTGGGCGATAGGTTCAGCTCGGTTAGCGTTTTATCAATCACCGTCTGGGTCACCGATCCTTGATGGGTCATTAGCTTTGTATGATAGCTCAAGAAGGTCAGCGGGTCGTCGAGCGCGAGCGCGGTTGTGGCTGCCACGCGCGAGCTATCGCTTAGAATCGGCAGCTCTTTAAACACCAAGCGCACGTCATCGTTTTCATCGAGGGTTTGCATCAGGGGCGTCAGGGCGCGTTTGCAATAGCCGCAATTATAATCGAAAAACTCGACAATGGTGATGGGCGCATCGACCGGGCCGAGCGTGAAATCGCTGGCCGTGCGATACAGCGCATCGGCGCTTTCTTCCATGGTTTGCGCGAGGCGCTGTTTTTCTTGCGCTTGATAATGCGCCTGCATGCTGTCCAGCGCATCGCCTAATTTCTCGGGATTGGCGATAAAATAATCAGCAATCAGCTTCTCAATGGCGCGCTCTTGCTCGGGCGAAAACGGCGCGGCCTGCGCGGCCTGCGCGGAGGCGGCCACCAAAAGGCTGCCCAAAAGTAAAATCATATTTGTAAATCGCACGGTCTTGGCCATGGTCATTGGCATGGTCATTGGCATTGTCTTGGTCATTGTCATTTCCTTTATCGCGAGTTTGGCTTATCGGGCCCGCTAAGTATATCTATCGTTCGAATATACTCGACCGAGCCTTTTTTTAAACCCTTTGCCGCCCGTTTGGCATGATATTTGGCTTCGCGGCTGCCCAGGGCGGCGTGATATTCGGCCAGAGCATATTGCGCCAAAGCCGTGTCGCCCAATTGCCCATAGCCTTTCGACATTTGCAAATAGGCCGTCGGATTGCTGGGGTCGAGGCGCAGGGCTTTTTTCAAATTGCCCACCGCCCGTCGATTGATATCGCGATGCGCCCGTCCGCCCGATTGCCCAACGCCCAATTGGCAAGACGCCAGACCAATCAGCAATAGCGGCTCATCGGGTTGCAGTTCAACCGATTTTTGATACGGGGCAATGCCGTTTTGGGCTTGCCCTGTCTCATAATAAATCTGCCCTTTCAGCTCATAGAGCCATGGATTATCGGGCATATCGCGCAATAGCCCATCGATCAATTGCACCGCTTCCTCGCGCAAGCCTTGGCGATAAAAGGCGATGGCGCGGCCATAGCGGGCGGGCGCGCTCTCGTCATTGCGATAGCGACGCAGCGTCACCGTGGGGCTATCGAGGAACCCATAGATTTTGCCTTGCGCCATCTGATGGCGAAATATCAGCGCATCGCTATCGCGAACCTCTTGATAGGGCGAGCCTTCGGCGCCCGCGCGATAGGCGTTGACGCGGTCGCGCGACATCGGGTGCGAGCGCGCATAAGGGTCTTGATAGGCCTCGGAGAGAATTTCCTGATTGGCCAATGTATCCATCATGCCAATAATGCCCTCGGTCGATTGGCCGGTGGCATCGAGCAATTGCAGCGCCGTATTATCGGCCGCTGCCTCTTGGCCTCGGTTATAGGTCAGGTAATTGCGCAGCGCGATTTGCTGGCTGCCAGTAATCAAAGCAATGCCAATATCTCCAGCCCCCGCGAGAATAGACCCCAGCCCCAAAATCGTGCCGATGATGGCCGGGCCTTGCGAGTTGGCGCGCGCCTCGCTGCCCCGCGCCAAATGTCCGCCCGTAATATGGCCAATCTCATGCGCCAAAACGCCGATGACCATATTGGGTTCTTCGGCCTCGAGAATAAGCCCCGTGTGAATGAACATGTTTTGCCCATTGGTAACGAAAGCGTTCAAGCGGCGATCGTTGATAACGGCAATGCCAATGCGTTGCGGCTCCAGACCCGCCGCGTGCAAAAGGGGCTTGCTGTAGTCGCGCAATAGTTTTTCGATTTCGCCATCGCGCACCACGCCTTGGGCTTGCGCCGCGCCAAAGGGCAGGCACAGAGCCACAGCCAAAGTCACAGCCAAAGTAAAAGCCAAAGTCAAAACCAGACCAGCAGGCTGTCGTCTGCGAGCGAGGGGGAAGGGGAACCAGCGTTTCATCATGCAACCCTGCGTTGCGAATGCGGCCTTAATGCGGCCGCTTAGCGCCGCCACCAGCCTTTGCGTTTCTCGCCGCCATCCTCATCCGAGCTTTCGGCAGCCGGTTCGGCTTCCGCCGAGGGTTCTGCTTCTGCGGCGGCTTTAGCGGCAGCTTCTTCTTTGGCGAGCGCGGCTTTAGTTTTCTTCGGTGTTTTCGGCGCCGCTTTTTTGCGCGGTTTGGCAGCGGCTTTCTTGGCGGGCTTTTCTGCCTTCTCTGCTTTCTCTGGCTTTGCCGCTTCTTCGGCGGTCTCTTCCGCAGGGGTTTGTGTTTCTGCTGGCGCTTCCACTTCCACTTGAGCTTCAGGCGCTTCAGGCGCTTCCATTGGCGCTTCAGGCGCTGCCTCTTCGGCTGGTGCCTCGTCAGAAGTTGACACGTCTAGAACGATTTTCTGTGGCGCTTCGCTGGCATCCCCATCGCTGGTTTCTTCCGAGCTTTCGCTGGCACCTGCCGAGCCTTCTTCAGGACGGCGACGATTGCGACCGCCGCGACGACCCCGACGACGCCGCCGCTTTGGCTTATCGTCGTCATCTTCGCCGCTGGCTTCGCCTTCTGTTTGCGAGGACATCGGATTGCTTTCTTCGTCGTCAGCGGGGTCTTGCGGCTCGACGGGGCGGTTCGACTGGCTGTCGGAACTCGACGCGGTTTCGCCTTCATTTGTCTCGCCATCTTGGCTGTCCGAGCGGCGACGATTGCGACCGCCGCGACGACGACGGCGTTTCTTATTGCCATCTCCATCTTCTAGCCCTGCGGTCGGGTCGCCTTCCATACGCGAGGCTCCCGAGCTTTCCGATTGGTCGGGCAAGGTGATGGCCATTTCCATCGAGGTCAGCTCGGCATCAATATTGATGGCCACGGTAACGCCCGTGCGGGTTTCAATATCGCTGAGCTGGGCGCGCTTTTGGTTGAGTAGATAAATCGCTACATCTTGCGGCAGATGCGCGACCAATTCGCCGTGGCTAAATTTCGCGGCACTCTCGTCGATTTGGCGCAAGACATGCAGGGCGCGGCTTTCCACCGAGCGCACCATGCCAGAGCCATTACAATGCACACAAGTTTCGCTACTGCCCTCGAGAACGCCGGCGCGCATGCGTTGGCGCGACATTTCCATCAGGCCGAACGAGCTGATGCGACCCACTTGAATACGGGCGCGATCGCTTTTCAGCGCTTCTTTCATCTTGCGTTCAACGGCACGATTGTTGCGGTTCTCATCCATGTCGATGAAATCGATAACCAGCAGACCCGCCAAATCACGCAGACGCGCTTGGCGCGCCACTTCCACGGCGGCCTCGAGATTGGTGTTCAGCGCGGTTTTTTCAATCGATTGCTCGCGGGTCGATTTGCCCGAGTTCACATCAATCGAAACCAAGGCTTCGGTCGGGTTGATAACCAGATAGCCGCCCGAGGGCAAAACCACGGTCGGGTTAAACATCGCGGCCAATTTATCTTCTACGCCGTGCTGTTTGAATAGTGGCGTGTTTTCGACATGTTGTTTTACTTTGCGCGCATGGCTCGGCATCAAAAGCTTCATATAGCCTTTGGCTTCTTTATAGGCATCGGCGCCAGCAATCGCCACTTCGTCGAATTCTTTCGAGTATAAATCTCGAATGCAACGGCGGATGAGATTGCCTTCTTCGTAAACCAAAGCGGGGGCAGTGGACTCGACGGTTTTGTCGCGCACTTCCTGCCACATGGTCGACATATATTGCCAATCGCGACGAATTTCGGCCAGCGTGCGCTCGGCGCCTGCGGTGCGAACAATCAGCCCCATGCCATTTGGCACGTCGAGCTTGCCGACGATGGTTTTCAGTTTTTTGCGGTCGGCGCTATTGCTAATCTTGCGCGAAATGCCACCACCACGTGCGGTGTTTGGCATGAGCACGCAATAACGACCCGCCAAAGATAGATAGGTGCTGAGGGCGGCGCCTTTATTGCCGCGCTCTTCTTTCATCACTTGCACCAAAATAACTTGGCGGCGTTTGATGACTTCCTGAATTTTATAGCGGCGGTGCGAGGCGCGTGATTTTTGGCTTGGCGCGGCTTCTTCATGCGCATCGCCACCGAGGCTCGAGACGCTCTCGCCCGAGCCGTCTTCGCTGCCATCTTCTGAGGCTGCGCTGGTGTCTTTTTGGGCGTCATCGTCTTCGCTGGCCGCATGTTCGCGGTCTTCGGCGGCTTGCGCTTTCAACAATTCTTCGCGGTCGCTGACCGGAATTTGATAATAGTCTGGATGGATTTCGTTAAACGCCAAGAACCCATGACGATTGCCGCCATATTCGACGAAAGCCGCCTGCAGCGATGGCTCGACGCGGGTTACTTTGGCGAGATAAATATTCCCGCGAAGGGGGGATTTGGTACCCGACTCGAAGTCGAATTCTTGGATTTGATTGTGTTCAGTTACAACAACCCGTGTTTCTTCCGGGTGGATGGCATCGATAAGCATATTCTTGGTCATGAAAGTCTCCCGCCAAGCGCGGTGTGAGGACAAAGCCCGTCTCCGTCAGCCTGCGTAAATGGTTAGTAAAAAAGGAAAATGAGAAAGACGTCGAACCTGGCGCACAGCTATTCGAAACCACAGCGGAAGCTGGAGTTTGCAAAGTCACTTTTGTTGTTGCTGCAGCGTAGGTCACGCGACATCCTGTTAAAAAGTTTCGGTTATGGCCGAGGCTATCGCCTGGCTCATGAGTTTTTTTAAGTGGCTGTTTCACCGCCGGCTCCATTTGGCCATCGGTGTGAGGACACTTTTTGTCAAACACGCAAATAGTTTTACAGACGCGCTCTGGGGATTGCAAGGCGAATACGTCGCAGGTAATAAAAATAAATAAAATCAATTGGTTAGGGGGGTGATTGTTTTTATGGCGGTGTGGTCGCGCAAAGCTTCGGAAATTGCTAGACTATGTCCAACGCAGTGAGTCGCCCCCAGGGCAGGAGAAAACCAAAAACCATGAACCCGCTAGCCGTCCTTTTTTCAAGACCCCGCAAGCTGCTTGGCTGGCTGCTTTTGAGCTTGGCGTTTAGCTTTTCTTTTGTCTTGGCATTGGGCGCGCCTGTGCAGGCGGCCAATGTGGTGAAAGATATTCGCCTCGGCGTCACCGAGTCGCGCACGCGGGTGGTGCTGGATTTATCGCAGAAAGTTGATTTCCGCGTCTTCTTATTGGACAAGCCACGCCGCGTCGTCATCGATTTGCCGTCGCTCGATTGGCCGAGCCAAACTCCGGAGATATCGAAATCTGCCAAATTGGTCAGCGGCTTGCGCTTTGGCCAATTTACGGCTGGCAAAAGCCGTCTGGTAATTGACGCGGCCTCTCCGGTGCGCGTGGCCAAGAGTTTTGTCTTGGCGCCATCGTCTGGCTTGCCGCATCGTTTGGTGGTCGACTTAGTGCCAAGCTCGACGAAAGCCTTTGCCCAACAAGTGAAAAAAGACCGCGAAGCCAGTCGCGCCCAAAACAAAAAAACCGCCAAAGCCGCGCCGCCGCCTGCCTTTAAGCCGCGCAGCAAACGTAATGCCAAGCCGGTGATTGTTATTGATGCAGGCCATGGCGGCGTCGACCCGGGCGCGCATGGCCGAAAGGCCAAAGAAAAAGCCGTGACCTTGGCCTTCACCCGCGAGCTGGCCAAACAATTGCGCGCCACGAAAAAATATAAAGTCTATCAAACGCGCAATCGCGACATTTATATTCCGCTGCGCCAGAGGGTGAATATCGCGCGCAAACATAATGCCGATTTATTTATCTCCATCCACGCCGATGCCATTCAGCGCAAAAATGTGCGCGGCATGTCGATTTATACGCTGTCGGAAACCGCCTCCGATAAAGAGGCGGCGGCTTTGGCGCGCAAAGAAAACCAATCGGATATTATCGCGGGCATTGATTTCGCCGACCAGCCTGCCGAAGTAGCCGATATTCTCATCGACTTGGCGCAGCGCGAAACCAAAAATCTTTCGGTGAAATTTGCCAAACTCGTGGTCGATAACGCGCGCCATAAAACCAATCTGCTAGACCGCACGCATCGCTTTGCGGGCTTTCGAGTGCTAAAGGCGCCCGATGTTCCCTCGGTGCTGATTGAGCTGGGGTTTTTGACCAATCGCAAGGATGAAAAGCAATTGGTGACCAGCAGTTGGCGGCGCAAAGTTGCGGGTGCTTTGGTGAAATCCGTCGATGGGTTTTTCCGGGGTACGCGGGTCGCGTCGGCGCGCTAGACCCGGCGCATAATTACCTTGCAAAATGCCATAGTGCCGCCCTATTTAAGGGGCATATAGGGGAGGTCGCGTATCCGTGCCTTGGGGAAATAAGTCATGAAGTTTTTCGGAAACATTGCAGGCATTGCCGTCACTTTGGGGACGATCGCCTTATTTGTGCTGGTTTTGGTGCTATGGCGCCTGAATAGCGGCTTGCCCAATTACGAGCATTTGGCCAATTATACCCCGCCAGTGATGAGCCGCGCCCATGCGGGCAATGGCCTGTTGATTGCCGAATATGCCCAAGAGCGGCGCATTTTCGTGCCGATAGACACCGCACCCGACCATCTCATCAATGCGTTTTTGGCGGCGGAAGATAAAAATTTCTACGACCATTCGGGCATTGATTTCGTCGGCATTTTGCGCGCCGTTGTGGCCAATATGATTAATGTCTTCACCGGACGCCGCCTCGAGGGCGCTTCGACGATTACCCAGCAAGTGGCGAAAAACTTCCTGCTCAGCTCGGATGTTACCTTTGAGCGCAAGCTCAAAGAGGCGGTGCTGGCTTTGCGGCTGGAGCGCACATTTACCAAGCGGCAATTATTGGAACTCTATCTCAATGAGATTTACCTCGGCCTCGGCAGCTATGGGGTGGCGGCTGCGGCGTTGAATTATTTTGACAAACCGCTGAGCGATTTAACGATTGCCGAGGCGGCCTATCTGGCGGCTTTGCCAAAAGCGCCGAATAATTATCACCCGTTCCGCAAACGCGCGCGCGCCATTGCGCGGCGCAATTGGGTCATCGGGCGGATGCGCGACAATGGCTATATCACGGACGACCAAGCGCGCAATTCGGCCGCACAAGAGCTGGTCGTCGCCGACCGTCCGGCCAGTTTGCGCCGTTTCGCGGCAGAATATTTCGTCGAAGAAGTGCGCCGAGAAGTCTATGGGCTGTACGGCGAGAAGCAGCTTTATGGCGGTGGGCTGTCCATTCGCACGACGTTGAATACGGATTTTCAAAAACTGGCGCTGAAGTCTTTGCGCGAAGGCTTGCAAAATTATGACCGCAGACGCGGCTATCGCGGCCCCGTTGGCGAGATGGAAACTTTGGAAGCCTGGTGGGAGCAGCTCACCAAAATTGCCATTCCAACCGATTTGGCGCCTTGGCGTTTGTCGGTGGTTTTATCGGTGGATGACGAACAGCAAGAGGCCTCGATTGGCTTGCGCCCGAGGATGACCCGCGCGCGCCGTTTCGAGGAATCGGTGGAGCTTGGCGTTGTGGCGTTGAAGGGCGTGAAATGGGCGCGCGAAGCCCCATCGCCAGAAAACACCTATAAAATCAAAGGCCCGAAAATTCGGAAAGTCTCCGATGTTTTGAAAGTCGGCGATGTTGTTTGGGTCAATGCGCTGTCCAGCGAAGGGCAGTATGAGTTGAAACAAGCCCCTGAAGTTAACGGCGCCATGGTCGCGTTAAACCCGCATACGGGTCGCGTGCAAGCCATGGTCGGCGGCTATAGTTTCTCGGCCAGCGAATTTAACCGCGCCACGCAAGCCAGCCGCCAACCTGGCTCGGCGTTTAAACCTTTCGTTTATGCCGCCGCTTTGGATAGCGGTTTCACGCCAGCCAGTCTGGTGCTAGATGCGCCCTTTGTTATGGATCAAGGCAAAGACCAAGGGCTGTGGAAACCGGAAAACTACGCCCGCCGCTTTTACGGCCTCTCGACCCTGCGCTTGGGCATGGAGAAAAGCCGTAACCTGATGACCATTCGCATGGCGCAAGAAGTCGGCATGGCCAAAATTACCGATTATGCGGCGCGCTTTAACATTAACACCACCATGCCGAAAGTTTTGGCGATGTCTTTGGGGGCAGGCGAGACCACGCTGATGCGCCTCACATCGGCCTATGCGATGTTTGTCAATGGCGGCAAACGCATTGAGCCGCGCTTCATTGACCGCGTGCAAGATCGCTATGGCGAGAACCTATTTAAATATGACCAACGCGCCTGCATTGCTTGCAGCGATGAAGTCTATCAGCAGCAAACCGCGCCCGATTTACCCGATGACCGCGAGCAAGTCTTATCGCCGCAAACCGCCTATCAAGTGGTTTCCATGCTGGAAGGCGTCGTCAAACGCGGCACGGGGCGTCGCATTAGCACCATTGGCAAACCTTTGGCAGGCAAAACAGGCACCACCAATGATAGCCGCGATGCTTGGTTTATCGGCTTTTCGGCCGACCTCGTGGTGGGCGTTTATGTCGGGTATGACGACAATCGACCCTTGGGGCGCGGCGAAAGCGGCGGCGTGGTGGCCGGGCCGATTTTTAAAGCCTTCATGGAAGAAGCCCTAAAGAGCCAGCCGACACCGCCGTTTCGCGTGCCGTCTGCGGTAAGCCTCGTGCGGATTAATGCCAAGACGGGCAAGCTCGCTCGGCCCGAAGATGAGACGGTTATTTTGGAAGCCTTTAAATTGGGCAATGAGCCTTCGATTGGCAGCAAACAGGCGGTTGTGCGCGGCCCGAGCGGCACCAATCGTCGCAAGCGTCCGGCGGTAAACACCGAAACAGTGGGCGCTGGCACGGGCGGTCTTTACTAATTTTCACCGTCCCTCTAGATTGCGTTTCCTTGGGACTTATGGGGACTTGAAATTTTGCGCGCGGAAAACACTCTTTATATAGATCGTATCCAGCAGTCGGTGGAACTGCTGAGGAGGCATCTTTGACTGGGATGTCGCTTTGGTTCGCCTCGAAGAGCTAAACAAACGCGCCGAAGACCCCGAGCTTTGGAATAATCCCGAGCGCGCCCAAAGCCTGATGCAAGAACGCACCCGCCTCGAGAGCGCCATTAAAACCTGCCGCCAGCTAGAAGCCGATATGAACGACCATGTCGAAATGATTGAGCTGGGTGAAGCCGAGGGCGATAGCGATATCGTCAGCGAAAGCGAAGCGGCTTTGGCGGCATTAAGCGAGACCGCCTCGCGCATGGAAGTGGAAACGCTTTTGTCGGGCGAGGCCGATAGCAATGATTGTTATATCGAAGTTCATGCGGGCGCAGGCGGCACGGAAAGCCAAGACTGGACGCAAATGATGCAGCGCATGTATCTGCGTTGGGCCGAGAAAAAAGGCTATAAGGCCAGCGTCATCGAGCAGACCAATGGCGACGAAGCTGGGCTGAAATCAACCACCATTGAGATAAAAGGCCATAATGCTTATGGCTGGGGCAAGACGGAAAGCGGTGTGCATCGCTTGGTGCGCATCTCGCCGTTTGATAGCAATGCGCGCCGCCACACAAGTTTTGCCAGCGTTGGGTGCTATCCGGTGATTGACGATACGATTGCCATTGATGTGTCGGAAAGCGATGTGCGCATTGATACGTTTCGCGCCAGCGGCGCCGGCGGTCAGCACGTCAATACCACCGATAGCGCCGTGCGGATTACCCATATTCCGACCAATATTGCGGTGCAGTGCCAGAACCAACGCTCGCAGCATAAAAACCGCGCCACCGCGTGGGCGATGTTGCGCGCGCGTCTGTATGAAATGGAATTGCAGCGGCGCGAAGAAGAAGCCAATGCCAATGCCGATGCCAAAACCGAAATTGGCTGGGGGCATCAAATCCGCTCGTATGTTTTGCAGCCGTATCAGATGGTCAAAGATTTGCGCACGGGCGTCGAAAGCGGCAATCCGAGTGCTGTGCTAGATGGCGCCCTAGACCCGTTCATGGAAGCCGCCTTGGCGCAACGCGTGAACGCAGAGGGCGGCGCCAGTGGCGTGGCCGATTTAGACTAAGAAATTAAAACCAGTTTACTCAAACTCTGGCATCGACGTGACGGTTGTCGGCTGGCTATCTTGACTGGATTGGCTGGCGGGACGAATGGCGGCGTTTTTCAGCGGGTCTTTTTCGTTTTTCACAGCGCCATTCAGTTGGGCGCCCGACTCGATGGCTAGGGCTTCGTTAAACACATCGCCATCGACGCGGCAGGTGGCGCAAAGATAGACTTGGCGACCGCGCACCGTGCCGTTGACTTTGCCAAATACCGTGACGGTATCGCCAGCGACTTCGCCGTTTACTTCGGCTTGAGCGCCAACCGTTACCGCTTGCGAGAATAGGTCGCCATCCAATCGGCCTTCGATTTGAATGTCTCCGGTCGAGAAAATCTTGCCAATGACATGCATGTCTTGGCTAAGAATCGAGGGGGCAGATTTGGTCTTCGGGGCGTCGGCCATGGGGTTCCAATCAGGGTTATTTATTTTGTTCTACGCGCGAGAGCGTCTCGGCAATATTGAAAACTTGTTTGCCCGAGTCGAGAAAAGCCACCGGATTGCGCACTTTGCCTTGATACCAGACTTCATAATGCAAATGGGGGCCGGTGCTGCGGCCACTATTGCCAGCATCGGCGATATGTTGTTGAAAGTCGACGCTTTGTCCGCGCCGCACGCGGCTGCGTGCCAAATGGCCATAGCGGGTGCGAAACCCATTGCCGTGGTCAATCTCAACCACCAGCCCATAGGGGCCTTTATAGCCAGCGCGGGTTACCGTGCCGGGCAAAGTGGCATACACGGGGGTGCCGGTTGCGGTGCCGAAATCGACGCCAGCATGAAAAGCGGCGCGTTTTTTAAACGGGTCAATGCGCGGCCCAAAACCACTGGTCAGGCGGAAATCATGGATGGGCAAGGCCAGCGGAATTTTGGTCACCGAAGCGCTGAGGTTTTGCAAGCGCTCAAGGTTGCTGGAGATGCGATATAGCTGCTGATGCAGAGCCGAGTTAATGCCCGCCTCATCATCTTCAAGCGGAATGTAAGGCCCGCCAATGGCGCGTTCGCTTTCGGGCAGAACCGAGGCCATGAAGCTTTCTGGCTCCAGAATAATCGTGCCTTCGATAACGCCTTCATATTCGGCGATGCGCTGGTCGATGTTTTCTTCTAGCGCGTCCAGCAGGTCTTGCTGGCGCAAATCGAGCGAGGCCACGCGATTGTAAACATTGCTCGACATATGCGGCATAGCGATGTCTTGCGTGTCGGCTTCCAGCGCTTTGGTTTGGGTCAATTGAACTTTGCCCATATCGCTGGGCTCCACGAATGTGCGGCTTTCCAGTGCGCCTTCATGCCCATCGCCACTGCGGGCGACCAGCTCGGTTTTGTTTTTATCGCGCTTATTGCGTTTGGCAACGCGGGCAAAAGCCGATTGCATATCGTGCAATTCATCGGATATAGCGGCGTGTTGTTCGAACACGAGGGTCAAATTATTATGGCGTTTTTCTAGCGTGTCGGTGGTTTTGGAGAACCAATCGCGGGTCAGCACCAATTGCGCGTTTAAATCATCATGCGCCAGACGCAGACGGTTTAATTCGTTTTCATAGGCCAAACGCATATCGCGCACATCGCGCTCGCGTTCGGCGCCCAAGCCGCTGTCGAAAATAACATGCACAGAAGCATAGCCAACCCAGCCCGAAACGACCAAGAAAAGCGCCGCCAAAAAAGCCTGTGATCGGCTGGAGAGCGGCACGTATACGACGCTGCCATTCTTGCGAATGTAGATCTGGCGTTCCGTGAAGAACTGCCGCAATTTGTCTAGCAAAGGTTTCATAAATCCCATCTTTGTTCGCCTCCTGATTGTTTCCCAAAAAATGCGAGATAATGCAAGCCTTTAGTGCTTCGCAGCTTTGGCTTAACAGGAGGTGAATCGTTATAAAAAAGCAGCGCTGGCGCTTAAGACTGGGCGGCAGCCAAGACGGCCTCGACATGGCCTTTGACTTTTACCTTGCGCCAAATTTGCAAAATTTTTCCGTCTTGCGAGATTAAATAGGTCGCGCGTTCGATGCCCATGAATTTTTTGCCATACATGGATTTCTCCACCCATACGCCAAAAGCGTTCAGCAGCACGTGGTCTTCGTCGGAAATCAGCGGCATGGAGAGCTGGTGTTTGGCGATGAAATTATCGTGTTTTTTCAGACTATCCGCCGAGACGCCGACGATGGCGGTATTGGCTTTGTCGAAATCTTTGGCGGCGGCGGTAAACTCGAGGCTCTCTGTGGTGCAGCCTGGCGTATTATCTTTCGGATAGAAAAAAATCACCAATTTGCGGCCTTTGAACGCCGATAAGCTCAAGCTTGGCTCGCCGCTGGCGGTGCCGGTGGCGGGGAGCGAGAAATCTGGGGCGGTATCGCCAATTTTTAAATTTTCAGTCATGGAAAACTCCGATATTTGAGATGCGTCTAA
>JAQWIP010000022.1 GCA_029248825.1 Alphaproteobacteria bacterium | reverse complement strand
CTGAGAGCGTGATAGACGCCCCACCGTCGGTTGGCCTCTCCAGCGTCATCGAATGTTGTGAAATTATCTCTTCGAGCTTCATACCGTTCCAGAAGCTCTCCAGCTTTTCTGACAAAACAATTGCCGAAGTGATTGCCTTGCGACGCGACTTCGTTTTAAGCGATACGACAATTCGCTCTTTGCCCAGTCGCTTTTGAAGTTCTTTTGGAATGCGCCGCGTATAGTAGTAATGCACACCCCGCCGCCTGGTTAGGTATGTCGCATTTTGGTCTACCATATGGTCTACCATAGAAACCATGATCTCTGCTCCTCAAACAAATATGCTTGAAGATCAATAGCTTGGACCGTGAATCACGGTGCTTGAAACTTGAAAATGGTGCCCAGGAGAAGACTCGAACTTCCACGTCCATAAGGACACTAGCACCTGAAGCTAGCGCGTCTACCAATTCCGCCACCTGGGCCTTACTTGAGGTAAGGCGATTGGTTTAGGCGCGCGCGGCAGAATTGTCAATGGCTGCGTATCCAGCCCAAGCTGCGGTTTTTACTTTCCGCCATCGCCCACATAGATTAAGAACAACCCCTATCGCGCTGCTTTCGGGCGGCGGCTCAAAAGCTTCAAGTAAGGTGAGGAAACGACATGGCTCAGAAATTGGCGCTGCAGAAGAATGCCCGCATCACCATCTTTGGCGGCACTGGATTTATCGGTCGCCATATTGTGCGTCGGCTGGCCAAAGCGGGCTATCAAATTCGCGTCGCCACACGCCGCCCCAATGAAGCCCTGCATCTGAAGACCGGCGGCAAACCAGGCCAGATTGAAATTGTGCAAGCCAATATCCGCGATGATGCCAGCGTCGCCGCTGCTCTTGAGGGCGCCGATGCGGCCATCAATGCCGTGGGTATTTTGTTCGAAAGCGGCAAACAAAAATTCGCCACCGTGCAAGCCCAAGGCGGCGAGCGGGTGGCCAAAGCGGCGGCCGCCACGAAAACCATAAAAAACTTCGTGCATATTTCGGCCATTGGCGCCGATGCGCAATCGGCCTCGCTCTATGCGCAAAGCAAAGCGGCGGCGGAATATGGCGTTCTGGAAGCCATGCCGAGCGCGCATATTTTGCGTCCCTCGATTGTGGTGGGCCCCGAGGATGATTTTTTCAATCGCTTTGCCGGCCTCGCTTTGGTGGCGCCCGCCTTGCCGCTGATTGGCGGTGGCACCACGCGCTATCAGCCGGTCTCGGTATTTGATGTGGCGGCAGCGGTGGACATTTGTTTGACGGACCCGCGCACGCCTTCGGGGGTTTATGAGTTGGGAGGGCCAGATGTTTTGACGTTCAAGCAATTGATGGAACTCTTGCTGGCCGAGATTGGTCGCCAACGTTTGCTGGTGCCGATGCCGTTTTTTGCCGCGCGCCTGATTGCCAGTGTCGCGCAATTTATGCCCAAGCCTTTGCTGACGCCGGATCAATTGATTTTGCTAAAAAGCGATAATCTGGTGGGAGACGAAGCGCACGGTTTTGCCGAATTGGGGCTACGCCCAACGCCGATTGCAGCGCTTCTGCCGGATTATCTATGGCGCTTTCGTCCCTCGGGCAAAAAACCTGCCAAGGGTTAAAGCAGCCATAGAATAGCGCCGCCCAAAGCCAGTCGATAGAGAACGAAGGGCAAAAGCGAAACTTTGCGCGTCATCCGTAAGAACACGTCGATGCTGAGGAAAGCAAATCCGCCAGCCAAAACCGCGCCGAGCGCCGCTTCGCCAAGCGCCCCCCATTGGCCTTGCAAGAGCAACTGCAAAAGGCTGAGGGCGGCAAAACACGAGATGACGGGGATGGCCATCAACATAGAAAACCGCGCCGCCGCTTCGCGCTCAAAGCCGAGCCCGCGCGCCGCCATCAGCGTGACGCCCGACCGACTGGCGCCTGGAATGAGCGCCAATATTTGCGCCAAGCCGAGCCATAAGGCTGAGCGGTTTTCAACGCTGGCGAGGGTTTTGTCGCTGGCGCCAAAGCGGTCGGCCAAATACAGCGGCACGGCAAATAGAATGCTTGCCCAGGCGACCACCTCTGGCGTGCGCAAATGCTCGAGCAAGCCGCTGGCCAAAAGCGCCGCCGCCGCGAGAAGCACAGGCACTGTGGCCAGAATGAGGTGAACGGCTTGGGCGCGGTTTTGCGTTTCGCGCCGCGCCAAAATATCGACCCCGCCGTGTAGGAGGTTTTTTACCTCGACGCGGAAATAGAGAATGACGGCCAGCAGCGTGCCAAAATGCAGCGCGACATCCATGGTCAAATCATCGGCCGCCGCTTGGCCGCTCGGCATCCAAGTATGCAGGAGGGTCAATTGCCCCGACGAAGAGACGGGAATAAATTCGGTGACGCCCTGAATGAGCGCTAAAAATAGAATGTTTTCAAAAGCCATGCGTTAAATTATCTGCGTTGGCGGATAAAGCCAAGCCGCATTGTGTGGATGCGCGCGAATATCTATTTCCAGCCCGTGTGTTTTCCTTGCCCCAAATCGCCAAGCGGCTTAATTTGAATGTCTATGGCTACATTGTTTCATCAACCGGTCTGTCCGTTTTCGCGCAAAATTCGTCTCATGTTGGGCGAGAAAAAATTTGCTGTCGAATATGTCGAGGAGCGCCCTTGGGAGCGCCGACTTGATTTCTTGATGCTCAACCCATCTGGCGAAGTGCCTGTGCTCATTGGCGAAGCGGGAACGATTGCGGGTCATTATGCCATTTCGGAATGGCTGGAAGAAAAAGGCGGGGCTTTGCCGCTAATGCCGAGCTCGGGTTTATCGCGCGCGGAAGTGCGCCGTATTTCTGCTTGGTTCGATGATAAATTTCACCATGAAGTTGGCCGTTTAATCACTGTTGAGAAAATCGACCGTCGTTTTATGGGCGCCGAAGATGGCGGCGGTGGCCCCGATATGGATGTGGTGCGCGTAGGCCTGCACAATTTGAATTTGCATTTGGAATATCTCACGTACTTGCTGCAAAGCCGCGATTGGTTGGCGGGTGGCGAAATGAGCTTGGCGGATTTGACCGCGGCGGCGCATTTATCTTGCCTCGATTATACCGGCGATGTGCCGTGGAAATTATGGCCGGTGATGCGCGATTGGTATGCGCGGTTGAAATCGCGCCCGTCTTTTCGCCCGCTTTTGGCCGACCATGTGGCGGGTATGCGGCCGCCGCCTTATTACGCTGACCCCGATTTTTAAGCCGCTATGATGGCGGAAGAAAATCTTCTCAAAACCGCTTTGATAGCTCGCGCCAAGCTCGAGGGCTTTGATGTGTGCCGCATCGCTTCTGCCAGTTTGGGGGCCGATTCGGGCGAGGGCTTAAAGGCCTATTTGGCGGCTGGCCATCATGGCCAAATGAGCTGGATGGAAAGCCGAACGCATGAGCGCAGCGCGCCCAATCATCTTTGGCCAGAGGCGCAAAGCGTTATCCTTTTGGGAATGAATTACGGCCCCGAGAGCGACCCATTGGAAGGGCTAAAAGCCAGCGATAAGGGGTTGATTTCGGTCTATGCCCAGCGCCGCGATTACCATGATGTCATCAAGAAAAAACTAAAAGCGCTGGCGCGTTGGTGGGTCGAAGAAAGCGGCGCTAGAGTGAAAGTCTTTGTCGACACGGCGCCTGTGATGGAAAAACCCTTGGCGCAAAAAGCGGGTCTGGGCTGGCAAGGCAAGCACACGAATTTGGTCTCGCGCGAGATGGGCTCTTGGCTGTTTTTAGGCTCGGTTTTCACGACACTGGCTTTGCCGGTCGATGAGGCCGAAGTCGACCATTGCGGCTCCTGTTCGGCCTGTCTGGATGTCTGCCCGACGCGCGCTTTTCCCGCGCCGTATCAATTGGATGCGCGCCGCTGTATTTCTTATTTAACCATCGAACATAAGGGCATGATTGACGAAGATTTGCGCCCCCTCATGGGCAATCACATTTATGGCTGCGATGATTGTTTGGCGGTTTGCCCGTGGAATAAATATGCCCAAAGCGCGCAAGAATCCAAGCTGGCTTTAAAGCCCGATTTGGATTTGCCCGATTTGATATTTCTGTCGCAATTGGACGATGCGCGGTTTCGCGCGTTTTTCAAATCGACGCCGATTAAACGCACGGGGCTCGCGTCTTTTTTGCGCAATGTGCTGATTGCGCTCGGCAATATGCAAGCGCCCACGCCAGCCCATCGCGCGGCTGTGGAGGCGCGGCTGGAGGACAAAGAAAGCGTGGTGCGCGCCACCGCAATTTGGGCTTTGGCGCAAATCGACAAAGAGAAATTGCAAGCCTTAGCGCCCGACTATCGCGCCAAAGAAAAAGCCCCCGACGCGCTTGCTGAATGGCAAAACGCCCTAGGAGATGCGCATGGTTGATACGCCGCATATGTTGTTTTTCGGGTTTGGCTTTTGCGCCCAAGCCCTTGCCCCGCAGTTGGCGGCGCGCGGTTGGCGGATGAGTGCCACGTGTCGCGATGCGGAAAAAGCGGCGCAGGTCGAAGCGATGGGCATTACCCCTTTGCACCTCGACGGCGCGCCTTTGACGCCAGAGCGGCTTGCTGGCGTCTCGCATATTCTTTTATCGGCCGCGCCGACGCGCGAGGGCGACCCTGCGCTGCCGCTTTTGACGCCCGCCCTCGAAGCCCGAGAAACGGCGCTCACTTGGGTCGGCTATCTATCGACCACGGGCGTCTATGGGGACCATGCGGGCGCGTGGATTGACGAAGACACACCGCGCGGCACCATGGGCGCGCGCGGTCAAGCGCGCGTCGATGCCGAAGCCGCTTGGGGCGCTTTGGCAAAGGCGCAAGGTTTGCCGATCCATTATTTTCGCCTCGCCGGAATTTACGGGCCGGGGCGCAATCAATTGGTCTCGGTGCAAAATGGCAAAGCGCGGCGTATCGAAAAACAAGGGCAAGTGTTCTCGCGTATTCATGTGGATGATATTGCGCAAATCCTGCTGGCCTCTATCGATAAGCCGCATGCGGGGCGCGCCTATAGTGTGTGCGATGATGCGCCCGCCCCGCCGCAAGATGTCGTGGCTTTTGCCGCCGACCTGCTGGGGCTGGAAGCGCCGCCCTTAATCGCTTTTGAAGCGGCTGAGCTGTCGCCCATGGCGCAAAGTTTTTATGCCGACAACAAGCGGATTAAAAACACGCGCCTCAAGCAAGAGCTGGGGGTGGAGCTGTTGTATCCAGATTATCGCGCCGGGCTGAGCGCGCTTTATCAAGAGATGCAGGCAAAAAAATAGCGCTGTCTAGCTTACGATGGCGCGTCTAGAAGGCCTTCCAGCATGGCAAGAATTTTATCAATCTGAGCCGGCTCGGAGAGGCGATGGTCGCCGTCTTTTAAAAACTGCATTTCGACATTTTGGCTGGTGAGTTGCTCGGCCAGCTCGAGCGATAATTGCCACGGCACGGCGTCATCTTTTTGGCCGTGCAAAATCCGCACAGGAATATCCAGCTCGATGGTTTGTCCGAGCATTAAATGCTGGCGCCCGTCTTCGATGAGCGCTTGGCTAATCGGATAGCCTTCGGGGTCATATTCGGACGGGTCGTAAATCAGGCCTTCGCGCTTCAGCTTTTCGCGCGCTTTCTCGGAAAACCGATCCCACATCAGCCGCTCGGTCATATCGACGGCGGGCGCGATGAGCAATAAGCCCGCCACTTTTTCAGGTCGGTCGAGCGCCGCCATTAAAGACAGCCAGCCGCCAAAACTAGAGCCGATTAAAATTTGCGGGCCGGCACATAATTCGTCCAAAACATGGGGAATATCGCCGCGCCATTGGCTCATCGTGCCATCGGTGAAAGCGCCCGTAGACGCGCCATGGCCAAAATAATCGAAACGGGTGAAAGGCGTGGCGCGCGCGCGCGCCCATTCGGCCAAGGCTTGCGCTTTGGTGCCCGTCATATCCGAGCGAAAGCCGCCACAAAACATCACGCCAACCCCCGATTTGTCGGTGTCTGTTTGCTGATAGGCGATTTTTTGCTCTCCATGGGCGTCTGTTTTGCGGGTTAGAAATTGCACACTCATGGGGCTTCCTTTTCGTATTCATTTCGCCGATTTGGTTTTTTGGCTAAATTCAATTATGACTGAAGCTCCGGCAAAGCAGAAGCAAAACCTGCCCGCCACTCACGAGGACTTATTGTGCGCTCTCAATTCACCATGCCATCCAGCCAATCTGTCGACATGACGGGCAAAAGTATTTTGCAAGTCGTGCCAGAATTGGATGTCGGCGGCGCCGAGATTACCACTTTGGAAATGGCGCGCGCGATTGTCGCCAGCGGCGGGCGCGCTTTGGTGGCCACGCAAGGCGGCGCGCTGGCCAGCGAAATTGAAAAAGCGGGTGGCGAAATCATCTCCCTGCCGGTGGCCTCTAAAAACCCCATCGTGATGTGGAAAAATGCGCGCCGTCTGGCCGCGCTCCTACGGGCTGAAAATATCGACCTCTTGCATACGCGCTCGCGCGCGCCGGGCTGGTCGGGGCTTTGGGCCGGCAAATGGGCGGGCGTGCCATTTATGACCACCTATCATTCGAGCGTGCAAGACAAGCCGCGCGGCAAAGTTTTTTACAATAGTATTTTAGTGCGCGGGCGCGTGTCGATTGCCAATTCGCATTATACCGCCAGCCAAATCGCCAAAGTCTATCCCCATGTCGTAGATAAATTGCGCGTCATTCCCCGCGGCTGCGATGTCGAGGCGCTTGCCAAAGATAATTTCAAAGCCGCCGATAAAGCCGCCAAACGCGCGCAATGGCAAGTGCCGAAAAACGCTTTCGTGATTATGTGTCCCGCCCGCGTCACGCCCTTAAAAGGCCAGCATGTTTTGCTCGAGGCGCTGTCGAAGCTGGCCAGCGACACCGAGCCATATTTGGTTTTGGTCGGCAGCGCGCAAGGTCGCGATGGCTATGTGGCCGAGCTAACCGCGCAAGCCGAAAAGTTAGGTTTGCGCGCGCGTTTGGTTTTTGCCGGGCTGGAAAGCCATATGGCCTCGGCCTATGCGGCGGCCGATTTGGCTGTCGTGCCGACCATTCGCCCCGAGCCTTTTGGCCGCACAATTATTGAAGCGCAAGCCGCCAGCCTGCCCGTTGTGGCTTCCGATGCCGGTGGCTTTCGCGAAACCGTGATTGCCAAACCCGCCAGCGACGGCGGCTCGGGCTGGTTGGCCAAACCCGATAGCGCCGACGCTTTAGCCCAAGCTTTGGATGCGGCTTTGCAATTGCCGGCGCAAGATTTGAAACAGATGGGCGCCAATGGCTGTGCCAATGTGCGCGCCCATTACACGCAAACCGCCATGTGCAATCGCACGCTCCACGTCTATCAAGAGTTGATTGGGTGAGCGGTTTTGTGCCGCGCCCGATTGTCGAGCCAGGCGGGATTTTACTGGTCGGGGTTGGCTTATCAGATGCTGATTTGCTGGCGGCGATAGATAAACTTTATGGCGAAAGTTCATCGCTGACGATTTTGGTCAGTCGCCCTCAGCAGGCGCGCCTGTCTTTGCCGGCCGATGAAGTTTGGGTTTATGCGGCTCTTGGTTTGCGCGGCGTCATGGCTTTGGTGCGGCGGATTTCGTGGCGCCATTTCGAGGCGGTGCATCAGCCAAGCCGAGAGGCGCTTGGGGCTTTGCGGTTTTTTGTCTGGCCGCGCCCGATTTGGCGGCTGGGCAGCAAAAGCGCCAGCGGGTAGATTTATAAGCCGCAACTCTTGGGCAGGCATTTAATGTTGACTTCCCCTTTTATTGCCCTAAACCTAGCGAGATATGGCGGTATTTCTGCCATCTAGTGAAATTATAACGGAGTGATCCCATAGCACGTAGACCCCACGCAGCGCAGCCGCCACGCCACCAAGGCCCGCGGATTAACAGTATGATTAGCTCGCCTTCCGTCCTCCTTATCGGAGCCGGAGGCGAAAAAATGGGCACGGTAGATACCGATAGCGCCCTTGCCATGGCAGAAGAAGCTGGCCTTGACCTCGTTGAAGTGTCGCCAAATGCAAGCCCACCCGTTTGCAAAATTCTCGACTACGGTAAGCTGAAATATCAAGAGCAGAAAAAAGCCAGCGAAGCGCGCAAAAATCAGAAGACGGTCGAAGTCAAAGAGATCAAAATGCGTCCCAATATTGATACGCATGACTATGATGTCAAAATGCGCAATGTGGTTAAATTCCTGACGGCTGGCGACAAAGTAAAAGTCACCATGCGCTTTCGCGGTCGCGAAATGGCGCACCAAAGCCTCGGCATGGATGTCTTAAACCGCGTGAAAGCCGATACCGAAGAAATGGCCAAAGTCGAAGCCTATCCAAAAATGGAAGGTCGGCAAATGATTATGGTTATCGGCCCCAAATAAAATTTGAAATAGAGTTTAAAATTTAAACTCCGAGCGCCCTATCGGGGCGGTCGGTAATCAGAGCCTCGACGCCCATGGCGGCGAGGCTTTTCATATCCGCCACTTCATTGACCGTCCACGCCGATACTTTCAAGCCCAGCTCGTTGGCGATGGCCATTGTGTCGGGCGTGACGTCGCGCCAATAGGCAATCCAGCCTTGGCCACCTGCCGCGCCAATGGCGCGCAAAACTTTTTCGCCATGGCTATCGCCCGTCTGCTCGCGCCAATCATGCACCCCCCACCAGGGCGCCCCGTTTTGCGAGGCGGCGCGGATGCTGGAGGCCCTGCGCGTATCGTGGGCGGCACTCTCATGGGTCGGGTCGGTATTGGCGAAAGGCAGGGCGGTATAGGCATTTTTTAGGGTCGGGCGGCTGGCGCGCAGGATCGCCAAACACCGCCAATCAAACGAGATAACCCGATGGGCTGGCGCCACGGGCGAGGCGTCGAGGGCTTTGAGATAGGCCCCGGCTAGAGCTTCGCTTTGCTGAGGGGCGGCCCCCATATCGGTTTTTAATTCGGCATAGAGCTGAAACCCTTGCGGCGCCCGATCGGCGATGAGCTGGTCGAGTTCGTGCAAATAAGGAATGCGCGCGCCGTCTTTGGCGCTCTGGGTTTGGCGTTTTTCGCTCTCTTGGGTATGGGGGGCAATACGGCCGACATCATAGGCTTGCAATTGCTCGCCGCTCAATTCATCGAGGCGCGGCGTTGGGGCGTTTAGATAGGCGCCATCCAACCGCGTGGCCGCGGCTTTTAAATGGCTGTCGTGATGCACCATTATCTGCCCGTCTGCAGATAATTGCAGGTCGAACTCGAGGCCGTGAACGCCGAGTTTTATGGCTTCGTCGAAAGCCTCCAGCGTGTTTTCTGGCCATAGGCCTGCGCCGCCACGATGGGCGATAACTTGCGGGCGCATCTGGGCTCTTTCATGGGATTGGCTTTGGGTCATTCACTCATGCTTTCGCTTGCAATTTCTCTTATTTCTCGTATAACACGCGCTGCTTGTCACGTTAGCGATAATTGTGATGGCTCAACCTTCTGGCTGTTAGGGCTGCCATGTTGGTTGATTTGCACCTTTGCAGCTTGCTGCATGGATTGAAACAAACGGGTTCCCGTTTATAGATAAAGGATGACGAAATGCCCAAGATGAAGACCAAGTCAGGAGCGAAAAAGCGTTTCAAGCTTACCGCCACTGGCAAAGTGAAAGCCGCCCAAGCTGGTAAACAGCACGGTATGATTAAGCGCACGAATAAGCAAATTCGCAACCAGCGAGGCACCACAACTTTGGCGCCGCAGGATGCTAAAGCTATTCGCAAATTTTTACCAAACGGTTAGGGGGATACTATGTCTCGTGTAAAACGCGGCGTGACATCTCACGCACGCCACAAAAAAGTTCTATCTAAAGCCAAGGGCTATTACGGTCGCCGCAAAAACACCATTCGGGTGGCGAAGCAGGCTGTAACCAAAGCCGGCCAATATGCCTTCCGCGACCGCCGCGCCCGCAAACGCACTTTCCGTGCATTGTGGATTCAGCGTATCAACGCGGCCGCTCGGCAACACGACATGCCTTACGGCCAGTTTATCAACGGGCTGGGTAAAGCAGGTATCGAAGTAGACCGCAAAGTATTGGCCGATTTGGCCGTGCATGAGCCGGCTGCTTTTGAAGCTCTGGTTGGTAAAGCGCGCGCTGCGCTCGGCTAGAGTTTAAAACCAATTGACGGGGCGCAAGTGCCCCTGCCAACATGAACCCCGCCCGCAACCGCGTATGGCTCTCTTTTTTAAATAGGAGCCAAAGCTGTTTCGGGCGGGTTTTTATTTGAACTAAATGAGATGGCAAATGAGCGCTGAGCAAAATCTAGACGAGTTAGAAACACAGCTGATGCAGCAAATCAGCACGGCGCCAGATGCGCCCGCGTTAGAAGCGGTGCGCGTCGCGAGCCTTGGCAAAAAAGGCTCGGTCTCGGCTTTGCTGAAAACGCTGGGCGGCATGAGCGCCGAAGAGCGCCAAGTCAAAGGCCCCGCCTTTAACGTGTTGCGCGACCAGATTACCAAAGCCATTGCCGCAAAGAAATCTGAGCTAGATATCGCCGCGTTAAACGCGCGCCTAGTCGATGAAAAACAAGACATGACGCTGCCATTGCTCGACGACCCGCTTTTAGAAGGGCGCTTGCATCCGGTCAGCCAAGTGATGGAAGAAATCTCGGCGATTTTTGCCGACATGGGTTTCGATGTCGCCGAAGGCCCCGACATGGAAAGCGAGTTTTATAATTTCACCGCGCTTAATATTCCAGAAGCCCATCCCGCGCGCCAAATGCACGATACGTTTTATTTCGAGCCAGATGAAAATGGCGAGCGCCTTTTGTTGCGCACCCATACATCGCCCGTGCAAGTGCGCACCATGGAAAATGGCGAGCCGCCGTTTCGCTTCATCGCGCCAGGGCGCACCTATCGTTGTGATAGCGACCAAACGCATACGCCGATGTTCCACCAAGTCGAGGGGCTGGTGGTCGATGAGACGACCCATATGGGGCATTTGAAACATACGCTGGAAGCGTTTCTGGCGGCGTTTTTTGAAGTCGACGACATGAGCCTTCGTCTGCGCCCTAGCTATTTCCCGTTTACCGAGCCGAGCATGGAAATTGACATGCAGTGCCGCCGCGATGGCAATCAGCTGATTGTCGGCGAGGGCGACGACTGGATGGAAATTGGCGGCTCGGGCATGATCAATCCAGAAGTCTTGCGCCATGCCGGCGTGGACGCCACGAAATACCAAGGCTTTGCTTTTGGCATGGGCATCGACCGTTTGGCGATGTTGAAATATGGCGCGCCAGATTTGCGCGCTTTCTTCGAGAGCGATGTGCGCTGGCTGAAACATTATGGCTTTATGCCCATCGATGTGCCGGGCTTGGCGGCGGGTCTGTCGAATAAATCTTTGAGCGGCAAATAGGGAGCGCGAGATTATGAAGTTCACCCTAAATTGGTTGCACGACCATCTCGAAACCGATGCGTCCCTAGAGGCGATTGTCGATACATTGACGCTCATCGGCTTGGAAGTCGAAGAGCTGGTCGACCCTTCTGCGCTGTTTGAGAATTTTGAAGTGGCGGAGATACTCGCCACGGAGCCGCATCCGGATGCGGATAAATTGCAAATCTGCACAGTAAAATCTGGCTCGGGCGAGCAGAAGCTCGTCTGCGGCGCGCCCAATGCGCGCGCTGGCCTCAAAGGTATTTTGGCGCAGCAAGGCGCGGTTATTCCCAGCAATGGTATGGTTCTGGGCAAAGCGAAAATTCGCGGCGTCGAAAGCAATGGCATGATGTGTTCGGGCGCCGAGCTGGGATTATCGGGCGACCACGATGGCATTATCGAGCTGGACGCGGGGGTGAAAATTGGCACTTCGGCGGCGCAAGCCTTGGGTCAAACCGACCCGATGATTGAGATTGCCATCACGCCCAACCGCCCCGATTGTTTGGGCGTGCGCGGCATTGCGCGCGATTTGGCGGCAGCGGGTCTGGGCACCTTAAAGGCCGATGTGGCGGCGCCCATTCAAAGCGATACAAAATCTGGCGTGGCGATAAACGTCGAAGGCGACACGTGTCCGGTCTTTGCGGGCTGTCTCATCGAGGGCGTGAAAAACCAAGCCAGCCCCGCATGGTTGCAAACGCGCCTGCGTGCCATCGGCCTAAACCCGATTAGCGCTTTGGTCGATATCACCAATTATATTTCCTACGACCGCGGACGCCCTTTGCACGTCTATGACGCCGATAAAGTGAGCGGCGCGGTAACCGCACGCCAAGCCAAATCGGGCGAGAGCTTCGTGGCTTTGGACGAGCAAACCTATGAGCTGACCCCCGCCGATTGCGTGATTGTCGATGAGCAGGGCGTTTTGGGTCTGGGCGGCATTATGGGTGGCATGGAAAGCGGCTCGAGCTTGGAGACGACCAATGTGCTGGTTGAAAGCGCGTGGTTTGACGCCATCGCCATCGCCATGTCGGGTCGCCATCACCATATTGAAAGCGATGCGCGCTATCGGTTTGAGCGCGGCGTCGACCCGGCCTCGGTCGAGACAGGTTTGAATTTGGCGGTGCAAATGATTGTCGATATTTGTGGCGGCACCCCCCAAGCCCCGACGATGGGCGGGCAAGTGCCAAGGCCAGAAACCAAAGTCGATTTCGACCCCGCGCGCGTGCAGCAACTCACCGGATTGCGCGTCGAGGAAAGCGAGATGCAACGCATTCTCGACGCGTTGGGTTTTGGCGTCGAGACGGGCAAGACATGGACGGTGAGCGTGCCGAGCTGGCGCCCCGATGTGGCGGCGGGCTTACAAAGCAGCGCGCATATCGTGGAAGAAATCACGCGAATTTATGGCCTGCAAGAAGTGCCGTCGACGCCGCTACCAAAACGCGCAGGCGTGGCGCGCCCAACGCTGACTTTGGCGCAACGCCGCGCTGGCCTCATGCGCCGTGCGCTGGCAGGGCGCGGTATGGTCGAGGCGCTGACGTGGTCTTTTGTGAGCGAAGCTCAGGCCAATTTATTTCACGTGGCAGACGGGCTGAAACTGGCCAATCCGATTTCTTCGGAGCTGTCGCATATGCGCCCGTCGCTTTTGCCTGGCCTGCTGGACGCCTTGCAACGCAATAGCGATAGGGGCGCGCAAAGCCTCGCTTTGTTTGAACTGGGCAATGAATTTCTCGCGCCCGAGCCAGGCGCGCAACGTTTCGTTGGTGCAGGCGTTCGCGCTGGATTGGCGACGCCGAAAAATTGGCAAAGCCGTGCCGCTTCCGTCGATGCCTATCAAGCGCGCGGCGATGCGCAAGCGGCTTTGGCGGCCTGCGGTGTGGATGCCGGTGCTTTGCAAGTTTTGCCGCCGCAATCGGATAGTTATCATCCGGGGCGCTCGGGTGTTTTGGCGCGCAATCCCAAGCAGCCGATGGCGGCTTTTGGCGAGGTGCATCCAGCGATTTTGCAAGCCTTTGGCATTACTCTGCCGGTGGTGGCTTTCGAGGTTTATCCCGACACGGTGCCAGCCCCCAAAGGCTCTGGCTCGCCTGCGCGTTCGGCTTTGGATTTGTCTAATCTGCAAAGCCTGTGCCGCGATTTTGCTTTCGAGGTAGAGGCGCAAGTGGAGGCCGCGCAATTGGTGCGCGCCGCCAAAGGAGCGGATAAAAAACTCATCTCAGAGGTGCGCGTCTTCGATGCTTTTGAAGGCGGTAATTTGGCCGAGGGCGTGAAATCCATTGCCTTGGAAGTGACTTTGCAACCCAAAGACCAAACCCTGACCGATGTGGATATTGAAGCGGTAAGCGAGAAAATTACCGGTGCCGTCGAAAAAGCCACGGGCGGAAAATTGCGCGGCTAGCCCTAGCCAGCGTCAGCGGTGAGATGGCGTCATTTGACGCATTGGCTCAAAGCCAAGTCAGTGCTATATCACAGCCATGAGTAAACAGACGCAAAACCACATTCGTAACTTCTCGATTATTGCCCATATTGACCACGGCAAATCGACGCTGGCCGACCGCCTCATTCAATTGACGGGCGGCCTGAGCGCGCGCGAGATGTCCGACCAGGTTTTGGACAATATGGATATCGAGCGCGAGCGCGGCATCACCATTAAAGCCCAAACCGTGCGCCTCGACTATAAAGCCGCCGATGGCGATACCTATCAGCTCAATCTTATCGACACGCCTGGCCACGTGGATTTTGCCTATGAGGTAAACCGCTCGCTGGCCGCTTGCGAAGGCTCGCTTTTGGTGGTCGATGCCAGCCAAGGCGTGGAAGCGCAAACTTTGGCCAATGTCTATCAGGCCATTGAAGTCGACCACGAGATTGTGCCAGTGCTGAATAAAGTCGACCTGCCAGCCGCCGAGCCGGATCGCGTGAAGCAGCAAATCGAAGATGTTATCGGTCTCGACACCGAGCATAGCGTCGATATTTCGGCCAAGACGGGCCTCGGCATTGACGATGTGTTGGAAGCCATTGTCACCCAATTGCCGCCGCCTGCTGGCGACCCCGAAGCGCCGCTGAAAGCCATGTTGGTGGACAGTTGGTATGACGCCTATTTGGGCGTTGTGGTATTGGTGCGGGTTATCGATGGCACGATGAAAAAGGGGATGAAAATCCGCATGATGTCGTCGGGCGCCAGTCATCCGATTGACCAAGTCGGTGTGTTTCGTCCCAAGCGTGACACGGTGAAAGAATTGGGCCCGGGCGAGATTGGGTATTTCACGGCGGCCATTAAACAAGTCGCCGATACGCGTGTGGGCGATACGGTAACGGAAGAACGCAACCCCTGTGAGGTTGCTTTGGATGGCTTTAAACCGTCGCAACCTGTTGTTTTTTGTGGGCTTTTTCCAACCGATTCCTCGCAGTTTGAAGATTTGCGCGAGGCCATGGCACGACTTCGGTTGAACGATGCGAGTTTCGATTATGAGATGGAAACCAGTGCCGCTCTGGGCTTTGGCTTTCGGTGTGGCTTTTTGGGTTTGCTGCATCTGGAGATTATTCGCGAGCGCATTGAGCGCGAGTTTGATATTGACCTCATCACCACGGCGCCGAGTGTGGTTTATCAATTGCACATGAATGATGGCACCATGCAGGAGCTGCATAATCCGGCTGATATGCCAGATGTTGTCTATCTCGACCATATTGACGAGCCGTGGATTCGCGCCTCGATTTTAGTGCCAGATGAATATATGGGCGCCGTGTTGAAACTATGCGAAGACCGTCGCGGCAGCCAGATTAACCTAAGCTATGCGGGCAATCGGGCGATGTTGGAATATGGTCGAG
>JAQWIP010000020.1 GCA_029248825.1 Alphaproteobacteria bacterium | reverse complement strand
CCCTGCCCCTCTGGCAACCAATCGAGGGTCGCAAAAGCCGCTTCAATCTGGCCTGCCATCCCCGATGTGTCCTTGTCGCCAGCCCTCTCCAAGGCCGAGACGCCCAAAGCCGAGACCCCCAAGGCCAAAACGCCCAAAGGCAAGCTCGCCCAAGCCGTCACTTGCCCATCGCAAACGCGGGCGAGTTCCAAACTGCCGCCCCCCAAATCGGCCACGATGCCATCGGCGCCAGGAATGCCCAGCATCACGCCATCGGCGGAAAAAAACGCTTCTTCTTCGCCGCTCAGCACTCGAATTTTATGCCCAAGGCTGACCTCGGCTTCGGCCACGAAAGCGGCACTATTGTCCGCTTCGCGCACCGCCGCCGTGGCAAAGGCGGCGAGATTTTCAATGCCCAATTGCTCGGCAATGGCGCGGAAACGGCGAAACGTATCGAGCGCTTTTTCGCGCGGCTGGCCACCGATGGCGCCGCTGGTCGCCACCGCATCGCCCAAACGGCAAAAGGCGCGTTCATTATAAATCGGCAAGGGGGTGCGCGCCGAGCCGCTATAGCCCACGAGGCGAACCGAGTTGGAGCCAATGTCCAACACGCCTTGCGGGGCGTCGGGCGGCAGGGTGCCAAGCTTCGATAAAGCCTTGGCGTATTTCGCAGTATAGCTCCCAGTCATCGGATGAGCTTGCCTGTTTGTCGACATTTCTTCAAGCCTTGCCGCCTTCTTCTTCGACGCGGGTCTCGAATGATTTGCCGCGTCCGGATAGGCTCGGGTTGGTCATAAAATAAGCGTGCGCATTCATCGGGCTCTCGCCTTCGGCTAGGCTTTCGCGGTGATAGTCGCCATCTGCATTTAGGCTCCAGCTCTGCTGATTATCGGCCAGATTGGTCACCATAATCTGTTCGAGAATTTGGGCGTGAACGGTAGGGTTTAAAATCGGCGTGAGGATTTCGACACGGCGATTGAAATTGCGCGGCATCCAATCGGCCGAGGAAAAGAACACTTTGGCCTTTGTCGAAGGCAGGCGCTCGCCGCCGCCAAAACAGACAATCCGCGAATGCTCCAAAAACCGCCCGATGATGCTTTTCACCCGAATGTTTTCCGACAGCCCTTCGACGCCCGCGCGCAAGCAACAAATGCCGCGCACCACAAGATCAATTTGCACCCCCGCTTGCGACGCCTGATACAGCGCATCAATCACAAAGGGGTCGACCAGAGAATTCATCTTCGCCCAAATCATCGCCGGTCGCCCCGCGGCGGCATGGTCCATCTCGTCTTGGATGTGCGCCATCACCGTGCTGCGCAAGGTCAGCGGCGACATAGCCAGTTTTTTTAAATCGGTCGGCTCGGCATAGCCGGTAAAAAAATTGAACACTTGCGAGGCATCAGCAACAATCTCGCGGTCGCAGGTAAACAAAGATAAATCGGTATAGGTCTTGGCGTTTTGCGGATGATAATTGCCCGTTCCCAAATGCACATAAGTGCGAATGACCTCGGCCTCGCGGCGCATCACAAGGCTTACTTTGGCGTGGGTTTTGAGCTGCAAAAACCCGTAAACCACTTGCACGCCAGCGCGTTCCATATCGCGCGCCAGCCGAATATTGGCCGCCTCATCAAAGCGCGCTTTCAGCTCCACCAAGGCGGTAACAGATTTGCCCGCCTCGGCAGCCTCAATCAGCGCTTTGACAATCGGGCTGTCTTCCGTGGTGCGATACAGCGTTTGCTTAATCGCCACAACATCGGGGTCGAGCGCCGCTTGGCGCAGAAATTGCACCACCACATCAAAGCTCTCATAGGGGTGATGCACGAGAATATCTTTCTGTCCAATGGCCGAAAAACAATCGCCGCCATGCTCACGAATACGCTCGGGGAAACGCGCTGCGAAAGGTTCGAATTTATCTTTCGGCGCGCTATGGGCATATAGCTCGGCGGTTTGCGCCAATCCCACAAGCCCATCGACGACAACCATGCCGCGCGCATCGACCTGCAATTCTTTTTGCACGAGTTTTTTCAAACTATCGGGCATTTCGCTATCCAGCTTCAGGCGAATAACCGAGCCGCGCCGCCGCCGTTTTAGCGCGCTCTCAAACAATTGCACCAAGTCTTCGGCCTCTTCTTCGACCTCAATATCACTGTCGCGAATGACGCGAAACATGCCCTGCCCCAAAACTTCATAGCCCGGAAACGTGCGCTCAATAAAGGTTGAAATAAGCGTCTCGAGACGAACGAAATTTATCTCGCCCGCCTCGCTCGTGTCCCCTGCGGGCAGGCGAATGAAGCGGTCGAGTTGTTGCGGGATGAGCAGCAAAGCGTTCATCCGATTGCCATCGCTAAGCCGCGCCAATTGCAAAGCCAAGGCCATGCCAAGGTTAGGCACGAAAGGAAACGGATGGGCAGGGTCAATCGCCAGAGGCGTCAGCACGGGCAGCACATGGTCGAGGAAATAGGCCTGCAACCAATCCAACTGCTCGGGCGATAGCTCGTCTGTGTCGCGCACAAAAAACTGTAAGTCGCGCATCTCGGCCACCAGCGTGCGCCAGACTTCTTGTTGGCGCGCCATCAGCGCATTGGCTTGTGCCGCCACTTGTTTTAATTGCTGGCCAGGCGTCAGGCCATCTTGGCTGGCGACATCGACACCGGCCTGTGTTTGCCCCACCAGACCCGCCACGCGCACCATGAAAAACTCGTCCAAATTACTGGCCGAAATCGACAAAAACCGCAGCCGCTCCATCACCGGATGATGCGGGTTGCTGGCTTCCTCTAGCACTCTTTGATTGAAAGCCAACCAAGACAGCTCGCGGTTGATAAATCGCTCACCGCGCTGGAAACCCATCAGCGTCTCGGCAAGTTCGCTGGGCTGGGTGCCTAAATCTGGTAATGTTTTCAGCTTGCTGGACATATCTCAGTCTAACCGAAATTCTTCTCTAACGCCATGGCATCCAGCACACGCGCCACCAAAGGCACGGTAATCGAGCGTTTTTCCGACAAAGCCACTTGGTCGATATGCGCCACAATCGCGCCCATGGCGGTATAATTGCGCTCGATGCGCGGCAGCAAATAATCGACCACGCGCGCCTCGACGCGCAGCTGCCTGTCGGCGAATAATTTGGCCAAGAGACCGCGCATTAACGCATCATCGGGCAGATGCATGGCCACCGCAGGTATGGCTTTCAGGCGCGAACTTAAATCGGGCAAAGTCAGTTGCAATTGCGCCGCCGGTATTTGCGAGAATAAGAGCAATCGCGTTTGGCTGTTTTTCGCATGATTGAGCAAATGAAACAAAGGCTCCTCGCCCGCTTGGCGCAGACCTTCCAGCCCCTCCACCAACATGACATCGGGCGCGGCACTTGCAGGCGCGGCCAGAAAATCGGCCACCACGGCCTCGTTCAAGGCCGCCGCTTCAAAGGCCAAGACTTCGGCTTGATTGGCCAGCACGCAAGCCAAATGGCTTTTGCCGCACCCGCTTGGCCCATAGAGCCATTGCACGGGCGCCGTCCAAGCCTCGAAACCATCGATGAGCGCCACCGCCTCCCCATTGCTGGGGCTGACCCAAAACGCCTCGCGCCCCAAGGCCGCGCGTTGCGGGAGATCGAAAACCAATTGTTCAGTCATATTGATTAATCATATTGTTTAATCGTCTCGGCTCGAACCAGAGCTGGGCAAAACATAATCGCGCTGATATAGCGTCACCGCATAGCGGATCAAGACGCCCAGAATCGCGGCAATCGGCACGGCCAAGAGCAGTCCCAAAAAGCCGAATAAACTGCCCATGGCCAGCAAAGCGAAAATAATCCAGACCGGATGCAACTGCACTCGGTCGCCTACCCAACGCGGTGTCAGCACATTGCCTTCGATAAATTGACCGACCAGAAACACCAATCCAATTTGCCCAAGGCTTGCCCACTCAAAGCCAAATTGGCCGAGCCCCAAAGCCCCCGCCAGCAGCAGCCCAAAGGCCGCGCCGACATAAGGCACAAAGCTTACCAGCCCAGCCAAGAGGCCGACAAAAATACCGCCCTGCAAGCCCACCACCGACAGCCCCACGGCATAAATAACCCCGAGCGCCATGCAAACCATAATCTGGCCGCGCGCAAAGCCGCCCAAAATCGCATCAATCTGGCGCGCCAGCTCGCGAATGGTCTCGCTATGCTCATCGGGCAGCAGCGTATCAATGCGCGCGGTCATGCGGTCCCAATCGTTCAACATATAGACCGCCACAATCGGCGTGATGATGAGAAGGCTCAACACATTGAGCAAAGACAGGCCGGTGAACAAAAGGCTCGAGGCGGTGTCTTGCAGGCCAGCGCGAAGGCTATCGCCCAGCGAGCTGACGATTTGCGACTGCCCATCGGTGAGATTTTCCGCCATCATCCAATTTTGAATATCCGCGATATAAGACGGCAAGGCCACAACCAAGAGGCTGATTTGTGTCGCCATCAAAGGCAGGCCGAGCGTTAATGCCAGCAAAACAAGCAAGCCAACGGCCATCGTAATCGCCGCCGTGGCGAAACTGCGGCGTAGCCCCAGAGCCTCCAAACGGTCGGCCACGGGGTCGAGAAAATAAGCCAGCGCAAAGCCCAAAACAAATGGCAGCAAAATAGACGATAAAGCCGACAGCAAATAAATCGACAGACCTAGCGTTATAATCAGTAGCAGATGAGATAAACGAAGCACCATGTTAAGGGGTCTCTCTTGCAGTTGGGGGCGGGGTGAAGGCTGGAAGTTGCCCCGCGCTTGGCGTGCCGCTTCCTTGCGGTGTTTCAATTTCAGGCACAGCCTCTACATCAAGCGCAGCCTCTACTTCCGGCGTAGCCGCTTCATCCGGCGCCGCCTCTATATAAGCCGCCACGCCCAAAGCACTGGCGGTTTCGGCATTGGCCACTAGGCGGGCGGTCAAACTGCCACCCAGAACCAATTCATTCTGGTCGAGATTATTCGTCAGCTGTGGCACCGAGCCAATATAGGCAAGGTCGACATAGGCATAGTTTTTCGTCAGCTCGACAATCGTCACTTGGCGCACTAAATCGACGGCATTGAGACGCTCCAACAGGCGCGTCCAATCGGCGAGACTGGTGTAGCTGGCGCGCACTTGCAGCACTTGCTTTTCGTCGGACACCACAGCCGCCACAGATTTCCAGCGCGCCGCCAAAATACCCATCACTTCATCAATCGCGCGCTGACCCATTTCCGGATGCGGCGTGCCAGTGCGATAGGTTCTCACAATCACATCGCTTTCTTCGGCGCCAAAAATATACGCGGTCACGCCCAATTGGCCTTCCACATCGGCCAGCGCATGCGCCACCACCACAGTGTCGGTGCCGTAGCGCTCGTTGAGGCGTTGCAATTTCGCCGGATCTCCGATGAGAATATCTTCCGCATTGGCAATCTCGGTATCTTCCAAATCGCCCAAGGGCAGCAGCATGGGCGCCAGACTATTGTCAATATCATAGGCCGCCCATTCTTGGCGCCACCAATGCTCGCCCCAGCTTTGCAACCCCTCTAGGTCTTCCAACACCGGCAGCAAAAGCGCGGGACGGCTTTGCACTTCGGTAATGGCCACGCCGACACCGCGCAAAAGGTCGCGCAAAGGGGCTGGCTTAAACTGTACCGACAGACTGGCGAGATAGCGTCCCGGGCCGGTTTTTTCGTTGGAAATCCGCAAGCCCTCGACCAGATTTTCAAAATCCAAAGCCTGACTATCGGGCAGTTTTTCCCATTCTTCTTGCTTGGTCAAACGCCGCATCACCATCGACAGAGCCTTGGTTTGCCCCTCGCGCAAGGCGGCGGCGCGCGCCAGACTGGTGGACGCGGCACTGGCATCGACTTTGATTTTCTGCACTTCAAAAACATTGCCCGCCTGCGCCGAAAGCCCCCCGAAGGAGAGCGCGAGCAGCCCGAATAGCACAATAGAAAGGAGACGATTTTTCATAGCGGCCAAGTTACCGCGCAGTTTCCTCCACGGCAATCACTTAAAGTTTCAATTACGGGGTTACATTAGCCACGATGCAGGCTATTTTGTGGCAAGTTTTCGATTCCGTTTGTGTGCGTTGTGCGCATTGAGGTGATTATGTCCGGCTCCAGCAAAACTCCCCTTACCTATGCCCAAGCAGGCGTGGACATTGAAGCAGGCAATGATTTGGTCAAACGCATCGGGCCGCTAGCTAAATCCACCGCGCGCCCGGGCGCTGATGTCGACCTCGGCGGCTTTGGCGGTCTGTTCGATTTGGCCGCTTGCAAATTCGACGACCCCGTGCTTGTCGCCGCCAATGATGGCGTCGGCACGAAGCTAAAAATCGCCATTGAAGCCAATAAACACGACACCGTGGGCATTGATTTGGTCGCCATGTGCGTCAATGACCTCATTGTGCAAGGCGCTGAGCCGTTGTTTTTCCTCGATTATTTCGCCTCTGGCAAATTAGATGTCGACGCCGCCACGAATGTGATTGCCGGCATCGCCGAGGGATGTCGCCAAGCCTATTGCGCGCTTATCGGCGGCGAAACCGCCGAAATGCCCGGCATGTATGCGGCCGGAGATTATGATTTGGCAGGCTTTTCGGTTGGCGCGGTAGAGCGCACGAAAGTCTTGCCGAAACAAGACATAGCCGAGGGCGATGTGATTTTAGGCCTCGCCTCCAATGGTTTGCACTCGAACGGGTTTTCTTTGGTGCGCCGCCTCGTGGAGGCCGAAGGCCTCGCGTGGGATGCCCCCTCGCCTGCCGATGACACCAAAAGCTTGGCCGAAGATTTGCTGACCCCGACGCGGATTTATGTGCGCTCGGTGCTGGCCGCCTTAAAAGCCAATGCGCCGATAAAAGGCCTCGTGCATATCACGGGCGGCGGCTTTCAAGAAAACTTGCCGCGCGTTTTAGACGATGCTTTGGCCGCCCACATTGACCTTTCGGCATGGAAATTGCCGCGCGTCTTCCAATGGCTGCAAAAATCCGGTGCCATCGAAGAGGCCGAACTTTTGCGCACATTCAATTGCGGCATCGGCATGGCCGTGGTCGTGCCTGTAGAGGTGGCCGCAGATGTGATGGCCTTGCTGGCCAAACAAGGCGAGACGGTTCTGCCCATCGGCAGCATCACCAAACGCCAAGGCGATGCGGTGACTTTTTCTGGAACGCTATCTGCATGAAACAACAGCCGACCCAAGTCGCGGTTCTTTTCTTTTGTCGGGGCAGCAATTTAAAAACTCTGGCCGAGCATATGGCGCAAGCCCATGTGCCAGCCGAATTGACTTTGGCGGTGAGCAATCGACCCAAGGCGGGCGGGCTGGGCTATTGCGCCAGCCAAGGCATTGCCCATCAAGCCATCGACCACACGCTTTTTGACAGCCGCGAAAGTTTCGACGCCGCGTTAGATGCCGCCCTTCGCGCAGCCAAGATTGAGCTGGTTTGCTGTGCGGGGTTTATGCGGCTGTTAAGCGCGGGGTTTGTGGAAGCTTGGCGCGACCGCATTATCAATATTCACCCATCGCTTTTGCCGAAATACAAAGGCCTGCACACACATGCGCGCGCGCTAGAAGCTGGCGATAAACGCCACGGCTGTAGCGTGCATTACATGCGCCCCGAAATGGATGAAGGGCCGGTGATTGTGCAAAAACAAGTACCGATTTTGCCCGAGGATACGCCATATATATTGGCCGATCGGGTTTTGCAGCAAGAGCATATCGCCTATCCAGAAGCTTTGGATGCGGTGCTTAAAAAAATGGCGAGCCCAGCCTAAGCCGTCTCGCCATTTTCGAATTCAAGTGGATTGGGAATTAGCCAACCAGCTCATTATCCGCGAAGAAGAATTTAATTTCTTCGGCAGCGGTTTCTGGAGCGTCCGAGCCATGCACGGAATTGGCATCAATGCTTTCCGCAAAATCTTTACGGATGGTGCCGGCATCGGCTTCGGCTGGATTGGTGGCGCCCATAATTTCGCGATTTTTCGCGATGGCGTTTTCGCCTTCCAG
>JAQWIP010000015.1 GCA_029248825.1 Alphaproteobacteria bacterium | reverse complement strand
ACAACGGGCCGCAACCCACGTACGGGCGAAGCCATTCAAATTAAAGCTTCTAACCAGCCTAAATTCAAAGCTGGTAAAGCTCTGAAAGACGCCGTTAACTAGGCATTCTTTTACCTTGATAAAGCATCGGCTGTTCTTTTTTTAGGGCAGCCGATGTTTTTTTTTGCATTCTTGCGAACTATGCGTTAAAGCCTTCAACCGTGGGGCGGTTAGCTCAGCTGGGAGAGCATCTCGTTTACACCGAGAGGGTCGGCGGTTCGATCCCGTCACCGCCCACCATTTTCCTTGGGAGTACCAGTTTTGGTTTTTCTCAGGCGAGGCAAACATTCTCTGGCCAGAGGCTTGACAGTGTTTGAGACGCGCCGTAAGGAATAACACACCTTAGGGGGTGTAGCTCAGTTGGTTAGAGCGCCGGCCTGTCACGCCGGAGGTCGCGGGTTCGAGTCCCGTCACTCCCGCCATTTTTATCACACATCGTCATAATTAACTGCCCCCTCACAAGGGCAAGCTTGCTTAGAATCAGCTTAGTTTCATAGCTTAGGTTGGTTGAGGTAGTTGTGAGATTAAGTATGCGCGTTTTTGTCCCCTTGGTGACATTTGCAGTCCTTTTGAGTGCTGGGCCGACAACTAGCTATGCCCAAGTCTCAACTGATTTTTCTATCGGCTATTGCGTCGACGATGTGGGCGCCGACAATGCGATTGATTTTTCCGACCTGCCGCTGACCAGCAAAGCGCGACCTTCCGGTTTCGGCACGGATTTCTTAAGCGAAGATTTATATGGCTATACCCGCTCCATCCAATCGGGTGGCGCGCTGAACTCGACCACGCTGACCATTCCCAACACGCCCGATAGCCTCCTCGTAGATCCGTTCGACGGCACCGATGCCGATGCGGCCAGCGACAGTAGTTTCGTGGTCGCGGGCTGGCAGAACTTAAGTTTCAATATCGACAATCGGTGTGTCCTTGGCGCCACGCGAACCGACACCGACGCGGCCGATGACACCACCGACACCCATACCACTGAACGCGCCTATATCTCTGGCACCTCCATTGATGCCTCTTCGCGCGATATGGGCGGCTTTGGGTTTGAGGGCGGTTTGGTGCTTAATTTCACCGCCGATGTCGGCGGCGATATCACCTTTGACGATGGCGGCAGCAATAGCGATATTACGATGACCATTGGCGCCGATAGTGAAATCTACGGCGACCTCGTGTTCAGCGATGGCGCCACGGCGGCCGAAGAAATTGTTTTGGCCAATGCCGGCTCGGTCGAGAATGTTGATTTGTCCAATACCTCAAACGTGCAGCTGACCAATACGGGAACGATTGGTAGCACCGCCGTGGGCAGTGGCATCGATGGCACGAGTGTGGATGTGGGGCTGACGATTTTGAACGATGCGGGCGGCTCGATTACGCATATCGATGGCACAGACACCCATGTCTTGAGCATCACCAATGCCGCTGGCGCCACGATTGATAGCATCTTGCTAAACTCGCAAAGCGATCCGGTGAACGCCGATGGCATGCCCAATACCGCCGATGATGACGTCAATACAACGGTTAGCAACTCCGGCACCTTGGGGCTATTGACCGCCGACCGCGTGGGGCAGTTTACCTTCACCAATAATGCGACCGGTGTTGTTTCCTCGCCCACCCAATCGGCGATTGTTCTGTCCAACTCCGCCAATATTGATTTCGTCAACGCCGGCACTGTGTCCTCGGCGTCCAGCGATACGATAGATGTCACCGATTATACCGGCGCGCTGACCCTGACCAATAGCGGCAGCATCACCGCCTCGACCCGCAGCGTGATTGGCGGCGATGGCAACACGGGTAACTTTACGATTACCAATAATGGCACTTTGTCGAGCGTCAGCAGTCGGGTCTTATCGTTGCAAGATGTCTCGGGCGCGATTGTTTTGAACAATGGCAATGGCACCTCCAGCGCCATTATTTCCACCAGCGATAGCGCGCTGGTGTTTTCCGATACGGGCGCTTCCGATGCTATGGATGTCACCGTCAACAATAGGGCGGGCAGCTCCATTTCGGTGACGGCCAGCACGGCGCTTATCGCGGCGTCTGCGGCCATCGCCAGTTTGACCAATGAAGGCACTATTTCGGCTGGGGTTAGCCGCACGGTCGATTTTGCCAATGCAGGCGATGTGACGATTACCAATAGCGGCACCTCGGCGAGCGTGTCGGCTGGCTCGTTCAACGCGCTTTATGCAGCTTCCGCCACGGGCAGTTTAACCCTGATTAATGAAGGGAGCGTGCGCGCCTATAATCGCACGGTCGATTTTACCGATGCCGAAGGCAGCGTGACCATCACCAATAGCGGCACAATAGAAGCGACGCATTCGCAGGCGGATGCCGAGAGCAATCTGGCGCTAAACTTTGTCATCGACGCCTCGCGCGGCGGCAGCGCCAGTGCCGATGTCGACGTCACCAATAGCGCAACGGGGGGCATTCGCACAGACTCAGACCGCGCCATCGGGCTTCGCAGTTTTGACAGCGCCAACGACACGGTAGCGATTACTAATGCTGGCACAATTTCAGCGGGTCGCGATAAGGCGCTCGACTTAAACGGTTCGCGCGACGTTACGCTAACCCAAAGCGAGGGGGCGAGCCTCTCGGCGGGGCGCGATTTGGCGGTCGATGCGACCGGCGTTTTGAGCCGTCTTACGGTTGTCAATGCCGGGTCTATTGTGGCGGGCGCGAGCAGCGTTGGGTCGACCGCAGGCGCCATTCGCGGTGCCTTGGGGGCCGGGGGCGTGGCGGTTGCGATTACCAATAGTGCCAGCGGCACGATTAGCAGTGTCGGCGGCAATGCGATTTATCTCTCCAATATTGGCTCCACCGTGACCGTAACCAATAGCGGCACGATAAGCGCTGGCGATAGTGTGACGCAGAGCGACTACGGCGTGCGCCTAGAGGGTATTGGCAATAATAGCGTGACCTTTACCAACCAAGGCGCCGGGGTGATTAGCGCCAGCGGCGAGTATGGCGTGTCGATTGAAGGCGCCTCGGCGCTGACCTTTAACAACTCTGGCACGGCGCGCATCGAGGCGCGCGACCGCGTCATCAATATCGACACCAGCTCGCAAGCCCCCACTTTGGCCTTTACCAACCAAGGCACAATTTCCGCCACCGAAGATGGCGCCACCCAATTGCTGGATGTGACGGGCGTCACAACGACTTTGGGAATTACCAATAGCGGCACGATGTCGACGCAAGGCACAGGCGCCATTACCGGCACGATTGACTCGGCGGGCGCCAGCGTGACGCTGAACAATAGTGGCACGATTTCCGCCGAGGATGGCAGCACGATTTATTTGCGAGACATCAATGGCACAGTGAATTTCGACAATAGCGGTTCCATTTTGGCCGGCGACGCCAGCAACGTCAGCAATGATGCGCTGCGGTTGGTCGATATAAAAGATTTCGCCGTGACTTTCGACAATCTGTCGAGCGGCACCATTCGCGCGACTGGCACGCGGGCGGTGGAGCTTGAGGGGGCCGGCGCGCTGACGTTTAACAATGCCTCAGGCGCCATCATATCGGCCACCGATGATGTTGTGGTCTTCACCAATTCCGCCACCACGCCGACCCTGAATTTCACCAATGGCGGGACGATTTCCGGCACCGCTAGCACGGCAAATCATGTGTTGGATTTTTCCGATTTCGCCACCCATTTGCAAATCGCCAATAGCGGCTCGGTGTCGTCTTCTGGCACCAATGCCATGCTCGCCACTGTTGCCGCCAATACGGCATTGACGTTTAGCAATAGCGGCTCGATTGCTGCCGCAGGCGCCAATGCCGTCGAGATGGATGGCTTTGATGGCGATGTGAGCGTAACCAATTCGGGCGCTATTTCGGCAGGCGGCGACCACGCGCTTCATATTACCGGCGGCGATAATATCCGCTTTACCAATAGCGGCACGATTTCGGCTTCTGGCACAGAGGCCGTGTTCTTTCAAGATGTGCTAGAAGGCGCGCATCAATTTACCAATAGCGGCACGATTTCTTCGGCCGGGGTCAGCTTTCGGGTGACGCAAGGCGCACCCGTTGGCACGCCCACCTATCGTCTCACCAATACGGGCACCATAAGCACCAGCAGCACCGGGCTGGCCGTCGATTTGACAGGCATTCAAGCGACCGTGGTCTCGACGGGCAGCATCACTTCGGCTGGCAGCACCGCCATGCGGGTCGGGGAAGGCTCGACGATTACCCTTAACGGCAAAGTTCAGGCGGCGGGCAGCTCGCCCATTGCCGTGGCCTTGGAAGGCACCGCCAGCCAGATTACGCTCGGCGATGGGGCGCGCCTATTGGGCGATATTTCGGCGCTCGATGGGTCAAGCTCGTGGACGGATGCGCAAAAGCATCGGGTGACCCTAACCGCTGCAGATAATGCCAGTTACTATTATGATTTTGAGCCAAACCATTTCCGCGTTTTCATCGGCGATGATGAAACCGAGCGCGCTTCGGGCTTTTCGGCTGGCACGAGCAATTATGCATCGGCTCTATTGATCCACCAGCAACATGCCAGCGAGCAGCGCAATATTTGGCGCGAGATGTCGGAATTGGGACGCACGCAAAAGCTCAAGAGCGTTGGGTTTTCCGGATCGCTCGACGATGATGGCAGCGCCGCTCGCAATTTTACCATAGAAGGCAAACGGGCAGGTTTTGCGCAAAGCGTGCAGCAGAGTATTTTCGGCCTGTTCGACGCCGAGCTGATTTTGATGCAAAGCGCCAGCGAATATGACTTGAACAAAGATGTCTATGCTTTCGACACCACCTATACAGGCGTTGGTTTGGGCTTTACGGATGTCTTGCCATTTGGCCCGTTTTCCGGCTCGGCCATGGTGATGGCGGGCGTGTCGGACAATGAAACCGTGCGGCGGATTTATTCCAACACCAATAATCTCGGCTATTTCGATGTCCGCTCTTCCTATGATGCGACGCATCTCGATATTGTTTACGAGATATTGGCAGATTTTCGCGTGGCGGGTGCCAAGCGCCGATTGTCGCGTCGCAATCCTTACCAGATGAACCTCGAAGTGGTTCTGGGCAGCAGTTTGCACAGCGAGCAACAAGATAGTTTTGACGAGGATGTTTACCTCAGCACGGCCAAGCGCGATATCCAATCCTTGGCGCAATTTGCCCGCCTGCGGTTGAATTATAAAGGCCGCAATCCGTTTTCGCGGTTGCCGTGGCGAATTTATAGCGAGCTAACGCATTCGGTGTCTTCGCTGCTCGACGGCGAAACGGCGAATTACACGGTGGATGGCAATGCCTATGCCGTGGTCGATGCGGCCGACGATGTCGCCGATACGTCGCTTTCCTTGGGGGGAGAAATCTACATGGATGCGGGCATGACTTTTAACTTCTCGATGAAGGCGGTTTCGAGCGATAATGATTTCAGCAAAACCACAGCCGCCGCCTCGCTGACATGGCAGTTTTAAGGGCTTGCTGGCGGGGCAGAAAAACCCGATGAAATATGTGCCAAAAGGGCGCGCAAATTGGTGTTGCAAAGCCACGAAGGGCAACTATACTCCGCGCGAAAGAGGCTGGTTTGCCTTTCTAATTTTTTGTCCTGTAAAAGACGGAAAGAGCGCGTCACATGCATGATTTGCTGAGCAATTATTACCCGATTTTAATCTTCATGGGTCTGTCGGCCGTTATCACGGCAGCCCTGTTGTTCGCACCGCTGTTAATCGCTCCCTATAATCCAGACCCCGAAAAAAACGCGCCCTATGAGTGCGGCTTTGAGGCGTTTGATGATGCGCGTATGAAGTTCGATGTGAAGTTCTATCTCGTCGCGATTTTGTTCATTATTTTTGATCTGGAAGTGGCTTTCCTATTCCCTTGGGCGGTCGCCTTTGGGGAGGTCGGCCTGTTCGGATTTTGGTCCATGATGTTCTTCTTGTCTGTGCTGACCGTGGGCTTTGCCTATGAGTGGCGCAAAGGCGCGTTGGACTGGGACTAGGGGATAGCAAACATGTCAAAAAACGATGTAGCCGAGTTAAAGAAAACCCTGCCAGCGCCGATGGCCGACCCGTATTACGAACAAGTGTCTGATCAATTGGCCGACAAAGGGTTTGTGTTGGCATCCTCAGAAGACCTGGTTAATTGGGCGCGCACCGGCTCCTTGCATTGGATGATGTTCGGCTTGGCTTGCTGCGCCGTGGAGATGATGCACATTCAAATGCCGCGCCTCGACATTGAGCGCTATGGCGTGGCGCCGCGCGCCAGTCCGCGCCAATCCGATGTGATGATTGTCGCGGGCACATTGACCAATAAAATGGCACCTGCTTTGCGCAAAGTTTACGACCAAATGCCAGAGCCGCGTTATGTGATTTCCATGGGCTCTTGCGCCAATGGCGGTGGCTATTACCATTATTCATATTCGGTGGTTCGCGGCTGTGACCGCGTGGTTCCGGTCGATATTTACGTACCGGGTTGCCCCCCAACGGCAGAGGCTTTGTTTTACGGCATTTTGATGCTGCAAAAGAAAATCCGCCGCACCGGAACGATTGAGCGTTAGGACGAGAGATGTCGAAACAGCAAACCCTCATCGCGCATTTGAAAAGCCAGCTTGGCGACAAATTGGCCAATCATTACGTAAGTTTTGGCGAGCTGACGCTGGAAGTAAACCCTGGCCATATTGAGGCCGTGTTGAAGTTCCTGCGCGACGATAGCGATTGCGCGTTCACCCAATTGATTGACCTTTGTGGTGCCGATTATCCAGAGCGGCCTTTGCGCTTTGATGTGGTTTATCATCTGCTGTCGATGACGCAAAACCAGCGCGTGCGCGTCAAGCTGCAAGCGGGCGAGCAAACCCAAGTGCCAAGCGCCACCGGCCTATTTGATGTGGCCGATTGGTTTGAGCGCGAAGCCTTCGATATGTATGGCATTTTATTCGCAGGCCATCCTGATTTGCGCCGCCTGCTGACCGACTATGGTTTTGAAGGCCATCCTTTGCGCAAAGACTTCCCGCTCAGTGGCCACGTCGAAGTGCGCTTCGACGATGACGCCAAAAAGGTTATCCAAGAGCCTGTATCTTTGGTGCAAGAGTTCCGCGATTTTGATTTTGAAAGCCCATGGGAAGGCGCGCGTGCGGCCAATTTAATTCCCGAGGGCGTGTTACCAGGCGATGAAAAAGCCTCTACCGAAGGGCAGGAGGGTTAATCATGTCGGCGAGCATCGAACAAAACACTCAAGAAGACCGTAAGTTTACGATTAACTTTGGCCCCCAACACCCAGCCGCGCACGGCGTGCTGCGCTTGGTGATGGATTTGGATGGCGAGCGCGTCGAGCGCATTGACCCGCATATTGGGCTGCTGCATCGCGGCACGGAAAAGCTCATCGAGCATAAAACCTATCTGCAAAGCCTGCCGTATTTCGACCGCCTCGATTATGTCTCGCCGATGAACCAAGAGCATGCGTATGCGCTGGCCGTCGAGCGCATGATGGGCGTGAGCGTGCCGGCTCGGGGGCAGTATATTCGGGTTCTCTATTGCGAGATTGGCCGCATTCTCAACCATATTATGAACATCTGCACGCAAGCCCTCGACGTGGGCGCTTTGACGCCAATCACATGGGGTTTTGAAGAACGCGAAAAGCTGATGATTTTTTATGAACGTGCCTGTGGCGCGCGTCTTCATGCGGCTTATTTCCGTCCGGGCGGCGTGCATCAAGATTTGCCGCAAGCTCTGCTCAACGATATTGAAGCCTTTTGCGACCCGTTCTTGAAAGTGCTGGATGACATTGAAGGCCTGTTGACCGATAGCCGTATTTTCAAGCAGCGCAATGTCGATATTGGCATTGTGACGCCCGAGGACGTGCAGAATTGGGGCATGTCGGGCGTTATGGCGCGCGGCTCTGGCTTGGCTTGGGATTTGCGCCGTTCGCAGCCCTATGAAGTTTACAATGATATGCAATTCGAGGTGCCTTTGGGCAAAAACGGCGATTGCTACGACCGCTATTTGTGCCGCGTCGAAGAAATGCGCCAGTCCATTCGCATTATGAAACAGTGTTTGGCGAATATGCCGACGGGGCCTGTGTCGTCGCAAGATGGCAAAGTTGTGCCGCCCAAACGCGGCGAGATGAAGCAATCGATGGAAGCGCTCATCCACCATTTTAAACTTTACACCGAGGGCTATCACGTGCCGCAAGGCGAAGTTTACTCAGCCGTGGAAGCGCCCAAAGGCGAGTTTGGCGTCTATCTGATTTCGGATGGCTCGAACAAACCCTATCGCTGTAAAATTCGCGCGCCGGGCTTTGCCCATTTGCACGCGCTGGATTACTTGAGCCGCGACCATATGCTGGCCGATGTGTCGGCTATTTTGGGCTCACTGGATATTGTATTTGGGGAAGTTGACCGATGAGTGTACGCCGCCTACATGCCGAACAACCCGATAGCTTCGCTTTCACCGATGAAAACGTAAGCTGGGCGGAAGGCCAAATTGCCAAATTTCCACAAGGCCGCCAAGCCAGCGCGATTATTCCGCTATTGTGGCAAGCGCAAAAGCAAGCCGGTTGGCTGCCCGAGCCGGCCATTCGCTATGTCGCCGATATGCTGGACATGCCGCATATTCGCGCCATGGAAGTGGCGACTTTTTACACGATGTTTAATCTCTCGCCCGTGGGCGAACATTTTGTGCAGCTGTGCGGCACAACGCCGTGCTGGTTGCGCGGAGCCGATGATTTGAAATCGGTTTGCCGCAAAGTGATTGGCGAGCAGGGCGATATTACCGAGGACGGCAAATTGAGCTGGCTCGAAGTCGAGTGTTTGGGCGCGTGTGTGAATGCGCCCATGGTGCAAATTAACGATGATTTTTATGAAGATTTGACGGCGGAAAACTTCGAGCAATTGCTCGACGACCTACGCAATGGCAAGCCCGTTGCGACGGGCCCACAAAATAGCCGCCATGGATCCGAGCCCGAAGGCGGGCTTACTGTGTTGAAAGGTGACAAATAATGTTGCGTGATGAAGACCGGATTTTCAAAAATATTTATGGCCTCGACGGGGCGGACTTAACGGCTGCGAAAGCGCGCGGCGATTGGGACGGCACGGGCGAGCTGATTAAAAAAGGCCGCGATTGGGTTATCGACGAAGTGAAAGCCTCTGGCTTGCGCGGGCGCGGCGGGGCGGGTTTCCCGACTGGATTGAAATGGTCGTTCATGCCGAAAGAAAACGATGGCCGTCCGCATTATTTGGTAATCAACGCCGATGAGTCCGAGCCAGGCACCTGCAAAGACCGCGATATTTTGCGCCATGAGCCGCATAAATTGCTGGAAGGTTGTTTGCTGGCCGGTTTTGCGATGGGCGCCCATGCTTGTTATATTTATGTGCGCGGCGAATTTATTCGCGAGCGCGAAGCCGTGCAACGCGCCGTCGATGAAGCCTATGCGGCCGGTCTTTTGGGAAAAAACGCAGCTGGCTCGGGTTGGGATTACGATATTTACGTCCACCACGGTGCGGGCGCTTATATTTGCGGCGAAGAAACCGCGCTGATTGAAAGCCTCGAAGGCAAAAAAGGTCAGCCGCGTTTGAAGCCACCTTTCCCCGCTAATATGGGGCTTTATGGTTGCCCAACCACGGTCAATAATGTGGAAAGCATTGCCGTGGCGCCGACGATTTGTCGTCGGGGCGGCGGCTGGTTTTCGGGTCTGGGTCGCGATGGCAATACGGGCACCAAATTGTTTTGCATTTCGGGTCATGTCAATAATCCGTGCAATGTCGAAGAAGAAATGGGCATTCCGCTAAAAGAGCTGATTGAAAAACATGCAGGCGGTGTTCGCGGCGGTTGGGATAATTTGCTGGCGGTGATTCCGGGCGGCTCGTCGGTGCCGCTTTTGCCGAAAGAAATTTGCGACACGGTGTTGATGGATTTCGATAGTCTAAAAGAAGTGCAGTCGGGTCTTGGCACGGCGGCGGTGATTGTGATGGATAAATCGACCGACATCATTAAGGCGATTGCGCGTATTTCGCATTTTTACAAACACGAAAGCTGCGGCCAATGCACGCCGTGCCGCGAAGGCACGGGCTGGATGTGGCGCGTGTTAGAGCGCATGGCGGCTGGCGAAGCGCAGGTCAAAGAAATTGACATGCTGCTGCAAGTGACCAAGCAAATTGAGGGACATACGATTTGTGCGCTCGGCGATGCGGCGGCGTGGCCTGTGCAAGGGCTTATCCGGCATTTCCGTCCGCTCATCGAAGCGCGTTTAACGCAAGGGCCGAGCCATCAGGAGGCAGCTGAATAATGAGCGATCAGGTAAATCTTACGGTCGATGGCGTCTCGGTTTCGGTCGCGCCCGGCACCACCATTTTGCAGGCTTGCGAAGAAGCGGGCGCAGAAATTCCGCGCTTTTGTTATCACGAACGCCTCTCCGTCGCTGGCAATTGCCGCATGTGTTTGGTGGAAGTCGAAAAAGCGCTCAAGCCCGTTGCTAGCTGCGCCATGCCTGTGGCGCCCGATATGGTGGTCAGCACAAAATCCGAGAGCGTGAAAGCGGCCCGCGAAGGCGTGATGGAATTTTTGCTGATTAACCATCCGCTCGATTGCCCGATTTGCGACCAAGGCGGCGAATGCGATTTGCAAGACCAAGCGCTCGGCTTTGGGGGCGATGCCAGCCGTTTTGCCGATAATAAACGCGCCGTGGAAAACAAACATATGGGGCCGTTGGTTAGCACCATTATGACGCGCTGCATCCATTGCACCCGTTGCGTGCGCTTCGCCCAAGAAGTGGCAGGTGTGCCAGAAATTGGCGCCATTGGCCGCGGCGAAGACATGGAAATCACCACTTATTTGGAGGCCTCGCTGGACAGTGAGATGTCGGGCAATGTCATCGACCTTTGCCCCGTCGGCGCGCTGACCTCGCGCCCTTACGCGTTTACCGCGCGTCCGTGGGAGCTGAAGAAAACCGAAACCATCGATGTGATGGACGCGGTGGGCAGCAATATTCGCGTCGATATGCGTGGCCGCGAAGCCATGCGGGTTATGCCGCGCAACCATGATGATGTGAACGAAGAATGGCTATCCGATAAGTCTCGGTTTATCTGGGATGGCTTGAACACACAACGCCTCGACCGCCCTTACGTGCGCGCCAGAAAAAACCTCGCGCCCGCCAGTTGGGACAATGCCTTTGCGCTGATTGCCAAAAAACTGAAAGGCAAAGGCGCCAAAACGGCGGCCATTGCTGGCGATTTGGTTTGCGGCGAAGGCCAATTTGCTTTGAAAGCCTTGATGGATAAATTGCAAAGCCCGCATGTCGATTGCCGCCAAGATGGCGCCAAACTCTCGGGCCCGCGCGGCAATTATATTTTCAACACCAGCATCGCTGGCATTGAAGACGCCGATGCCCTATTGCTGATTGGCACCAACCCGCGCCTAGAAGCGCCGGTGTTGAACGCGCGGATTCGCAAACGCTATTTGATGGGTAATTTCCCCATTGCCACGATTGGCGCGCCTGTCGATTTGACTTATGAAGCGGAAAACATTGGCGCGGGCGCCGATACTCTGGCCGATTTGCTGGCTGGCAAACATGGCTTTAGCGAGACTTTGGCCAAGGCGGAACGCCCGATGATTATCGTTGGCCAAGGTGCGCTGACGCGTGCCGATGGCGATGCGGTTTTGGCGGCAGCGATTGAGCTGGCCGAAAAATCTGCGGCGATTTCTGCCACATGGAACGGCTTTAACGTGCTGCACACGGCGGCCGCGCGCGTGGCTGGCCTCGACCTCGGCTTGCTGCCAGGCGAGGGCGGCTTGGATGTCGCTGGCATACAAGAGGCGGCGCAAAGCGGGGGGGTTGAAACCGTCATTTTATATGGCGCCGATGAAATTGAGGGGGCGTCGCTGGGCGATGCTTTTGTGATTTATATCGGCAGTCATGGCGACCGTGGCGCGCATCGTGCTGATGTTATTTTGCCAGCCGCCGCCTATACCGAAAAGCAAGCCATTTACGTGAACACCGAAGGGCGTCCGCAAATGACCGAACAGGCGGCAACGCCTCCGGGTGAAGCGCGCGAAGATTGGAAAATCTTCCGGGCGCTATCGGAAGTTTTGGGTCTGACTTTGCCGTTCGATAATCTGGCCGAGCTGCGCCGTGCAATGTTCGAAGTGGCGCCGCATTTTGCCCAAATCGATGGCTTGAGCGAGAGCGCCGCGCCAAAAGCGCCGACGGCCAAGAAAATGAGCAAAGCGGCATTTGCCTATAGCGTGACGGATTTCTATTTCACCAACCCCATTGCGCGCGCCTCAGCCACCATGGCCGATTGCGCCAAAGCCAAACAGCAACGCGATGGCGAGACCGAAGGGACAGGCACCCATGGATAGCGCTTTTTTCGATAGCTATATTTGGCCAGCCCTTGTGGTGACGCTGCACTCTTTGGCAATTATTCTGGCGCTTCTGGTGTCGCTGGCTTTCTTCATGCTGGCCGACCGGAAAATTTGGGCGGCGGCGCAATTGCGCAAAGGCCCAACCGTGGTCGGGCCGTTTGGCTTGCTGCAAAGTTTTGCCGATATCGCCAAATATTTGTTCAAAGAAATCATCATTCCCACCACGGCCAATAAGCCGGTTTTCTTATTGGCGCCCTTCGTGACCATGTTCTTGGCGCTCAGCGCTTGGGCGGTTATTCCGGTTAATGAAGGCTGGGCAGTGGCCGATATCAATGTCGGCATTTTATATATTTTCGCGATTTCCTCGCTCGGCGTTTACGGCGTGATTATGGGCGGGTGGGCTTCCAACTCCAAATATCCGTTTTTGGGCGCGCTGCGCTCGGCGGCGCAAATGGTATCCTATGAGGTCTCCATCGGCTTGGTTATCATCACGGTGCTATTGTGTGTTGGCTCGTTGAATTTGACGGATATCGTTTTGGCGCAAAAAACCGTCTGGTTTGCGGTGCCGCTATTTCCCATGTTTGTGGTGTTTTTCATCTCGGCTTTGGCCGAAACCAATCGCCCGCCTTTCGATTTGCCGGAAGCGGAAAGTGAATTGGTCTCGGGCTTTATGACCGAATATTCCTCGACGCCCTATGTGGTGTTTATGATTGGCGAATTGGCCAACATCGTTTTGATGTGCGCCATGATGACCATTTTGTTTTTGGGCGGCTGGTTGGCACCGGTCGATATCGCGCCGTTTAATTGGGTGCCGGGGCCGGTTTGGTTCATTATCAAAATGGGCTTTATGTTCTTCCTATTCGCTATGATGAAAGTAATCGTGCCGCGCTATCGCTATGACCAATTGATGCGTCTGGGCTGGAAAGTCTTCCTGCCTATTTCGCTGCTCTATGTCGTTTTGGTGGCGGGTTTCTTGCAATATTTTGATATGGCTTCGTAAGGGTTTTGGTATGGCTTGGTTAGACCGCACAGCTCGCAGTTTGTTTCTCATCGAATTCGTCTCGGCGTTTCGTTTGGCGCTTGGCTATTTCTTTGGCAAAAAAGCGACCATCAATTATCCGCATGAAAAGGGCCCCCTTAGCCCGCGCTTTCGTGGCGAACATGCTTTGCGTCGCTACCCCAACGGGCAAGAGCGCTGCATCGCGTGCAAGCTTTGCGAAGCGATTTGCCCCGCCCAAGCCATCACCATTGAGGCGGGCCCGCGCAATAATGACGGCACCCGCCGCACCGTGCGCTATGACATCGATATGGTGAAATGTATTTATTGTGGGTTTTGCCAAGAAGCGTGTCCGGTGGATGCGATTGTGGAAGGGCCAAACTTTGAGTTTGCAACCGAAACCCGCGAAGAGCTTGTCTATGACAAAGCCAAATTGCTGACCAATGGCGATCGTTGGGAAGTGGAAATTGCAAAGAATATCGAGCTAGACGCTCCTTACCGGTAGAAATCATATGACGCTTACATCTCTCGCCTTTTATCTGTTTGCCTCGGTCTCCGTGGCCAGTGCCTTTATGGTCATTGCCGCGCGCAATCCGGTTTATTCGGTGCTGTTTCTTATTCTTACTTTCTTCAATTCGGCAGGCCTGTTCGTTTTGCTGGGAGCCGAGTTTCTCGCGCTCATTTTGGTGGTGGTCTATGTCGGCGCCGTGGCGGTGTTATTCTTGTTCATCGTGATGATGCTAGATATTGATTTCGCCGAGTTGAACGAAGGGTTTTTGCAATATATGCCCATTGGCGCGACGGTTGGTTTGATTTTGCTGCTGGAGCTATTGCTGGTGTTTGGCGCTTCCTCGACCTTGGTCGACAAAGGGCAATTGCCAAGTGCCACGCCCGAAGGCATGACCAATGCCGAAGCTTTGGGTCGGGTGCTTTACACCGATTATATTTTCTTATTCCAAACCGCGGGTGCCATTTTGCTGGTCGCGATGATTGGCGCCATTGTTTTGACTTTGGTGAAATCGAACAATCCAAAACGCCAAGACATCGCCAAGCAAAACGCGCGCACGCGCGAAGATGCGGTGGAACTGGTGGATATTAAACCTGGGGAAGGCATTTAGACGATGATTGGACTGACACATTATCTAACGCTCGCGGCCATTCTTTTTACCATTGGCGTGTTTGGCATTTTTCTGAACCGGAAAAACGTCATCATTATTCTCATGTCGATTGAGCTGATGCTCTTGGCGGTGAATATCAACCTTGTGGCTTTTTCGGCCTATCTCGGCGATTTAGTGGGGCAGGTTTTTGCGCTCCTCGTGCTGACGGTGGCTGCTGGAGAGGCCGCGATTGGCCTGGCCATTCTTGTCGTTTATTTCCGCAATCGTGGCGGCATCGCAATTGAAGATGTCAGTCAGATGAAAGGCTAACCCATGTATCAGGCGATTGTCTTTTTCCCGCTCCTCGGAGCGCTTATTGCGGGTTTGTTTGGCCGGGTTATCGGCCACCGCAACTCTGAATATATCACCACGGGACTGCTGATTGCCTCGGCGCTTTTGTCTTGCGTGGCTTTTGTGGATGTTGGGCTGAATGGAAATGCCAGCAAAATTCTGGTGCTGAGCTGGTTGCAATCGGGCAGTCTGGTGATCGACTGGACTTTGCGCATCGACACGCTGACGGTGGTTATGCTGGTTGTCGTGACGGGGGTTTCCTCGCTCGTGCATGTCTATTCCATCGGCTATATGAGCCACGACGAGCATCGCGCTCGCTTTTTTGCTTATCTGTCTTTGTTCACTTTCATGATGTTGATGTTGGTGACGGCGGATAATTTCTTGCAGCTGTTCTTTGGCTGGGAAGGCGTGGGGCTGGCGTCTTATTTGCTCATCGGTTTCTGGTTCAAAAAAGCCTCGGCCAATGCAGCCGCCATGAAAGCCTTTGTGGTCAATCGGGTAGGGGACTTTGGTCTCATCCTCGGCATGTCGGCGATTTATTATTCGGTCGGCTCGTTGCAATTTGACGAAGTCTTTGCGGCGGCGGGGGCTTTGGCCAATGGCAAATTTGATTTCCTCGGCATGACACTGCCGGCTCTGACAACGATTTGCTTGCTTTTGTTCATGGGCGCCATGGGCAAGTCGGCGCAATTCTTGCTGCACACTTGGCTACCCGACGCCATGGAAGGCCCGACCCCTGTGTCGGCGCTCATTCATGCCGCGACCATGGTAACGGCGGGCGTGTTCCTCGTGGCGCGCTGTTCGCCTTTGTTTGAGCTGTCGCAAACCGCGCTGAATGTGGTGATTGTCATTGGCGCGATTACCGCGTTTTTCGCCGCCACGGTTGGGCTGGTACAAAATGATATCAAGCGGGTGATTGCTTATTCCACCTGTTCGCAGCTTGGCTATATGTTTGTCGGCCTTGGCATTGGCGCCTATCAAGCGGCTATGTTCCATTTGTTCACCCATGCGTTTTTCAAAGCGCTGCTGTTCTTAGGCGCCGGCTCGGTCATTCACGCCATAGGTGACGAGCAAGATATGCGCAAAATGGGCGGCCTTCGCCAGCTCATTCCCGCAACATTCCTGATGATGTTCATCGGCACGATTGCTTTGACGGGCTTTCCTCTCACGGCGGGTTATTTCTCCAAAGATGCGATTATCGAAGGCGCATTTGCCGCCCATGCGGCGCCGCATATGTTTGCTTTTGCTATGCTCATCATCGCCGCTTTCTTCACGTCATTTTATAGCTGGAGGTTGATGTTCCTGACGTTCTTTGGCGCGCCGCGCTGCTCGAACGATACGCTGAGCCATGTGCATGAAAGCCCACCGGTTATGCTGGTGCCGCTGATTGTGCTGGCCTTTGGCGCTTTGATTGCTGGCTTTGCTTTCTCCGGATTGTTTATCGGCGACACGCAAACCGCGTTCTGGAGCGGCACGATTTTCACCTCCGCCGACAATCATGTGCTGCATGATTTGCACAATGTGCCGAGCTGGGTGAAATTATCGCCATTGCTGATGATGCTCTCTGGTTTCGTTTTGGCGTATATTATGTACATCCGCTATCCGAAATGGCCGGGCGAAATCGCCGAGCAGCACGACCTGATTTACAAGTTCCTGCTCAACAAATGGTATTTCGACGAGATTTACGACTTCCTTTTCGTGCGCCCTGCCAAATGGATTGCGCGGGTTTTGTGGAAAGGCGGCGATGGCGCCATTATCGATGGCTTGGGCCCCGATGGCATAGCCTCGAGCGTCCAGCGGGTCACGCGCCGTATCGTCGGCCTGCAAACTGGTTTTGTTTATCATTATGCTTTTGTCATGCTGCTGGGTGTTGCCAGTTTCGTGACGTGGCTGATGCTGACGGCGCAATAGGGAAGATATAGGAATACGCATATGATTGATTGGCCGCTTCTCTCGACCCTCACGTTTTTACCGCTCCTCGGCGCGCTGTTTATCCTATTGGTGCGCGGCGACGAAGAGACCGTGGCTGCAAATTCTCGCGCCGTAGCGCTTTGGACGACTGTGGTGACTTTGCTGCTCAGCATTTTCATGGTCACCCGCTTTGATGGCAGCGAGGCTGGCTTTCAATTCGTCGAACGCGCGCAATGGCTAGCGCCGGGCATTGATTACGCCATGGGCGTGGATGGCATTTCGGTGCTGTTTGTTGTGTTGACCGCAGCGCTTATGCCGATTTGCATTCTGGCCAGTTGGGTCTCGGTGAAAACCCGCGTGCGCGAATATATGCTGGCTTTCTTGGTGCTGGAAACGCTGATGATTGGCGTCTTCTGCTCCATGGATATCATTCTGTTTTATCTCTTCTTTGAAGCGGGTCTCATTCCGATGTTCCTTATCATCGGCATTTGGGGCGGCGCGCGCCGGATTTATGCGAGCTTTAAGTTCTTCCTCTATACGCTGGTCGGCTCGGTGCTGATGCTCTTGGCCATTTTGTATATGTATTGGCAGACCGGCACGACTTTCATTCCAGATTTAGCGGCGCACGGTTTCGATGCCGATGTGCAGACTTGGCTCTGGCTCGCGTTTTTTGCAAGCTTTGCGGTTAAAATGCCCATGTGGCCAGTGCATACATGGCTGCCCGACGCGCACGTGGAAGCGCCCACGGCAGGCTCGGTTATTTTGGCGGGTGTGTTGTTGAAAATGGGCGGCTATGGGTTCTTGCGCTTTTCCTTGCCAATGTTCCCCATCGCCTCGGATATGTTCTCGCCCATGGTCTTAGCCTTGAGCGCCATTGCCATTGTTTACACGTCTCTGGTGGCTTTCGCCCAAGAGGATATGAAAAAACTCATCGCCTATTCTTCGGTCGCCCATATGGGGTTTGTAACCATGGGTATTTTCTCCGCCACCATGCAAGGCGTGCAAGGGGCGGTGTTCCAAATGCTTTCGCATGGTTGGATTTCGGGCGCGCTATTCCTTTGCGTCGGCGTGGTCTATGACCGTATGCATACGCGCGAGATTGTCGCTTATGGGGGGCTGGCCAATCGCATGCCCATCTTTGCCACGGTGTTCTTGCTGTTCACCATGGCCAACGTCGGCCTGCCTGGCACCTCTGGTTTTGTCGGCGAGTTCTTGACGATTATCGGCACTTTCCAAGTCAGCACATGGACGGCTTTATTTGCCGCCAGTGGGGTAATTTTCTCGGCGGTCTACGCGCTGTCGCTATATCGGCGTGTCAGCTTTGGCCGCATCGAGCATGAAGGCTTGCAGCAAATCGCAGATATGGATCGGCGGGAGATATTCATCATCGCGCCTCTGGTTATCGCCACGATTGTTTTCGGTTTCTGGCCGATGCCTATTCTAGAGCTAACCGCGCCATCGATTGAGGCGCTTGTGTCTGGCTATCAAGAAGCTTTGGCCAATCACTATTATGGCCTCGAAGTGCAGGCGGTGGAGTAAGATCATGACAACGCAATTTATGAACGATATTTTACTTATCCTGCCCGAGCTGGTGCTGTTCATCGGGGCTTTGGGG
>JAQWIP010000002.1 GCA_029248825.1 Alphaproteobacteria bacterium | reverse complement strand
CGGCCGTTTGCAAGAGACGATGGTGGCCGATATTACGATTTTTGACCCCCTCAAAATCAGCGACCAAGCGACCTATAAAAATGGGCTGGCGGAAAGCACAGGCATTGTGCATGTTTTGGTGAATGGGAAATTTGCTTTGCGCGATGGCGCCATTGTGGCGGCGGCTAAAAATGGCCAAGCCTTAAGATTTGAAACGAAATAACGGGAGAAGAAAAATGTCGATTTGGAATGATATGTCTTGGGTGCCAGCTTTGCGGACGCCTTTTTTAAACCAGATGTTCGAGCTGATTACTTTGATGGGCTACCCTTTATTCTTGGTTATGTTTCTGTGTTTTGGCTATTTCGCGCTCGGCTCGAAACGGTTTTTTCATACGGCCATGTTGCTGATGGCGGCGGGGCTGGTGAATAGTTGGCTCAAAGACATTGGCCAAGACCCGCGTCCTGCGGCCGAGTTTGCGCTCGATGGCGGGGTCGGCAAAAGCTATGGCTGGCCGAGCGGACATATGCAAATTGCCGTCGTGCTGTGGGGCTATCTGGCTTATTCGGTGCGCGATACGGCGTATAAAAACCTGGCCTATTGGGCGGCGAGTATTTTTATCGTTTTGCAAGGTTTCTCGCGGCTTTATTTGGGCGTCCATGATTTGGGCGATGTGGCCTCGGGGTTTGTTATCGGTTGCCTATGTCTTTACGCTTATATCGCGGCGCAAAATCATCCGCGTATCTCCAGCGGCATCGCGCAATTGCCGATGGCGCAAGCGGTGGGATGTCTCTTGGCTCTGCACCTTATTTATACGATTTTCTATCCAAGCCACGTCGACCACCACGCCCCCATTTGGTTTGCGGGCGCTATGATGGGTTGGCTTTTGGGTCATTATTGGATGCGGGGCGGTGACGAAAACCTGCCTGGCCCGCGCATCGTGCAGCTTTTGATAGCCAGCGGATTGACCGGTCTGAGCTTTGTCTGGATGGCCTTGACGACGCGAATTCCGCGCGCCCTCGAGCTTGGGGAGACCGGAATGGCGATGCCGATAAATTACGGCTTTGGTATTTTATTTGGGGTTGGCGTTATTTATGTCTTGCCCAAACTCGTATCTAAAATCACCGGCTCGGCTTCGGCTTCGGCTTCGGCTTCGGCTTAAGCTTAGCGCCTTTATCTCAGCGATAGGAGACGATGATGGATTTAGAAAAAATGGCGGCTTCTATTCGCCAACAATTTCCGATTTATGAAAATGCTGGATTGGAAATTTTGCGGGCCGATGAAGTGTTCAAAGCGCGCGTTATTTTGGGCGAGAAGACGCAAAACCATGTTCATATGATGCATGCCGCCTTCCTGTTTTTGGGCGGTGAATTTTTGGGCGGTCTGGTGCCGATGCGCCATCTCAAGCATCCGCAGAAATTCCAGCCTGTCGTGCGAGATTTGAAAATTGATTTTAAAGCCCCCGCGCTGACCTCGATTACGGCGCAAGCCCATTTCTCCCAAGCGCAAGCCGACGAGATGAACCAGCAGCTGGAAGAGACCGGTCGGTTTGATTTCACCTTGGTGGCCGAGCTTACGGATGAGGCTGGCAACCTGGTGGCGCAAACCACGGCCAATTATGCTTTGCGTAATTTTTCGGGCAAATAGAGCGCATAGATAACTTGCCAATCTGGCCTACCGCTTATAGCGTTTAAGCCATAGCGAAGGGGTAGGGAATGCAAAGACGACAAATTGTAAAAGCGCTGGGGCTTTCGGCTTTGGCTTCTTTTGTCTCGGGCGGTTCGGCACGAGCTAGCGCACCCAAGGCCAAAAGCGGGTGGCAAAATTGGTCGAAATCTTTGGCGCCCTCTGAAGCTCAGGTCGAAACGCCGCAAACCACCGCCGCGGTAAGTCGGCTCATCCAAACCACAAAAGGGGCGGTGCGCCCGGTCGGCTCTGGCCATAGCTGGACGCCCTTGGTGCCGGCCGATGGCGACGGTAAAATTATTCGCCTCGATGCCTTTGGCGGCGTGCGCTCGGTAAATAAGCGCAAGAAAACCGCATGGCTGGGCGCAGGCGCGCGGCTGAAAGATTTGTCGCCCGCCTTGGCCGAGGCGGGATTGGCGTTTCGCAATCTTGGCGATATTGATGTGCAAAGTCTGGCAGGTGCCACCTCGACGGCGACCCATGGGACGGGCAAAAACCTGCCCTGTTTGGCGGCGGAAATCAAAGGGCTGAAATTGGTGACGGGCACGGGCGAGGAGATGGAGATTAGCGCCAGATCCAACGCCGAGCTTTTGGGCGCGGCGCAAGTGGCTTTGGGCAGTCTGGGTGTTTTGACCGAAATGGAAATGCAATTGGTGGCGCGCCATAAGCTGCATCGTCGCGTGCGCTTTATGCCCTATACGCAAGTTCTCGAGCAGGCCGAAACTCTGTGGCAGACGCATCGCAATTTTGAATTTTTCTATATTCCTTTTTCTGCCACCGCCATGGTCATCACCCATGATGAAACCGACGCGCCCGACACGCCCCGCTTGTTGGCGGAAAGCGATGATGGTGTGATGCAGCTCAAAGCTTTGCGCGATTATTTGAGCTGGTTTCCGTTTTTGCGAAAACGCCTTCTCGGCGCCGCCATTGCCAATGCGCCCGAAGAAAACATCATTGGCGAAAGCTGGCAGCTTCTGGCCAGCGAGCGCAATGTGCCTTTCAACGAAATGGAATATCACTTGCCGCCCGAGGGGGCATTAGAGGTTTTGGAAGAAGTGCGCGAGCTGATTGAACGCGAACGCGGCGATGTCTTTTTTCCTTTTGAGTGCCGCATGACGGCTGGCGATACCGCGTGGCTTTCGCCGTTTAACGCCGGCCCAAGAGTGTCGATAGCCGTGCATACTCATGCGCCCGATGCTTATGATTTTCTCTTCACCCAAATTGAGCCGATTTTCCAACGCTCGGGCGGGCGTCCGCATTGGGGCAAATTAAACTCGATGGATGGCCAGCAAGTGCGCGCCGCCTATCCAAAGTTCGAAGATTTCGCCAAGCTACAAAAACAGCTAGACCCGCAAGGGCGGCTTTTAAATCCTTATTTGCGCTCGCTATTGGAGCCATCTCGATGAGTGGCGCGGCCTCTTTATCGCAAGCTTATTTTGCGGGCCTGCAAGCGGCTCTGGCCAAATCGGGTATTTGCGAGCCGGTTTTGCTCATCGATAAAACGCGGCTCAATCAGAACATCGACACCTTGAAAGGGTTTTTGCCGCGCGGCATGGCCTATCGCATTGTCGCCAAATCGTTGCCCAGCGAGCAGCTGCTGGTGCATGTCGCCAAACGCGCGTGCACGAATCGGTTGATGAGTTTCAATGCGGCCATGGTGGCGCAGCTTTTGGCGCGTCTGCCAGATTATGATCAATTGCTCGGCAAGCCCGTGCCGGTGGCGGCTCTGGCGCAAATGCTTGGGGGGCTAAAGCCGAGCCAGAAAAAATCCCTGTCGAACGTGCAATGGCTGGTCGATACGCCCGAGCGTGCGAGCCAATACGGCGCGCTGGCGCGGGCGCAAAAATTGCCTTTGCGGATTAATTTGGAAATAGATGTCGGCCTGCATCGCGGCGGCATGGCGCCGGGAGAGGGGCTGCAAGCGGCACTCGATGAAATCGTCAACACCCCCGAGCTTTCGCTGTCAGGCCTGATGGGCTATGAGCCGCATCTGGCGAAATTGCCAAAACTGGCAGGCTGGCCTGCGCGCGCCAAAACAGCGACACAGAAAATCTACGCGCAAGCCTTGGCGCAAAGCACCGCCGCGCTCGGCGCGCGCCACGTCAAAACCATGGTGCGCAATATGGCGGGCAGCCCGACCTTTCGGCTTTATAAAGACACGCAATTGGCCAATGAATTGGCGGCGGGCTCGACTTTGGTCAAGCCGAGCGATTTTGATACGCCCATGTTAAAGCTCTTCGTGCCAGCCGCTTTTATCGCGACACCAGCGCTAAAAGTAGAAAACGGCGTGCGCGTTCCAGGCGGCGAACAGGCAGGCGATTTGCTGCAAGCGATAAGCCCTGGCACCAGCGTGTTCACCCATGGCGGCTATTGGATGGCCAGCGCGGTCTATCCGAAAGGCTTGGCCCCCAGCCCACTGATGGGGCGCTCGAGCAATCAAGAATTACTGGTTGGCCCCGCCGCTTTGGCGCGCGGAAAATTGGCCGTAGATGAGTTTGTGTTCTTGCGTCCTCACCAAAGCGAAGCTGTGTTTTTGCAGTTTCCGAAATTGGCAATTTTTGAGAAAGGTCGCATTGTCGACATTTGGGAACCGCTTCCCGTTTCGGCTTAAGGCACCCGAGAGATAGGAGACGACGATGAAAATTTATCCCCCTCTGATGGTATTAGCGGGCATTTTAGGGCAATTGGCTTTGGCCTATCTGGCGCCGGTGCGCCCCATTATGTCGCCGCTTTGGCAATATGCGGGCATCGCGCTGATGGCGCTTGGGCTCGCCACGATTTTATATATGGCCGCCAGTTTTCGAAAACATGAGACGACGATTATTCCCGATGGCCAGCCGTCGCAGTTAATGGACACGGGGCTTTTTGCTTATTCGCGAAACCCGATTTATCTGGCGATGGCGATATTGCTCACGGGCAGCGCTTTGGCGAGCGGGCATGTGGGGGCTTTGGCGGTCGTGCCGATTTTTGTCATCGGCGTGCAACTGGTGTGGAGACCTACTGAAGAAGAAAACCTAGAGGCTGAATTTGGCCAGATTTATCGCAATTATAAAGCCAAAACTCGCCGCTGGCTGTAAAACTCTAGCGGCTGGCCAAAAGCAGGATGCCGCCGAGGAAGAACAAGACAGCGGCTAGGCTGACCGCGAGAAATTGCAGTTTATTGCTGGCGCCCCCCGATGGCGCCATAGCGGGAGCAGGCTCTGGAATAGGCTCAATTTCCAACTCTATTTCTGGCTCTGTTTCTGGCTCTATTTCTGGTTCCGGCTCTGGCTCTGGCTCTATTTTTGGCTCTGGTTCCGGTTCTATTTCTGGCTCTGGCTCTACTTCTATTTCAAGCTCTATTTCCGGTTCCGGTTGACCTTCAGGCTCAACGGTCTCTGGCGCTTCTGGTTCCGAGGCGACTTCTAGTTCCACCTCTTGGGAAACTTCGGTTTCTGGTTTCGCGCGTTCGGGCGCGCTGAGCCAGACGGGGAGACTGCCGATTTCTTGTTCGGGTTTTTCTTCCGCTTCGGGGGTCGCAGTCTCGAGCGGTTTGGCGGTCGGCTCGAATTTCGTGGCGCATCGGGTGCAGCTAATGCGCACATATTCGGTTTCTTTGAGGGTTTCGGCCAAAACATCGCTCGGCACCAAGCCGCGCTGCCCGCATGACGGGCATTCAAAATGCGTATTGCTCTCGTCTTTAAATAGAAACACTCACGAAGCCTTTTCTGCTGAGCTTGCAGTCTACAATGCTGCGAGCGCCTTGTTCAATGTCTAACCTCGGGCTTTGCGCGAAAGTCGGCCTATCTGACTTTCGCTTTGGGACCAGCTGGCTTTCCCTTTGGGACCAAATGGCTTTCGCTTTGGGAAATGACGGGAAAAGGACTATATATGCCCTATGAGTAGAAATTACATCGACATTTTCACCTTTTTGGTCTTGCTGTCTTTCGGGTCAAGCGCGCAAGCTGCTGGCACCCAAAGCCGCGCCCATGATTTCAATCTGCCGTCTATCGATGGCGGCGATATGTCTTTGGCGCAGTTTAGAGGCAAGACAATTTTATTGGTTAACACCGCCTCCTATTGCGGCTTCACCAAACAATATGACGGCCTGCAAAGCCTGTGGGAAGAAAAGCGCGATGATGGGCTGGTGGTTTTGGGCGTGCCAAGCAATGACTTTGGCGAGCAAGAACCAGGCAGCGAAGGCCAAATCAAAGAGTTTTGCCAAGTGAACTTTAATATTGATTTCCCGATGTCCGGAAAACTCGTGGTCAAGGGAGAGGGCGCGCATCCGCTTTATAAATGGCTGAAGGCCGAAACGGGCGGCAGCCCAAAGTGGAATTTTTATAAATTCCTCATCGACGGCGAAGGTCGCCCCGTGACATATTTTTCATCGATGACCAAACCCGGCTCGAAAAAAATACGCAAGGCGATTGACGCCAGTCTCAAAAACTAACGCGTCCCATTCGGCTGGAAAGCGAATTTTTTAGCTTTATTCCAATATTTGAAAAACCGACGCAAGCCCTCGGGATTGGGCATTTCGACAAATGCGTCTTCCGCCACTCGCGTCACCTCAAGCGGGAGGGCGCCCATAATATCGTTCAACTGTGGATTGGGCGTGGTGGCCGTGAGTAAGCGGCTGGCTTGGCTGGTTTCGGCCAGCGCCTTTAGCGTCTCTATTGTGTCGCCCGCATAAATATCTACCGGCAACTCAAGCAGCGTTTCATATAGAAAAACCCGACGTTTGAGGCCATACCCCATCGCCGCCATATAGGCATCGTCCCAAATAAACACCGATTGTGTGGGCGCGGAAGACGCCGAGAACAACGGATGGCTGGCGCGCAACGCCTCTTCGTGTAGCCAAATCAAATCGCTCATGAGCTGACCCCATAGGGAAATAGTCGCGCCGCCAATTGATCATAAGACCCCGCCAAGGCCTGATTATCTCCCTCTTCGCAAGGCGCTTGCGGATGGGCGAATTTTTGCAAGTTTTCGAGATTGAAAAAATACGGCTTATTGGAAAATGTGCTGGCCACCCATTGGAAGCTCAAATTATTGGAAGCCGGATCGCCGTCGAGCAAATGCGCCAAGAAGAAGCGCGCCCCCGCCTGCCATTTCACCCGCCGCCAGTGGACGATATAGGCGGCCAAATACATCCGCGCATGATTGTGCAAATAGCCGGTGGTTTGCAATGTGGTGATGAAATAATTTATCGCCGCGCAATCGGTTTGCGCGGTTTGAATATCGTCAGGCAGCGTGTCGCTATAATCGTCGGGCGCAAAGCCGGTTTTATAGTCTTCCACATCGTGCCAAATCCAATCGGGATTTTGCTGATAGACCCTTTGCCAAAAATCTCGCCACGCGAGTTCTTGGATGAATTTTTCGATCGGCTTTATCGCCTCGCCTTGCGGCACTGCCTTTAGCGCAAGATTGCGCACTTCATTGAGCGAGAGAATGCCATGGCGAATATAAGGCGAGAGATAACTAACCTTACCGCCCAGATAATTGCGCGAGTGACCATAAGCAATCGGGTCTATTTTCGCGAGCTGTTTTTCGCCCACTTGGCGTCCGCCCACGGTATCTGAAACCTGCACATCCTCGGGCGAGAGGGAGGGGGATAGCGCGCGCACATGAGCCAGGAGGGCGTCTCTATCGGCGAAGTCTTTTGGCTGAATTTCCATGAGTAAGACATATGTCGCCGCGCCAGAAAAGCCAATCGAGACGCCCAGCGCATTTGGCTTTGCGCGGATAAAATAATTCCATGCTGGCGAAAATCTGCTATGCCATTTCCATGTTTCAATCGATTGGTGTCATTTTTCCGGTAATTGCCGTCATCCTCGTGGGCTATGGCGCGGCGCAGCGGGGCTTTTTTTCGGCTGAAAATGTTGACACGTTAAATAAATTTGTCTTCGCGCTGGCGGCGCCCGCCCTGTTGTTTCGCAATGTGGCGCTGACCGAATTTCCCACCGTCATTCCTTGGGGGCTTTGGGGCTCTTATTATGGGGCCATGTTGGCGACTATGGCTATTTCCATGGCGGTGGCGCGATTGGCTTTGTCCAAACAGACGCCTTCCGAGCGAGTTATCTTCGGCTTTGGCTCCAGTTTTTCCAATACGGTGATGTTGGGCATTCCGATTATTTTAACCGCCTTTGGCCCGGCTGCGGGCTTGCCGTTGTTTTTGGTTTTGGCCTTTCATGGGCTGCTGATTTTCACCGTAGCGCTCATCGGCCTTGAGTTGACCGCCAATCCAAGCTTGAGCGTGCGTGGCTTCTTGCCGAAATTAGCGCGCGCCATGTCAGGCCAGCAGGTTATCTTAGGGCTTCTTGGCGGCGTGATTTGGAATTTCACGGGATTAGGCCTTGCGCCCCCCGTAGACCGGTTTCTCGACCTGCTTGGCGGCGCGGCCATTCCCGTGGCCTTGGTCGCGGTTGGCGGAAAACTGGCGCATATTGCTTGGCATGACAGCCTTGGCTCGGCCGTCTTTATTTCGATTTTCAAATTGGGTGTCCATCCGCTTTTGGTGTTTTGCGCAGCGCATTATCTGTTTGCGCTCGAGCCCGTTTTCACCGCCACCATCACCTTGCTGGCGGCTATGCCAACGGGCGTTTTCACGGCGGTTTTCGCCACGGAATATAAAACCGCTGAGGCCGATGCCTCCAGCACCATCGTGGTGTCGACTTTACTCGGCGCTGTCACGATTGCGTTTTGGTTGACCGGATTTGCCGACTTACTGGTCGGTTAAAACCGCAAAATATAATTTGCGTTTCAGTTGGCAATGTCGCGCGCCTGGCCGAACCCTACAATATTGGAAGTAGTTTTCTCGTGGGTATAACTGGCCGTGAAAAACACATTCGCCAGCTTTGGCGATAAAGCAGACCCCAAGACTAAATAGCTGAGGCTGACCGAGCTGGTATCATCCTCTCGCTTGGTGCCATCGCTGATGGTTTGGCTTTGCGGATTGTAGGATTGCGAATAGACATTGTCGTATTGGCTTTGCGAATAGGCTCCGCTCAGGGTTACAAATTGGCCCAGCTTTACGCCCTTACGCAGGCTCAGGTTTACGCCCGCCAGCTTCTTGTCCAAATCTGTGTTCTTTACACTATCCAAATCTTGGCCAAATAGACCGGCATTTAACAAATAAGAACCCGCAAAGGCCATCTCATAACCCACAGAGCCAGAGAGGGTTTTTGTGTCATTGCTGTCTTTCGTGCCTTCAAATGAGAGGCGCGTTTGCCCCAAACTTGCGGTAAGACGACGTTGCGGTGAAACTTGATAATGGCCACCGAGACTGGTTGCGAGAATGTCATAATTGCCCAAACGGTCAACAAAATCATTCTCAATCTGAACCGCCGAGGCGCGCGGCGTGAGGGTTAGATTGCCGCGCTTATAGGTAAGGCCTAGGCCCAAAGCCGTCATTTGATTATCGAGATACTTAGTATCACTCTAGCCGTTCGAGCTATAGCTGGCTGAGACAAAGGCCTCGCGCCATGTCTCGCTGCCCAAATCATAGGTGGTGGTTAGGGCTGCGGTTTGCGATATCGCGCTATCTTTGGTCTGGCTGGTAATGTCGGGCTCGGCACCAAACCCCTCCTGATAATAGCCCTGCTCGGGATTGCCTTGTTGTAAAATAGTATTGTCGCCAGGCCAGCCGGTCGCATTATCGTCTTGCAAAAAGCCAATGGCGAGATTGAGTTGTGTGTTTACTTTTTTGGCACGTTGGGAAATCCGCTCGCGAAGATTTGCCACGCGTTTGTTGATATTTTCTGGCAAAGGCAAAGCGGCCAAAGCTTCAAGCTCGCCTTTGGCCTGCAAGTCGGCCCCCAAAGCGGCCAGTACTTCGGCTAGCTATGTCATTCAGGGCAGTTATGCGGGGCAAGAAACTGCCCCCAATCCGCGCTAAGATATCTCGCTTGGCGAAGTTTCGTCAGGCAAGCAAACCAAATAAAAGGGCGCTCCTTTTGAGGAGCGCCCTTTGTTCGTACTGGGGCAAGTGTTTGGTTTGAAGCCCCCTTTATATTATTCGCCTTTCCAAACAGGCGCGCGTTTTTCGGCAAATGCGGTGGCGCCTTCGCGGGCATCTTTCGAGGCGAACACGGGATCCATAATCACTTGCTGGCGTTTCCAAATTTCATCATGTGGCCAGGTTTTATATTCCTGCATGATTTTTTTCGAAGCCGCGGTCGCCAGAGGGCCATTGCCGGCAATGCGCGCGGCCAATTCTTTGGCACCGTCGAGGGCTTTACCTTCGGGGGTGATGGAATTGATGAGGCCGACTTCATACATGCGCTCGGCCGTATAATGGTCGCCCGTCATGACCATTTCCATGGCGATGCGCTGGGGGATTTGTTGGGGCAGACGGAACACGCCGCCAGCACCCGCTACCAGCGAGCGCTTCACTTCGGGTAGACCGAATTTCGATTTCTCGGAAGCGACAACCAAATCGCAAGCCAAAACCAATTCAAAACCACCGGCGAGCGCATAGCCCTCGGTGGCGGCAATCAGCGGCTTGGCTGGCGAATAATGCGAAATGCCGCCAAAGCCACGACCCGGAACCGATGGCGTTTCGCCGGCGAGGAAGCCTTTCAAATCCATGCCCGAGCAGAAGGTGCCGCCATTGCCGGTTAAAATGGCAACGCGGATGTCGGCATTGCCTTCAAATTCGTCGATGGCTGCCGAGATGCCTTCGGCCATAGATTTGTTCATGGCGTTTTTGGCTTGCGGGCGGTTCATGGTGATGGTCATCACGCCTTCGGCGATATCGACCAGTACTTCTTGTGTGTCGCTCATTTTGAGACTCCTCTTGATGAAATATGACAGCATTGAACATGGCGCGCTGGCTCGTGTCAATTGCCAGCTAAGCGAGAAAATTTTGCCACCGCCACCTTGCCGCCAAATCGGATATCGACTATCTTTTGCACCGTTCGAGGGAGTTACTATGAAACCGGAAGTTATTGCTATTTTATGCATATTTGTTGCTTTTTCTATTTTTGAAATGGCGCGTGTGGGTCTGTTCCGCAAAACCGATGCAGTGAAAGGCGATGGCCTTGTGGAGCTGGTCTCGACACTGGCGCTGTTGATTTTCACCCAGCCGTTCATTCTTGCGTCGGTGCAATATTTAGGCAAACCCATCTGCCACAATATGAAAATGCGCTGGTGCATTGGGCGATACCCGCACAGATTGCTATGTTTTTGGTGTTCGAAGATATGTTGCAATATTGGTGGCATCGCCTGTCGCATAGCGTGCCGTTCTTATACAAGCTGCACCGTCCGCACCATAATTCGGGCTATATGAGCGTGCGCCTCGTCTATCGCAATTCCATTCTTTACTACCTCATCATGCCTTCCATTTGGGGCGCTGCCGTGATGGTCTACCTCGGCTTTGGCTGGGTCTATGCGTTTTATATTGTCGCGAAATTAACCATCATCACGGGCGCGCATTGCGATGTTCAGTGGGATGCGCCCTTGTATAAAATCAAAGCTCTTTCGCCGCTCATGTGGGTGGTCGAGCGGACTATCTCGACCCCGTCGAC